>JAJRYG010000041.1 GCA_024275915.1 Gammaproteobacteria bacterium
ATATACGAATAGCTGTCTCCATGCTTTATGGCCTGATAGTAGGCCGTCATGGCGCCGCCTGAAAAGCCGAACAATACCGGTTTGCCTTTTGTTGAATATTTGTGTGTGAGTATTTCGATGGCCTGGGCCACTGCAGGCCCGTAGGTCTTGAAGTCGGCTTGCTTACATGGCCAGGCACTGCCCCTGCCATAGGCCAGCGGACCCTTGAGTAGGATGATACACACGGGAACATTGAGTTGATCAAGGGCGGTACTGTAGAAATTGTCGACGGTATCACCATTGCCATGCAGGGCCACCAGCATGGGAAGCGGATCATTGCCATCGGCATCACCGGGGTATTCGAGCTGATAGGCAAAGCGGGTATCACTGCCAGGGATCTCGACAACCGGATCTCTGAGCCACCACTGAACAAGGGCCAGAATCAGGATGAACTGTACTATTCTCACTGTGTTATCGCCTGTGCAAATCCAATAATTCATGCAACAATTGGGAAAATAGCATTTCCTGAACTGAAGGTTTTTTTCATGCACCTCCCCTGGCCTGGTTGCCACCCCCCGGCTTCTTCCTCAGATGAGAAACCCGTCATTCAGGTGTGAACCGGTACCAGTCTCTGGCAAAGAGGAAATGTGGAGAAGCACAAGACCCGTTTGGCACTTTGAGCTAATTTTCGATGTTGATTATAGGGCAGGACACTCCTAGAATAGAGCAGGTTTAACAGGGACGGGAACATGACAACACCAAATGTACGAATAACAGTTTCGAATCACTTCGATACAGACATCCTCATTATTGGTGCTGGCCCGGCAGGTGCCGCTGCCGCCTATCATCTGGCCAAACAGGGGCACGATGTCACTCTCATCGACAAGCAGAAATTCCCCCGTGACAAGGTCTGTGGAGACTTTGTTGGCCCTGTGGCTCTGCTTGAGCTGAAAAACCTCGGCATTACCCGCTGGCAGGACTACCAGGATACCAATATCGTCCGCCGTGCTTCCCTGTATCTCGATGGCAAGCAACTGATTTCGGAAATGATCCCCACGATTCCCGGCCTGCCTGCCTTTGGCCGGGTCATACCACGCAAGCAGCTCGACAGCTGGATTGTCCAGGTTGCAAAGGAGGCAGGGGTGAGTGTTCTTGAAGAACACCAGCTTGTTGCTTTTTCGACCGATTCCGGTAGTGTAACCGCAGAGCTCAGGCATGAGAAAACAAGGCGCAGGTTTCGGGCACGAGCCATCATTGGTGCCGATGGCAGCCATTCCCTTGTTGCCCGGCAACTGCGCGGCAAAAAGACCGCCAACAAGGATCGCATCGTTGCGGTACGTGCCTACTACGATGGTGTTGCCGGCGAGGCCGATGAAGCGGAGCTCTATTTCAGCGGTGAAAGTTTTCCCGGCTATTACTGGTTGTTTCCCACTGGCAAGGGCCAGGCCAATGTTGGCGTGGGCATGGTACTGGAAACCGTTCCCAGAACCGACGATGGCCTCAAACAGCTGTTGAAGAACCTGATTGCAAGGGATCCCGTACTCTCCAGCCGTCTGGCTCATGCACAGCTGGCAAACAAGATCATTGGCTGGCCTCTCAATACCTACAACCCCCGTCTGCCTCTGACTGCAGACCGAATCCTGCTCACCGGGGATGCAGCAGGCTTGATCAACCCCCTGAACGGTGAAGGTATCCAGTATGCCATGCTAAGTGGCCGCTGGGCTGCTGAAGCATTGCATACGGCATTGATTAACAATCGCCTGGAACGGCCAGCCCTGTTTGCCTACGAACAGCGAGTACAGAAGGAACTGCGCTATGACATGGCGCTGGCAGGAATGATCGTACAACTGATCCGTAACCGGATCCTCAATCCTGTCTGGCTCAAAGCACTGGAGCTGATTGCAACCCGGGCACGGGTTGATCCCGACTATGCGGCCATTACAGGTGGAGTACTGGCTGGCCTGATTCCGGCCAGCAGCGTGATTAGCCGCAAGGTCATTGATGGTACGGTTCAGCAGGCAGTCATGTCGCTGGGTTTGCGCACGGCCTTCAATACTGTTTACAAACCCAAAAATACCCTGCTTGCCGGGATTGACACTACACGCACCGGCCTTGACATGGCGCTGAAATCATTCCGTCATACGGGGGGGTCTCTGGCATGGGGGCTGGGTGTTGCCATCGAGGCGGCGGAGCTGGCCGGGCAGATTCTGATCGATCTGGGCGATAACAGTAATAAAACCCACCACCCGGTGCAAATCACAGATCCCGTTCGATCATATACAGAATGATGTCCTTGATGAACTGCTTGTCTTCACTGTCGGGCAACGGCCCATAAATCAGGTTGAATTCTCGCAGTGCCGCACCAGCCAGATGGTGTGCGCTGGAACGTGCCGCATTGATGCTTTTGTATTTCAGTAACAGATCATAGATCCATTCTACTTCGGTCATCTTGCGTTTCATGCGCGGTTTTGACAGGAAGCGGGCGATACGATTTTTCTCGCCATCGGTACATTGATTCAAAAGATGGATAAGGCTGAGAGTGCGCTTTCCTTCCAGAATATCACCACCGATTTCCTTGCCATATTTGTCTTCTTCTCCCAGAAGATTGAGCACATCGTCCTGAATCTGGAAGGCTGCGCCCATGTAGAAGGCAAAACGGTTAAACCTGTCCAGGTTCTCGTCATTGCCTGTAGCCACAAGGGCACCGATACGGCAGGGGTGGATGCAGGTATACCAGCAGGTTTTTTTCAGGATCATGCGCATGTAGTCGGCTTCTGTCAGGTCCAGGACATTATCACGCACCCAACCGAGTTCCATTGCCTGACCTTCGACTGATTCCCGAACCATGTGCTCGATTTGGTTGAAGATACGCCAGCTCAGGTTTGGCCCCAGAGAAGACATGTTGTCCATCAGCGGTCGCATGCTGAGGATGTTCATGGCATCGCCGACATTTATTGCAATAGCCAGGCCATGTTCGGTATGCATGGTGGGGCTGCCACGGCGGAATTCACTACCATCTTCTATGTCGTCATGTACCAGAAAGGCATTATGGAACAGCTCAAGTGCTGCCGCAGACCGAAGTACGGATTCGGTGCTGCCACCAAAAGCCCGGCAGGTTGCGATACACAATGACGGGCGAAGGCCTTTTCCGGAGCGTTCCGGATAGGAGGGGATCAGATCGTAGAGATATTCACGAGGTTCTTTCTGGGGAAAATACCTCAACAGGGTTTCCTGTGTCAGGGTCTTGTATTTATCCAGGAACAGATTTACGGATTCGAACCGATGAACGTCATGCATGCCTTGTTTTAGTAACCTTCAGGTTTACGGTACAGTTATCCCAATCGTTGCATGAATTTTCGGCGCAGGATAGGATAGCGAAGCGCCTTCCATGCCAGTATTTTCAGTACCGTGCTCGATTTTTCCAATCCTCAGATTTCGGTGGGCTATGCTGCGGTTGGACAAAACCTGCGCTCGACCCTGAAAATACTGTCCCCAAAGCCCCTGCATCCAAAAATTTATGCCACGATTGGATTATTCTTCCACGACAACTGAAAGAATGGCGCGAACATGTGACAGTCTGGTTGCCTGAAGAAGCCCTGAATAAACACCAGGCTTGGTATTTTCCGGTACCGTTACCGATATAACCACCTTCTCGAAGGTATTTGGTCCAACAACGATTTTATCTGGGTTGAACTTGATGTTGTCCGGGCTGATCCCCTCGTCGTGTGTACTCAACAGACCCGAGCACCTGAATGTAAATTCATCGGTAGCCGTATTGCTGTCATTTTCCACGGACATGGAGATCTCGCCAGTTTCATTGGCCTTGAGTGCGCCGGGGATCTGCAGGGTGGGGATGGTGGCAGCTGCCGGCTTGCCGGCTTTTTCTTCATTGCTCACGGGGCCACCCTGGACTGAAACAACACGCCGGGTCAGCCCGCCGAGTGAATTCAGACTGACATTGACCAAATCCAGCAGGATGTCGACCACTTCGTGGGCATCCTTGCGGAAACGCTGCATGACATGCTCGGCATCGGCAGCACGCAGGGTGTTCACATTGACGTAACGCTCCTCAACATTCCTGGCTGCAATGATACCGGCTGCAATTTCTTCTTCCAGAATGGAGGCAGCCTGCTCGACGATTTTTGTGGCCTTGTTGGCCAGACCGCCCAGAAGGCCATCCGTGGACGAACTGCTCTGCTGCTGACCGGTGTTGCTGCTGTATTCTCCGCCTGTCACCTTTTCCTCCTTCTGCGGCTCTTCCTTGCTTGCTGATGATGTCCTGCGCTTGTGTCTGCTTGTGGTTTTTCTTGCTGTTGTCTTTTTGCTTTTTCGTTTGGCTGTCTTTTTTCTGACGATTTTTTTCTTGCTCGCCTTTTTTTTGTTCTCCATTCATCAAACCCCTAGATCACAACTTGATATAACTGTTTGTCCCTTGATTGTTATGGATACAACCGGACGCTCGAATATACTGATGGAAATACGGTATCCACTTTTTATGCAAATCGGTTCACACACCGACAGACAGACCGGAATCATCTTCAGGCTGTTCAGATTCAGGTTCATGTTGACATCCAGGGCTTGCCGGGGCGCATTGCGCAAAACGACATTGGCTTCACTGTCTTTCTCAAACCCGATGCCTACGGGCACAGGCTCTTCGAGCCTGAACCGGTGCTGGACGGGTACTGCCTTGTCCGGCCATGAAACAACCCTGATGTCTTCCTTCTTGTCTGCCATGTGTCAGGATGGTCTGGCGATGTTGTGCGTAAAATCGCCCTGGGATACGATTTTCGCTGTATAACAAACCGATACGAGAGAAGCTTCATTGTCACCACCCCTGATCTCGATTGCAGTGACATCATTCTCATTTATCGACACGGTTTTTACCGTATTTTCTATGTTTTCGCTAAACTGGTTGATCAGTGTGCTGTTTGAATAGACATTGAAATCCAGCCTGGGAGAAGCGTAGTTGTTGATCACCAGTTCGATGTTGCTGACCGGGTTCGGGAAGGCGATCCGCATGCCCTCTCTGGGGAAGGCAAGCTTGACCTGATCCTCAGGTTCTCCAATTGTCGATGTTCTTATGGTCTCTCCGAGGGGGATGAAGCTTAGGCCCATGTATTCCAGGGCCTGATCTATTTCCATGCCCGGCTTCAGTTTGCGGCTGAAGTCGATACACCGGAGTTCGGGTTCGGGTTGGTGCTGTTGGTTGCAGTTGAAGAGCCTGCTGCGGCCACGAACCCGTATGGTACTGAACGGATTGTCGAAAATGCTGATCCCAATCGTGTAGTCACTGTCCACACAGATGGGTTCACAAATGGACAGGCAGACTGGAACGGGCTTGTCTGCCTTGAGATCCATGCTCATGTTGACATCCAGTTTCTGCTGGGGGTCAGTGCGCAGAACGACCTGGGCGGGTGTATCTGCAAAAGAGATGGATACAGGACAGGGCTTCTCCAGCTTGAAGGTGTGTTCGAGTGTCGCTGGCTTTTCAGGCCACGCGGTGATCCTGACGTCTTTTTCTTCTGCCATGGTGTTATCCCTCCACCACTTTATGAAAGTGTAAATTAGGAGTTGAGTATAGCTTACTTGTGATGTAGATAAAATATCGTCTCATTTTCAAACATAATGAATTTGACTGACATTATTACCGGTAAATCCGGCGCATGGGCCTTCGCAACAGCCCGCCCGGCCCTGATGGGTGTTCTGCAGTAAGACACAGGCAGATTTCCACTACGGCGGCTTCGTTGCTTCCGCCCTTGATTATCAGCGAAGTCATCCCTGCCTGGGTGATGGTCAGCGTCTTTACATCGTTATTCAGCTCGATGAAGAAATCCTTTGCTAGGGTTTGCCCGGTGTATACCCGGAAGCTCAGGCCCTTGCCACTGTAATTGTTTACTGTTATTTCGAGCTCGTCTACGGAAGACGGCCATTGTATTCGCAGCCCTTCATCCGGAAATACCAGTTTGGTTCTGCCGTTGGGTTTACCCCAGGTGACGGTTCGGCAGCCATAACTTCCCAGTGGGGCGAATGTCAGTGTCCCGTAGCTGAATTCTGTCTGGATGGCATTGTCCGTCTTGAGATCTTCAAAACCGATACAACGGTCTTCACAGGGAGGCTCGGGCTCGGGTGGCACAGGAACATCGGGCAGGCAAAGACAGATCCTGGCAATGCCGGCCTCGTTGTTGCCACCTGATACTTCCACGGCGGTCATCCCGGCCTGCTCGATATTGATCTCACGCATTTCGTTGTAGACCGTTTCTTCGAACTGTTGCACCAGGGTCGTGCCACTGAACACACGGAAGCGCAGGCGTCTTCCGGCATAATTCATCACAGCAAGGCTGACTTCATCAACGGCACCAGGGAATGTTGCCCTGACCCCTTTGCGCGGGAAGATCAACTTGATTTGTCCCTGTGGTTCTCCAAACTCGGAAAAATGCACACGCTTGCCTAGGGGAGACAGGGTTATCCCCTTGTGGGCAAACGGCGCCGTTTTCACTGTACCGATACCAAAGTCATTGAAATCGATGCACACAGGGTCACACGGTATCATTTCCTCGCAGAACGGCTGGTGCGGAAACAACCTGACTTCATCGAACCAGCCTGCTGTCTGGCGTCTGGGCCGTGTTTCCAGTACTTCGAGAAAGACGGTGATACTGTCCTTCTGTGCCTCGATCCGGTTTGTCAGGTTCGACCAGTCGGGCCTTGCGCCCCCTGCAATCCAGACGACATCTGCCGATGCCGGATCGGTCCCGCCCTTGGGATCGATGCCCAGACGTGCCTTGCCGCTACCTTCTTCACCCAGATGGTAACTGGCCTGGAATTCATATTCCCAGCCACGGTTGGCACAAAGCCTCTGGTAGATTCCGGCATGCAGTGGCCCGGAATGGCAGATCTTCTGTGCCCTGCGCCCATGGGTTTCAATGAAGGCCTCGGCACTGAATGGCGCCGGTGCAGCCGGAGCAACGATGTTGCCCACGGGATCCCTGATGGCCAGTGAATAGGGTTCCCAGTCATTGGCCACGACACCAGCCGTGCGCTGTCTGAATCCGGCTTCGAAATCTGGATTACCAAGTTCGACCACGTGAACCAGCAGGGTATCCGTGCCCGTTCCACCATCATCGTCGATAACGGTTGCCGTTGCCTGATAGGTCCCGCAGTGGCGGTAGACATGGGTGGCACTGGCCTCCCCTTGCCCCAGTGGGGGTTCGTTGGTTTCCTCGATGATCGCCATTTGAGCGGGACTGCAATCACCAAAATCCCAGTGACCGATGTGTGTATCGAGCCAGCCCGGGTCGGAAAAGCGGGCAATCAGGCGTACAGGAAAATCCGTGTAGGCACAGATCCGGGTACCGGCATTGACCGTGGGCGGGACATTCAATACGGTTATGCACACATCATCCTGACCAACCCCTCCATCATCATCACGCACTGTCAGCCTGACCGTGTAGTTGCCATTGTCGCCAAAGGCATGCTGGCCACTGACCGTTCCCGATGTCTCACTCTGGATCACCGTACCATCGATGGGCAGGCTGTCATCACCGAAATTCCACACGGCCTCGTGGGTATCAGGCGTTTCGGGATCGGTGAATTCGCCAACAAAACTGGCCATTTCCCCCTCGTTAATGGTTCGGTTGGTACCGGCATCGACCGTGGGCGCCACGTTTTTCATGTGCACGAGGGTGGACTCATGCGTGGTTGCACCACCGGGCTCGTTGACCACCATGGTCAAGCGCAGGACATAGATTCCGTCGTCGGCATAGGTATGGGTAACCGTATGCCCTTCTGCGCTCTGACCATCGCCAAAATCCCAGTGGTAGCTCATTTTGGGGTTTGGGAAGCCGGCATTGAACTGGATAGGCGCGGCGGCAAAGCCCGTATAGGGGCCGCCAACACCTGCCGCACTGATCAGGGCACTCGAGTAGGTCGATGTGACCTCGATCTGGCCGTAGAAGAGCAGTCCTTTTGGATCGATACCCACATTGGTGTCGAATGTCGAAGTTACGGTTCCAATGCCCTGCAGTTCTTGCGGCCAGGCACCAAGTGCTTTCAGTTGATCGGAAACCTCGTCCTCCATGACTCTGCCACCGATGCGTTCGGCAATATTTTCAATGACTATCGTGACCACCAGGACGATAATGCCGATGATGAGGCCAAGCAGGAAGCCAACCACGACCAGTAACCATGCCCACCAGGGCAGGTCTACATCCTTGTCGATAATATAGGGTTCCAGGGTTTGAGCCCCATCCTCATCGGGTACCGTCCAGCGAAGTCCTATGTCGGCCCAGAAACTGGCTGTGGCGTCAGCCCCGCAGAACACATCGTAGACCTTGACCTCGCCCCAGAAGTGTATCGCCCCATCTCGCAGGTCGAAATTCAGACTGAGTAAACGTGCCTTGTAGCCACCTATGTCATCAAACGTCTGTGGAACACCGCCAAAGCCACCTTCATCCTTTGACGTGTCTATAATATCCTGTATGGTCTGCTCGACAAAATCGGCGTCGAGAGCAATGGCAAACGGGCTGCCCATGGGGATGAAGTTGGTCAGTGCATTCTGATCTGCTGCAGTGTTTTTTGGGTTAATGGCAATGGCCAGGGCATCGGCCAGGGCTTTGGGGCGGACTTCTTCAATTGTTACATCCGATCCTTCTTCTGTCTCAGGCGTCCATGCCCCCATATAGCGCCGACTGACAATCTCGGTGTGAACCTTGTCACCAATGAATTCTTCGATGTCTTCAACCGTGGGGACTTCCACTGTGATATCGCCGAGCGCCGTAACAATGGCTTGACCTCTGCTCTTGATGTTTCCGATCAGTAGGGACTCCAGATCGATTGCAGGAGGCAGGGAACATGCCCCCGTCTTGTTCAATGTGTAATTTGTACCTTCTTCGAAAGAAGCCGGGGTCAGGCATGGGGTGCCATTGGTACAATAATTGCCCCCGGAGCAGGCCGTTCCATCGGTTTTCTCCACATCGACAGTGGCATCTGTCAGCTTTGCCGTTATGGTACCGGTGCGCCTGAGCAGAGGTGCGGTAATGGACAGGCGGGCAAGTACCCCCATGGGTGATCTTGGCTGCAAACTCTCGGGCAGAAAATCAACCGTCATGTTGCTCAGCCGAAGGTACACCGGAATACTGATCTCGACTCGATCGGTACCGGCATCGGAAACCTGGATCCGTTTGTTGGCATCCACCGGATCGTCATACAGTTCCATATAGACATCCGTCGTATAGACACCGAGACTCACCCCTTCCTGACTGAATGTATGAGGAATGGTACCGTCGTCGGCCTCGTATTTGTTGTGCACATACTCGGCAATGATATCCAGGGTAACTGGGCCAATGGGATCACCACTGGTTATGTCGACATCAACCTTGTTTCTGGGCAAGCCATCGAAAATGACACCAATATTGTTGTCGGTGTCGGGTATGATGCCAAATGGGGCAGTAATCGCGATATTTGCCGTCATTTCCAGCAGTGACAGGGAGGGAACCGGGATCGTTTCGGCATCCATGGCCACGTCGATGTTAACACCAAGGGTCACGGTCACCCCGTTATCTGCCGGTGCCATGTCCAGATTGAGGCCTTCCCGGGGGATTGCAACCTGCCCGTGATCAACCTCCCAGGTTGTCCCCGGGAAGCGGGTGCCTGCCGGTATTTCGACTTCATGAGGTATCGAGCCGGGATCAGAAGTACCACCGTTTTCCCAGGCTGCATCGAGAAAATCCCGTAAAACGTCGACAGTCACTTCGGCAACGATTTCAAATCCATGGGTATCAGGCATCGGTATACTCCCCTCTGTGCTCAGGAAGATCTATCCTGACTCTGGAAACGGGTAACTTGCGACGTCCGGTTTTGATCTGTTCGTAGAGCTCACGGGGAGCGAACCCGGGACGTTCAGCCATCAATTGACGGTAGGCCAGTAGTGGCTTGATGATTGCGTGAGCCTCTTTCTGTGCCTCAAGGGGATCGGACCATGCCGGGGGTTTTCCCTCGATGAAGTCACGCCCCTTTCTGATGAGGTCTTCGGCAAGCGGGAAAAGCGGTGATTGCGGTTTTTCGAGTTTCAGTTTTTCAAACAGAACCCGGTTCAATTCCTTTTCGTCGTCGATGTCGAATTCTTCCCCGGCGAACTGGTGGATATCCTTTTCAAGCTGGCTGATCTTCTTTCTGGATTGCGGCGGGAAGCGCAGAAGAATCTCCACATGCCTTCTGACATCCGGTGCCAGTCTGTAGCCAAGCTCTTCGATGGCCAGCAGAGGATTGACGGCGGCCCTCACAGACAGGGCCTCATCCTTTGTAATCTGTTCGATGATTTGTGGTACCAGCTTGTGAAAGGCCTTGAAACTCGTAATCTTTTTTGGATCGGCCGCTGCTTTTTTTCGTGGTTTTTTTCTGCTCGCCATCTTTATTGCCCCCGAATGTGTTCCATTCTGTTTCGATGAAAAAAATGACTGATACTTAAGTCCGGCACATGACACCGGGGCAGGATTTGCAGTAAGCCAGCCATTTACTGGACAGTGCCACCAAAGCTGCCCATGAATACTGACATGCGGTTTACACCAGTGGTCAATCTGCAAAACAGCCAGATACAGGAGAGCTAGCGACGTGACAATGAGATTCATCAGATTGAATCTGTCATGCAACCGGAATGATACGGTACTACTTATACATGTGAGGTACATGCTTGAGAAAGCCTGACCAACACAGGCCGTGATATTGGAATCAATATAACACGTTCATCCTGGTTACTCCCTGTTGAGGCAGACTGGATTTAATTCTTGACAATAATTCTGGCTCATGCGTGATATCGAAGTCAAGAATGTTCTCTCACTTGCAAACGGTATACATGTGATGCACAGCTCACTTTAACAAAAGTAAGTAAATGTGCTGACACAAAGGAAGTGGCTATCATGATGAGCAACAAACCTTCTCTTCGTGTTCTACTCGCGAGCACTCGCAGGTTCTGTGCCGGGGCTGTGAGAGCAATTGAGCTGGTCGAACATGCTCTCGCAAATTTCCCCGGGCCCATTTATGTACGCTATGCCATTGTCCACAACCCCTATGTCATAAGTGCTTTTGAAAACGGGGTGTAATTTTTGTCGAGGATCTCAATGGTGTTCCTGATTGGGCAATCCTGCTGTTTTCTGCTCATGGTGTTGCAAAATCAATAGAACAAAAAACCGAACAACGTGGCCTGCATGTTATCGATGCCACATTCCCACTGGTAAATAAGGTTCATGGTGAAGCAAGATGACTGCAGAACAACCGCCATCATGTCATCATCATTGGTTATGCAGAACATATCGAGGTAAAGGGAATTATTGGCCAGCTTTCAAACAATAATGTCTCTGTCATTACCAACGTCGAACAGGCCATGGCTCTCGAGATAAAATCCGACA
>JAJRYG010000042.1 GCA_024275915.1 Gammaproteobacteria bacterium
AAAAAGAAGGTAACCAAGAAAAAGGCGAAGAAAAAAGCCGCCAAAAAGAAGGTAACCAAGAAAAAGGCGAAGAAAAAAGCCGCCAAAAAGAAGGTAGCCAAGAAAAAGGCGAAGAAAAAAGCCCGCCGCTAGGCAAAACCGGCTTGAAGCCTGAAAGGGTCTGCATCTGCAGGCCCTTTTTTATTGGCAGGAATTTTTTGGTAAAATCCTGCCGGAAGCTCAAATCCCGGCGGTTTTTTTCAGTTCAAAAACAGTTTATAGGCCGGGTTATCGGTTTCTTCCCAGTATGGGTAGTTCAATTCGCACAGGAAGGTCTGAAATTGTACCTGTTCCTCTTCCGGTACCTGGATGCCAACCAGAACACGGCCATAGGCCGCACCGTGGTTTCGGTAATGGAACAGACTGATATTCCAGTTGTGGCCTATTCGGGTAAGAAAATGCAACAGGGCGCCAGGACGTTCGGGAAATTCGAACCGGTACAGCACTTCATTTTCCACCTCATGACCATGCCCGCCAACCATGTAACGAACATGCACCTTGGCCATTTCATTGTCGGACATATCCGTAAAGTCATAGCCTCCAGCCCGTAAACGACCAAACAGGGCCTGTTTTTCCTCTTCGCCCTGCTGCATCTTCACGCCGACAAACACATGGGCCTCACGGTTATCCGCATAGCGATAATTGAACTCGGTGATACCCCGATGGCCAATGGCCTCGTTGAACCTGCGGAAACTGCCCGGCTCTTCAGGAATCGTTGCCGCAAACAGGACTTCTCGGTTTTCACCCAGCTCCGAGCGTTCGGCAACATGACGCAGGCGATCAAAATTCATGTTGGCGCCACTGTCAATGGCTATCAGGTTTTGCCCGCGGCTGCCGTTTCTGTCAACATACTTCTTGATCCCGGCCACCGCCAGCGCCCCGGCCGGCTCGGTAATTGAACGGGTATCATCATAGATGTCCTTGATCGCGGCACAAATCTCATCCGTACTCACCAGGATCATCTCGTCCACATACTGCCGGGCAAGCCGAAAGGTTTCCTCGCCGGCTTTGGCAACCGCAACGCCATCGGCAAAGATCCCCACCTGCTCCAGGGTGACCCGTTCACCGGCACGCAGTGCTTCATACATGCAGGGTGCATCATCGGGTTCGACACCGATGATGTGGATCTTCGGATCATGGTGCTTAAGCGCCATGGCTACCCCGGAAATCAGCCCTCCGCCACCGACTGGCACGAAGACCGCATCCATGTTCTGACATTCCTCGATCAGTTCAAGGCCAATGGTGCCCTGACCGGCAATGACCAGTGGATCATCGTAGGGGTGGATGAAGATCATGCCATTCTCGGCGGCAAGCTTTTCGGCATGAGTACAGGCATCATCATAGGAATTGCCATGCAGCACGGTTCTGGCCCCCATGCGGTTGACCGAGGCCACCTTGATGTCCGGTGTGGTCTTGGGCATGACGATGACCGCAGCAATGCCCAGATTCTGTGCCGCCAGCGCCACGCCCTGGGCATGGTTGCCCGCCGAGGCGGCAATCACCCCCTTTTCCCGCTGCTCTGCCGTGAGGGCGATGATCTTATTGTAGGCACCCCGCAACTTGAAGGAGTAGACCGGCTGCAAATCCTCCCGTTTGAGAAAAATGCGGTTGTCGAGCCGTTTGGACAGGCCCTTGGCATATTCCAGTGGCGTGCGGCGGGCCACGTCGTAAACCGGCGCTTTTTTCATCAATTCAAGGTACTGCTGGAGGGAATATGGGCTCATGCGGGGTGGAATTCCTGTCAATCATCGCTGGATAGTGGCATCGGATACCTAATATAATGCGCTCTTTGTCAATCAACAATGCCGAACCCGCGATTTGGCGCGTATTTGGAGAGATAATTCCATGACACAGGACGAAATGAAGCAAGCTGTCGCCCAGGCGGCCATCGAATATGTCGAAGTTGGCACCATTATCGGCGTCGGTACCGGCTCCACAGCCAACTTTTTTATTGATGAGCTGGCCAAAATCAAGGGCAAGATTGACGGCACCGTCGCCAGTTCGGTTGCCTCGGCGGAACGCCTCAAGGGCCACGGCATTCCGGTCTACGATCTCAATGCGGTAGACGGCATTTCTGTCTACATCGACGGTGCCGACGAATCGACCCGTAACCTGCACCTAGTCAAGGGCGGCGGAGGCGCACTGACCCGGGAAAAAATCGTTGCTGCCGTGGCCAACAAGTTTGTTTGCATCGCCGACGAGAGCAAGCTGGTCGATTACTTGGGCAAATTCCCCTTGCCCATCGAGGTTATCCCCATGGCACGCAGTTATGTGGCTCGCGAAATCGTCAAACTGGGCGGGGAGCCGGTTTTACGCGAGGGCTTTACCACCGACAACGGCAATGTGATCCTCGACGTCCATAACTGGGAAATCATGGAACCGACCAAACTGGAGCAACAGCTCAACAACATCACAGGCGTGGTCACCAACGGACTGTTCGCCATGCGTCCGGCAGATATCCTGCTGCTGGGTACCCCCGATGGGGTCACGACCCTCAAGTGACCAGCCTGTCCCACCCTGCGGAGCAGGCTGGAGGTACGAGGCAGGGCAAGATCATGCTGTCTGTACGGTGAGTATGCGTTTGCCCTGAGTGACGAGCCAGGACGACATTAACCGGCATGTTGCCGTGTTGGCTTCATGGATTGAGGATTCCGTATTGCATAATGATGCGCCTCGTTCCTCGGCAGCATCCTGCAATTCTTTGGTTACCTTGTCACTCGTCACCTGGCCCTTGTGGCCACTGGCCCTCTTCCCTTTGCCAATAAAAAAGGCTGCAAACGCAGCCTTTTGAATTTTGGCATTATCTCGTAAAATAACAGCCAATATTATTTTTTGTTGTTATTCCTCCATCCCTGTTTGTTCTTGTGTATTCCCGATCTGAAAGTCTTCCTTTCAGATGAACAAACACTACCATTAACGACACCAGCTTGCCAAGCCTTTTTCCAGGTTTGCATGCACTACCGGGTTTGATGTCAATCGCTGGATATTCAGAAACAGGGGGCAAAAAAATCCCCGACATTGCCGGGGTTGTCAACTTGGGAGAAAACAAAAGTAAAATCCGTTTTTTGGTTCTTCCCTTTATTTATAAGGAGTCCTGATTCAGGTGACTCTCCCGGCCTGAGCCGGGAGAAACCCCAGATTAAAAGGCTTAGAATATCGCCAGTACATTGAATGAGACCCGATCATCCAGGGAATCCAGAATCTGGTTAACCGGGCTACTGCCTGCGTAACCAGGAGCATCTGCATTACGGAACTCATAGTTGATGGTGACACGGGTCTTCTTGTTAAAGAAGTACTGCAGGCCCAGTGTCGCCGTGTCGAACTTGCGTTCGCCCAGAGTGCTGTTGGTCAAACGATTATAGACGTCATAACGGAAGTCGATTTCCCACTTCGGCGTCGGTGCAAAGCCGTAATGGACATACCAGCCATCGGCCTTGCCCTTGGTTGCCATGTTCCAGGATGCGGTTAATGCACCATTGTTACTAACAGCACCCGGCAAGGCTGCCCCGTCGGTACCGGTAAAGATCATGCCATCGGCATTGATGTACTCAGCCGCCGCACGGTGCTTGCCCTTGCGGTAGGTAAAGCCAAGACCACTACGCATGCGATCGAAGTTCTGAACCGTCTGGCTGGGGCCGGCTGCGAGGGTACGCTGACCATCCTGGTACCAGGCAAACAGCTTCATGCCCTGACGGCGAGGTCCCTTGCCTCCATAAACCAGTTCAGATGACCAGTAGGCATAGAGTTCCTTGTTGTCGTTGTTGTCGTTGCGGTTGATGCCGTTGCCGTTACCCACCATGATGGCGTAGCTGTGCTCCCAGTTGTTGACCTTGAAGGTCTCGAACATCTGGATGCCGATATCACGGAAGGCACTGACGGAACCATTGGGCTTGTTCGCGCCAACCTGGGTAGAACCATCACTATTGAAAAAACGTTCCAGCAGCAGGCCATTGGTGGCATTTGAGAAGTTGATGTAATCAAACACATGAATGGCCTGCAGACCTTCTTCCGAACCCGGTGTCTTGAACTGACCAATACGGATACGGGCTCCCTTCATGTGGTTGAAGGTTACACTGGCATCGGTCAGCTTGACAGCACCGCCGCCACCGGCCGTGATGCCATTGTTGCCGAATTCAGCCAGGAAGAAGTAGTTGACATTACTATCCAGTGGCATGGCTACACCACGCACGCCAATACGAGCACGCAGCACGTTGAAGCTGGAGCTGGTTTTGAGCTGTGGACGAGACTGGTTGAATACCGCCTTCTGGCCTTTCCAGGGGCCGGCCTTCAGTTTGGTGTCGACCGTAGACTGATATTCAGGCTGGATGAAACCCCAGACCTTGGCACGTGGTGCGGCACCGGGTCTTTCTGTCCCTTGCAGGAACAACCAGTTGGCCGCCTGGGCACTGCCGGCCACACCGGCGAGGATTGCCGCACTGGTCGCAGCCAGCACAAAGTTCTTACATGATTTTTTCATTGTTTTTTAACTCCCGAAATTCTTCGAAACAGTACCGATTCAGCCTTAAGGCTTGACCAGTACATAGCCCTTGTCGATCAGTTCGATGATGCGCACGATACCGGCAGAAACCTTCACCGCATTCTTGTTCAGTGCAGGTGGGTGCCCCAGCTTCTTGCCCATATTGCGGATGGTGTTCTTGCAGGCGCTTAAGCGCACACCACTGTCGACCAGACCCTGGATACGACTGGCATTGGCATTTTCCTCGAACAGCAGACGCAGGCCCGGGCCAAAGGCAACAATTTCAATTTCGACACGATCCATGCCGTAGTACTTGATAAGATTGTTGGCAACATTGAGTACCAGTGTCTGTTTGAATGGATTGGGATCGCTGATCTGCAATACGATTTTCTTTTCTGCAAATGCCTTTTCAGCAGCCGCCTGCTGGGTCATACCTGCGAACAGGCCAACAGCTAGCATCACCGCCATGATACGGCTTATGATTTGTTTCATTACTTCCTACCTCCTGAGGCTGGATTTTCATTTCCAGCAATCATGCAGGTCATGCACAGCAATATAGTCCACGGATCTGTTACCCCAGCAGCATCAAATGAATACCGAAAGAGAAGGCGACCACTTACAAATACAGTTGTCTGTATTTTTATTTTCAGACTTTTTGCACACAACACACATTCGTGCTGGTCTGTTTTTGTTATCCGGCATGTTTGAATGCCGGTATTTTTTACGCAGATATCGCGCGTATAAGTAACAAGACGCGACAGCCTGCACTTTTATTCCACTTTTTTTTAAAATCATTACTTCTTCTATTTAAAATATAATCATATGCTAATTCAGCAATATGCAATAAAAAATGAAAATTCATGGAATATTTTGTAACCTTGCTGCGTCTTTGTTTATAGTGGGTCGAGGTGTTGCATGCAGAAAAATAAAAGTTGGTCACCATGAATCCATTAAATCTGTTCCGAATCGGCAATGACTTTAAACAGCAGCTGGAAGATTTCCGGCCACGTCTATATCAAATTGCCTATGCCTGGAGCCATGACACTGCACTGGCAGATGATCTGGTCCAGGAAACAATGCTCAAGGCCCTGAAATCTTCCCAGCAGGTGAAGAACACGGAAGCCATTGATGGCTGGTTATTTGGCATACTAACCAATTGCTGGCGGGATCATTTCCGCCGTCATAAAGAGTGTGAAAATATCGACGATATTGTTCTGGTCGACGAAATCACGCCGGTACAGCTTGCCGAGTCACAGAATATCGTCGACAAGGTACGTGCGGCGGTCGCCAAACTGCCCGCCGGGCAGTGTCAGGTCATGACCCTGATCGACCTGGAAGGCATGAGTTATACCGATGTTGCCGATGTACTGGAGATTCCGGTCGGTACAGTAATGAGCCGGCTGTGCAGGGCGAGGAATACTTTGTCACAACGGCTGCTGGAACTGCGGCCCGACAACACCAGCGAGGTACCTTACCTCAGGAGAGTTCAATGACACAGAAATTCTCAGATGAGTTGCTCAACGCTTATCTGGATAATCAGCTGGACAAGCAGGAATGTTACCGAATCATGGAGGCCATCCCTGCTGACAAGGAATTGTCCGACCGCCTTTGCAAGCTGCAAAAGGTCAAGGACATGGTACAGCTTGCCTATCATCATGATTATGTCAAACAGAAAGTACCTCCGGCAAAAAAGACTGACAGGGCCTGGCCGGCCATTGCGGCCTCTGTATTTCTCTTCATCGGCCTGTTGTCCGGCTGGTTTGCCCATGACAATATCAACCATCACCCCAAACTGACCGAACTGGCCGATTCCATCCGTATCAACGATATGGCCCGTCAGGACGAATGGCGTCTGATGCTGCATATCAACAGTAATGATCCGAAACGCTTCGAGGTCATGATCGATGAAACGGAGCAATTGTTGAAATCCTCGGTGGATAATCATAAAAAGGTGAAAATCGAGATCCTCACCAATGGTCCCGGTCTTTCCCTGCTCAAGGCAGGAGATGAAAAGTACGTCGAGCGACTGCGGCAACTTGCCAATGAGTATGACAATCTCTCACTTCTCGCCTGCCAGCGTGCCATCACCCGGCTCAAGGTGGAAAAAGGCATCGACATCCGCCTGGTTCCCGAAGCCCAGGTGGTCGAATCGGCCATGCACCAGGTGATCAAGCGTCAGCGTGAAGGCTGGTCATATCTGAGAATCTGAAAAGAAAAATCCCTGCGACAAGGGGCTGCCGCGCAGCCCTGTCCCCCTCCCCCAACCCTGCCTTTATCCAATATCAGATTTAAGGCAGGGACAAGATACAAGTGAACACGACTTCGAGGTCATTCCAGCGAAGGCTGGAATCCAGGGAGGCTTGGGGGGGTGAAGGCCTGTCGATGACTGGGCTCGGTTTCGTGGCAACAAACAAGCCTTTTTCCTCGAACCAACCCTGCCTGGATGCCTGCCTGCGCTGGCATGACGGTAGTACCCGGGGCCTCGTCACTCATGAAGCCTAAACCGTCATTCCGGCGCGGGCGGTGTGCAGCAAGTCACCTGATGTAACCCGCGGTTTCGCCCTGTTCAATATCCCCGGGGTGGGGGGTAGGCACCGGGCCGGGGCTGCATCTGCCGGGCAAAGTAGTTGCGGTAGTACATCAAGGCACTCTGACCATTTAGGGCCACATCGAAGACTTTCCAGCCGTCCTTGGAACGATACATGCGGAAATTGATCCGGGTCGGATAGCCCTGACGCGGGTGGCTTATGATACCGATATCCACTTCACCACTGGCCGGGTTGCCCCTGGGGCGCAGGTACTGGACGCGACTGACATCATAGCTGGCCAGCTGCCGGAGCATGGAGGAAATAAACTCCTGGCGCAGACGGGCCTCCAGTTCATTGCGCTGCTGATTGTTCATGTAACGGAAGCGGGGGCCGGCAACCCATTGTGTCATATAGGAAAAATCGAAATGGGGAGCAATTTCCCGCTCCACGAAGACCTCCATTGCGGCCCGGTCACGTCCGTCACCGGACTGAATGAAGACCAGCAGTTTCGAGATCCCGTCGCGCAGCAGCTCGCCGGGCATGGGCTGCTGATAGGCTGTGGGTGGCGGGCCGTACCCCGGCTGGGCCGAAACCGTACCGGACACGAGGAAACTGGACAGGCTGGCAAGGATCAGGATTGCTGTTTTCATGGACTTCCCTCCGGGGAATAGAATAAGGACGATATGGAGAAGCCCAATTATTGTCAGTCGGGGGGGCCGCGTCAATCAGTCGAAGCCTCATTTTCAGGGGCTCCAGGGCATGGCCCGGCGCAGCCCGGTCATGGCCGGAGCGACATTGCGGGCAAGCACCTCCATGTCCCGGGTCATGTAGCTCATGCTCGTGGACATGGCTCGGGTATCCTGGCTCATGGTGTCCATGGACAGTTTCATCGCCTGCATGTCCGTCGACATGCTGGTCATGGCCTGCTCCATGATGTGAACCGTATAGAACATGTAGACCAGGGCGACAATGGCCAGAATGCTGCCCGGAATGGCCACAAGGCGGGTTTTTCGCACCTGTTCACTCTGGACCGTTTTAAGGGTTTCCAGTTTTTTGTCCTGCAGGCGCTCCTTTCCCTCTACCTCCTCCTGCAGAGCCTGATGTTCCATTACCAGGGTATCACTCAAGTCAGCGATAATCTGTCCATGACGGTCTTCGCGTTTTTCCATGTCTTTCTCGACACGGTCGAAGGCCTTGGCCAGCACCGAGACCAGTTGCTCCATTTCCCGGCTTTGCTGGATATCACGCTGTTTATTCTCCGCCTGCAGCTGTCCGAAGCCTTTGCTGAGTTGCTCGACCAGGCTGGTGATCTGCCGGTCACGGATCTCCCGATCATTTTTCATTTCCTCGATCAGGGCAACGACGACATTGCTGGTTTCTGCGGCTGCAGGCTTGCTGCTGGCCACCTTCTTCTTGCGGGTTGCGGTTTTCTTGCTGGACGGCTGGTCAGTCATGGTACGTTTCTCTAGCGGATGGACAGGCTGGCAAGTATATCTCCTGGCGGGAAAAGATCTGCTACCTGTGTAGCAAAATCCTGCGCACGGTGTTCGGAAAGTCAGTCACCATCCGGGCTCGGAGCAGGACAGCTGATGGGATCATGGTAGCATTTGTAACGGATTTTCGCCTCGATGCCGTGGCAATCCACACAGAACGCGCCCTAGGAGTCTGTCGGGTTTAGCCACCCAGCAAGATGATACTCTGCGCCGGTTCGAGCCTCGAAACAGAGTTATTCACCAAGCAAAACACGAGACGCACTGGAATGCAGGCCTTTTCTCAGGGTATATACTCCCTTCTTCA
>JAJRYG010000043.1 GCA_024275915.1 Gammaproteobacteria bacterium
ATGGCGAAGCGCCTTCCATGCCAGCATTTTCAGTGCCGTGCTCGATTTTTCCAATCCTCACATTTCGGTGGACTATGCTGCGGTTGGAAAAACCTGCGCTCGACCCTGAAAATACTGTCCCCAAAGCCCCTGCATCCAAAAATTTATGCAACTATTTGGTTTATTTTTACAGGGACGGGTATTTTTCAGCCAAAATGGCCTGTGCCAATTATGCTAGCATAGCTTCTTTTTTACCTGCCACACGCGGAAGTTAACATGTCTTTGTGGTTCATGCGCCATGGTCAGACCAACTACAACCTGCAAGGCCTGTGCAATGACGATCCCGGCCGGGATGTGCACCTGAGTGAAAACGGCCTGAAGCAGGCCCAGCAGGCCGCCGATGCCCTGCGTGACCGGCCCTTCACGCACATCCTGGTCTCCCAGCTGCCACGTACCCGGCAGACCGCCGAAATCGTCAATCGCCATCACCGGGTTCCTGTGCGTGTCTGCCCCGAACTCAATGACATTCGTTCCGGCTTCGATGGTCAGCCTGTGGCGGCCTACTTTGCCGCCATCGCCGCCGATCCCCTGCATGTTCGCCCCCCCGGGGGTGAATCACGGCTCGAACATCACCGGCGCATCAGCCGGATGCTGCTCGATCTCCAGCAACAAAATGTGGATAATTTCCTCATTGTCGCCCATGAGGAAACCCTGCGCGCCGCCCATGTCTGGTTTCACCGCCAGGCACCGCAACAGCTCCTGGAGGTCGATTTTCGCAACTGTGAAGTCCTGGAATTCAGCTGGCCATGAACGCACCCTACAATCTGCTGCCGGAAATCTGGCTCTGGGGAGCCAGCCTGGTCTATCTGCTGTTTCTCGTCCCGGCGCTGTTCACGGCTCCCTGGCAAAAGTTCAAACGCTCCGAGCTAAGCCACGTGTTTCTCGGCGCCTGTGTGGGCCTGCTGCTGCTCTGGCACATCACCACCACGTCGTTTCCCGGCCTCGATTACCACTATATCGGTGCGACCCTGCTGACCCTGATGTTTGGCTGGCAACTGGCCTTTATCGGTTTTACTCTGGTGTATGTCGGCATGTATTTCAACGGCAGCACCGACTGGCAAAGCCTGCCACAGAATATTCTGATCACCGGCCTGGTGCCCATCCTTTTCAGTCAGTTATTGTTCACCATCGTGGATCGCAAACTGCCCAACAATTTTTTCATTTATGTCTTCATCAATGCCTTTTTTGGTGCCGCCCTGTCCATTGTCATCATGATTACGGCGGCCTCCGGCATCCTGTTGCTGGGGGAAGTCTACAGTTTCAAGAAACTGGCACACGATTATTTCCCCTTTATTCCCCTGATGCTGTTCCCCGAAGGCTTCATCACCGGCATGTTGATCAGCATCATGGTCGCCATGGTTCCGGACTGGGTCTGGACCTTCGATGATTACCGCTACATCCACGGAAAATAACCCCAATCGTTGCATAAATTTTTGATGGAAGGGCTCACATCATCCTGCACCGGGAATTTATGCAATGATCGGTTAATCACAGGCCGGGCAAATTCCGGCCCGCCCACTTGAATTGTAGGACTGGCCCTACATGTCTATACACAATCTCTTACAGATTTCGCCAGCAGGCTTTACTAGAATTTCAATACAGGTCAGGCAGTTTTCTTCCAGTCGAAGACTGCCTTAAAGGCTTGCGGATAACTTGCCGATGTAAACGGTAAGTGTCCAAAAATTCTTTAAATACGGACATGCCTTCATTGATAGCCCGGTGCGATCAGAGAGGATTTCCAGAACTGGATAAAATGAGGTCAGATGGCCCTTGTATCTCAATCAGTTAACCCAATAACTGTATAAATTCTTTGGATGCAGGGGCTTTAGGGACAGTATTTTCAGGTATGCAACGATTGGGTTAAGCGAGGCCGTAAAATGCAATCAAATCTCAAGGCAAACAGGACAACACACAGGGCAGGTGAATCGGGCTCGATTCCTCCTCGAACCCGACGCTTCTACAACAGTGGTGACAAATGGTATTTTGTAACCCGCTCCGGCGAACACCACGGACCGTATCAGCACTTTACCGAAGCCGAAGCCGAATTGAAGCTCTACCTGCGTCGTTGCGGGATTGTCAAGGTAGCCTCCTGAATTCTGGGCGCATGCAACTGCCGACAAAGCCCCCTTGGTTCGAAAGGACATGAAAGGTCATTGTCTCTACTGTAGTCAAAAGGCAACACCGACCAGCATGTTCTTTATCTGATTTCGTGTCCCTGCTTGCGGCCCTGTCCGGTCTCACGCACTTTCCTCCCCCTTGAATGAGAATGATGCCTTTTCTCAGGCAATCCGGCAGGCCTCGTCAAAATCAAGCCGTGGCCCACGTGGATGCAGTTTGGAGGCATCACCGTAACCGATGGCACAGATGAAGTTCGATTTTACCTTGCCATCGGGGAAAAACGCCGCATCCAGCTTGTCATTATCGAAACCCGACATGGGCCCGCAATCCAGCCCCAGACTTCTGGCGGCCAGGATCAAGTATGCCCCCTGCAGGGTGCTGTCCCGAAAAGCCGTCTGGGCAATCTTTTCCGCATTGCCCACAAACCAGGCGCGGGCATCCGTATGGGGGAACAGGAAAGGCAGTTTTTCATAGAATTCCATGTCCATGCCAATGATGGCCACCACCGGTGCCGTCATAGATTTTTCGATATTACCCTCGGCCAGACTGGCATTTAGCTTTTCCTTTGCCTCGGCACTTTTGACGAACACGAAGCGGCCCGGGCAGGCGTTGGCACTGGTCGGCCCCATCTTCAGCAAATCATACAGTTGCCGTAACTGCTCGTCGGTCACCGGTTTATCCAGCCAGCCATTATGGCTTCGAGCCTGACGAAACAGGGTATCCAGTGCCGTATCATCAAGAATTGAACCCATTGCATTTCTCCCTTTGATGTGATTTTTTGTATGGCTACTTTCCCACAAGCCGGCAGCAGAAACAACAAGCCAAACACCCTCGGTTTTGCAGGGGAATCAAGCCATGACGAAAGGGACGTAACAATCTCAGCTTTTGTGGGAAACCAGCAGGGCCTCGGGAACCTGCAGCTTGATGGCCGTTGGCAATTCAAGGCAAATGCCCGGCACCGGTCGCACCGAGACCCACAGCACATTCAGGGCAAGATTGAGATCCGCGAACACCACCGACGCCTGATAACACTGCAGGACAGCCTCGATGCGGGCGATGACCTCGGCCCTTGCCTTGCGGGGCTTGTCTCGCAGGCGGGGAATGATCATCATGAAGTCACTGAGGACAGTGCCATCGTCATCATGGGTGGGTGCCCGCTTGTAAAGGGGCTCGGCGGGTAACAGCGATGCCAGCTCCGCCGACCCGCTGCACTTGAGTTTCACAGACTGCTCCGGCTAGCCTCGGTCGTTACATGAATATATAGCACATCACGGCGGTTCCTTGACAGGCTATTGAACGAGGCTGGCCTCCTTGCCAGATCAATGCCCCCCTTGGGGCGGAAAAAGACTTGCGGGACAAGATTTCTGGGAAGCACCGAGAATACCTGCATGTATTCATCGCCGCATTTTCTGAACCCGGTTTCCATCAGCCATGCATCACGGTTTTTGTTTCCGCCAGTCAGCAAGGGATGCAATATGGCTAACATGTTCAAGGGACAGCAACAGGAACATCCATCACCAATCGCGTGGAAATGGTAACGGCATCACAAGACGAGCCAGTTTTTAGACCGTACAACATGAGCAGAAACACATGCTCCTGAAGACCTCAAGTGGATTTTACTCTTGCCTTGCGTGAAGCAGGTCAGCCGATCTTTTTCAAGCCACTGAATATCAAGGCACAAATAAATAACCCCAATGTCGTGAGTGCCTATAATCACATATTGACAGAACGGATGAACAATCATCCCGGTAAAAATTGCGCCCATATAACCGCGAAAATATTGGAGCCATACATCCTTGCCATATGACAGCTTTATGACTAATTTGTTAAACAATAATTACCACAACGATTACCACAATAAAAACAATATTCACTTTTCTACCACAACAACGTGCTTGCCGATCCTGCAGATCATGCTGTCCTTGTCTGCCGCCATCGATGGCCGTTCAAAAACCACCAAGGGGGTTTACATGCAACGCAGAGACTTTCTCAAGTTCTCGACACTGGGGCTTGCCGGTTCGGTCACCGGACTTGGCACCTTCCTGTCATGGAGTCCACGCGCCAACGCGGCCACCATCGACCAGACTTTCTATATCACCGATGGCATGCGCACCCAGGCCGACGGTATCGATGTCTGGTTCCAGGCCTACAGCAGCACATCGACGGGGCTGGACTATCCGGCGCAGTCGATGATTGTGCAGGAAGGGGATACGGTCAACATCACCATCCACAATACACTCGGCACCACCCACAGTTTCGTCATCGATGGTCTGGTAGACAGTGGTGACATCCCCGGTGGCACATCCACAACCGTGTCCTTCCTGGCCGGTTCAGCAGGCTCCTATCTGTTCTACGACAGGGTCAACCTGCCCTACAACCGGCTGACCGGTCTGCATGGGGGGCTGGCCATCATGCCGAAAAACAGCAGTAACGAAATCTATGCAGGCAGTCCGACTTTCAAGCAGCAACTGTTCTGGCTGTATAACGACATCGATCCTGCCTGGCATGATGCCATTCGTCAGGGACGTACACCCACCAGCAAGTTCAAGCCACGCTACTTCCATATCAATGGCATCAGTGCCAGACCACCCGGTTCGACCAATTACACGGATCCGACAAAAAATGCCTTTTACGATCCCCGCTCGCAGATAAGCGGCAAGATAGGTGATCGCACACTGTTGCGTGTACTCAATGCTGGCATGTGCGTACATTCCATGCACTGGCATGGCAACCACCTGGAATGGATAACCAGAAATGGCCAGCCCCGTGCTCAGATCTGGAAAAAGGATGTCATTGCACTTGAAAACAACATGGGCAAGGTTGACGTGATTTATCCCTTCGAGCCACCGCCGGATGCCTGGCCCCCGGTAACCTCGGGCCAGCAATACGTGATGCACCTTCACGACGAGATGACTCAGACCGCCGGAGGTGGCCTCTACCAGTTTGGTGCCGCCACCCTGATCAAGTTCAAGTGATCAGGCAGGCCGATAGAACTTTATCCAACAACAAATTCAAAAGGTAAATCATTATGCACAGATCAGGAAATTCAGGTGGCGGCATGGGCGGCGCCTGCTACGTCTATCCCGATTCACCCGCAACCCCCGACCGGGTCACCCCCGATGTCACTTTCGAACGGACCATCTACATGAATGGTTCGGTGCGCATGGATGATGGCAGAAACATCACCGTGTGGGGTTTCACTGACAGTGGTGGTGGCATGGGAGGCATGGGAGGCATGGGTGGTCCTTTTCCTTCCCCGGCAATTCGCGTGCGTGAAGGTCAGATCGTGCACACGGTCCTCAACAACCCGGGCATGATGTGGCTGCACACCATCCACCATCATGGTATCGAACCCAGCACCATGAATGATGGGGTTGGGCACACCTCCTTCGATGTACAGGGTACCTACACCTATCAATGGCGTGCGGCTCATGCCGGCACCTATTTCTATCACTGCCACACCAATACGGTCCTGCATGCCGAAATGGGCATGTATGGCGCCCTGATCGTCGACCCGCCCGAAGGCCCCGGCCGGGTCTTCAGCGGTGGCCCGAGCTATGACGTGGAGGCCATCTGGGCCTGTGACGAGTTCGATTCGAGATGGCACAACCTGCCCTGGGATGCGGCCACCTGCGGGGGGGATGCCGGTCTCAATGATCTCAACCCGGACTACTTCATCATCACCGGTGTCGATGGCAACCGCTCGGCCCTGACGGCACCCGGTGTGGCCGTAACCATGAACCGGGGGCAGACTCTGCTGGTGCGCTATATCAATGCCGGTTACTACCCGCAACGGATCCGCTTCGGTGGCCTGACAGGTCAGGTGGTTTCCTCTGACGGACGGCCTCTGCCTGCGCCGGTCACCGTCAGTGAGATAAACAGTGTCTCCGCTGAACGTTATGATGTGATTTTCAATCCTGACTCGAGTGGCGTCTATACCGTCGAAATCGAATACCTCGACTGGATCGACGGTTCGGTACTGGGTATGGCAAGAACCCGCATTACCGTCAATTGACAAAAGAACTGCACGGACAGGGGCATGCCTGTGCATGCCCCTTTTTCATGCCTCCTGACAATGCCTGCCCTTCCCTTTCTTCCCCCTGTTCTGTCAATATTGGCTATTCTGTCACAGGACAAGATCATACTGCCTCATATATAGTCAGTGGCCGGTGCAAGTGATTGATATCCTGTGTCTGCCGCAGGGACGCGGCAGTCAAGTCGACAGGGATGTCTTCGCGACGTCTGAAAATCAATCACTTGCACCGGCCGCAAGGTGGGTATGTGCTTGCCCTGTATTCTGTCAACCAAAGTGTGATAAACGACAATAATGACAACAAGTGCTTCGAAGACAGGTTTGATCATGGCCGGCGGTGGTGCCCGGGCAGCCTACCAGATAGGTGTCCTGCGAGCCATTGCCGAACTTACCCCTCGCAACAGCCCCGCCCCGTTCAAGATCATCTGCGGCACCTCAGCGGGGGCCATCAATGCAGCCATGCTCGCCTCCCATATCCACGATTTCCGCCATGCGGTCTTGCGCCTGCTGAGTACCTGGTCCAATTTCCATGTCGACCAGGTGTTTCGTGCCGATCCCGCCGGGATCCTCAAAACCGGTGCCCACTGGTTGCTGGCCATGGTGAGCATGGGCCTGCTGGGGAAAAAAGACGTGCTCTATCTGCTGGATCGGACACCGCTGGAAGCCCTGTTGCACCGCGATTTCAATCCCGATGACATCCAGAAGGCCATCGATGCCGGTCACTTGCATGCCCTGAGTGTCACGGCCTCCGGTTACACCTCCCATCAGTCCGTGTCCTTTTATCAGGGCCATGCCGACATCAAAAGCTGGAATCGGGCCCGGCGCGTGGGTGCCCGCGCCAACATCACTGTCGACCATCTCACGGCCTCGTCGGCCATCCCCTTCATCTTTGCTCCACAAGCCGTCAACCGTGAATATTTTGGTGACGGTTCCATGCGCCAGATCGCCCCCATCAGCCCGGCGCTGCATCTTGGCGCCGACAAGGTTCTGGTGATTGGCAACCGTCATGCCGAACCTGAAGCGGGCCAGCGGATCAGCAACCACACCTACCCGACCTTTGGCGAGATTGCCGGCCATGCCTTGAACAGCATCTTTCTCGACAGCCTGGAAGCCGACATCGAGCGTCTGGAACGCATCAACCGGACCATCAGCCTGATCCCGAAAACAAAGCGCGAGGCCTTCAATATCGAGCTGCGTGAAGTGGAAGTCCTGACCATCCTGCCCAGCCGTGATCTCGGTGCCCTGGCCATCGACTACATTCATGAATTGCCACTGACCATTCGCACCCTCATGCGCGGTATTGGCGCCAGCAGGAAATCCGGCTCAAGCCTGGTCAGTTACCTCCTGTTCGAAAAAGGCTATTGCCGGGAACTGATCCAGCTGGGCTACCGAGACACCAAAGCCAAGACCGAACAGATACGAGCATTCCTGGATTTGCCAACCCCGTAGCCCCCGCAAAGTGAAACGGAATCCGGAAGCCAACCTGCTCGCAATCGATGTGCTTCGTTTTACCCTTGTGAGCCCTCATCGGTCACCGCCCCCAGACGCCGGGCGATGGCGGCGATCAGGCCGCAGGGCGGGTAGTCCGACTCGGGTTGCAGGATATCCACCTGCCATTGCTCATGGGCCATGGCCAGCTCCGGGTTGCTGCCATGACACCCCAACACGTTGATCACGTGATCCGCAATCTTCCATGGTCCCTCGCCTTGCAGTTCACCCCGCAGCACGTGAATCCCTTCCTCGGGCTGGCCGAGGTGCCAGCCGATCTGGAAGTACACCAGCCCCTCGGGGTGGGGAAAAAGCTCGGCAATCACCGTCTCGCTCCCATCCGGGAGCCGGATCATCAACGGTGAACGCAGTGTAAACAAATTGGCCATTTTATTCCTTAACAATCAATAACTTAGAAACTTGCAACTGACAAGCCTGTCAACTTTCAGGATTCAGGTGCATTTTGCAGCTGTTTTCTCATTCTTTATTACTTTATCAGAATATTCTTTACTAATAATAAAGTGTGACTAAACTGGTGCTATATCGTTTTCAAATCGAGAGGAACTCATCATGCGTCATTTTTCCCTGATCACTCTTTTGCCGGCCTTGCTTTTGGCAACCAGCCTGGCCGGCCCGGCCCGGGCGGAACCGGTCAAACTGGTGTTTTCGGCTCCCCCGGTACAGTCCCCGGAACAGCTCAAGAAAAACTTTGCTCCCCTGCTGGCCTACCTGTCCAAAGCCAGTGGCGCCCGGATCCGCATCGAACCGACAAGGAATTTCTTCGAGTATGGCCGGCGCATGCGGGCCGGTGAATTCGATTTTGTCCTCGACGGTCCCCATTTCGTCAAATACCGCATGGACAAGCTCAACCACGAAGTCCTCAGCAAACAACCGGGAACCCTGCGTTTTGCCGTGGTGGTAAAAAAGGACAGCTCCTACAAATCCATTGATGATCTGGTCAACCAGAAGGTCTGTTCGATCCGGGCACCACACCTGAGCACTCTCACCTACCTCAGTTACTATACCCGCCCGGCTCGCCAACCGCTGCTGTTCCCCGTGCAGAGTTTCAAAAGCGCCATCGCCTGTGTGCAGAACGGCGAGGCCGAAGCGGCCATCGTGCGCGACAAATACTGGAAGAACAAGATCAGCAACAAGAGCGGCTTGCGTGTGCTCTACATCACCGAGAAGAAAATGCCGGCTCGCGCCTTCAGTATCCGCCGAGATATCCCCGACACCATCAAGAAACGCCTGAAAAAGGCCCTGCTTTCTCCCGCAGCCCGGCCTTACCTGAAAACAGCCTTTTCGGGCACCGGCGCCACCCGGTTGATCGCCGCCCGGCAAAAGGAATACGATACCCAGGAAGAACTGCTCAACATGGTCTGGGGTTTTCATATCTGAGCGGTGCCTGAA
>JAJRYG010000003.1 GCA_024275915.1 Gammaproteobacteria bacterium
GAAGGCGTTGGCACGGAGGCCACCCACAAATTCTTCTGAAGAGCCTTTTTTTACAACCTCATCCTCAGTTCGGTCCGTACACCTTTCCCTCACCCGTATTGTGCACCATGGCACGGACCACTGCATTCCAGCCACTGGCGATGTTATCCAGATTGTAGCCACCGCCACCCATGGCCAGCAGCCGACCCTGGCATTGCTCATCGGCCAGCCGGCACAGGCTTTCGGTAACCTGGGCATGGACTCTGGAACTGAATGCCAGGTTGGTAATGGGATCGCCGGCGAGGCTGTCGGCGCCACATTGCAGCAGCATGAAGTCGGTTTGATTTTCCCGCAGAAACGCCTCGGCCATGGGCCAGACCTTTTCGAACACGGCATCGTCGGCCCCCATGGGCAGGGGAATATTGAGCTTGGTGCCCACGGCCTGGCCCGTACCGGTTTCGGTCACGTCGCCCGTACCGGGATAGAGATGGCGGCCGTCCTCGTGCAGGTCGACGATGATCACATGGGGATCCTCTTCAAAACTGTAGTAGACCCCGTCACCGTGATGGGCATCGATATCGATATAGGCAATGCGCTGGATGCCATACTGCCGGCGCAGGGCTTCGATCACCACTCCGCAGTCATTTAACACGCAGAAACCCGCGGCCGCATCACGCCGGGCATGGTGCAGACCGGCAATGGGCGTGAAGGCACGGCTGCACTGTCCGTTCATGATCCCTTCGAGGCCTTTCAATGACGTACCCACCACACGGGCGGCCGCTTCGTACACCCCCGGGAAAGCCGGGGTATCGCCCTGGTCGAGAAAACCCTGGCCACGCTTCGAGGCACGTTTGACCTTTTCCACATAGGCATGATCATGAAACCACTCCAGTTGCGCCTGACTCGCCAATGCTGATTCAAACGGAGTCACCCACTTGTCCAGGCCCTGGCGAACCAGCTCATCATGAAAAGCCGAGAACCGTGCCGCAGCAAAGGGATGCCCCTCACCAAAGCTGTAGGCCGACAGGGCCGGATCCGTGCAGACCATGATCGTCATTGATATACTCTCCCTATTACAGATTCAGATACCAGACACAGGTTGTTTACATGCTCCAGCAAACCCGCATAACCGTCAGCAACCAGGGGCGGGGCAGCTATGAAATCACTCGCCAGGTTCAGGATTTCGTCACCCGCAGCGGTATAGAAACGGGTCTGTGCCATGTCTTTGTTCACCATACCAGTGCATCGTTGATGCTCTGCGAAAATGCCGACCCCAGCGTGCGTCGCGATCTGGAAAACTTCATGCAGCGCATTGCCCCCGACGGTGACCCCGCCTATCTCCATTCACAGGAAGGCCCCGACGACATGCCAGCCCACATTCGCAGCGTGCTCACCCACAACGACCTGACCCTTCCCGTTACCGATGGCCGCTGTGCGCTGGGCACCTGGCAAGGGATCTATCTGTGGGAGCACCGTACTGCCCCGCACCGCCGCACGGTCACCATCACCGTCACCGGTTGATCAGCCGGTAAAGGCGGCGTCACTGGCCAACCAGGCTTTTTCCTCTGCCGTACTTTGCCGGCCGAGAATGGCATTGCGATGGAGAAAACGGCCAAAACGCTCGACAAAGCCATGGTGATGGCGGGCGAATTTCAGGTTGTCTTCCAGTCCAGCCCTTTCCCAGTCTGCAAGCTCGCCCCTGGCGGCCTGCTGACAGACAGCCAAAAACCGTTCCCTGAGTCGGGCTTCGAATTCCTCCGTCGAATCGAACCAGCGGGGTTTGGCCTCTTTGCCAAACCAGTAGTCGACCATCGTCTGTGCGGTGATCACGGCTTTTTTCTCCTTGTCCGGCTGTCATTCAACACCCTGTCCAGCAAGTATGGCAACTATGCCTGCGGCCAGGCAATGCCCGTACCTCCCAGCCCACAGTAGCCCCCCGGATTACGGGCCAGATATTGCTGGTGGTAGTCTTCGGCATAATAGAATTCCGTGGCCGGAATGATTTCGGTGGTGATGGCCGGATGGCCAGCGGCGTCAAGCGCCGCCTGGTAGATGTCCCGGCTGGCTTCGGCCTGTTGCTGCTGTTGCGCATTGAAGGTATAGATGCCGGAACGATACTGGGTTCCACGGTCATTGCCCTGACGCATGCCCTGGGTTGGGTTGTGCCCTTCCCAGAACAGTTTCAGCAATTGCCCATAGCCAATCTTGTCGGCATCGAAAATGATCCGTACCACTTCATTATGACCGGTCATGCCGCTGCAGACTTCCCGGTAGGTGGGATTGGGGGTGTAGCCGGCGGAGTAACCGACCATTGTCGAGTAGACACCCGGCTGCTGCCAGAACATTCTTTCCGCGCCCCAGAAGCATCCGAGACCAAACAGGGCCTGTTGCATGCCATCCGGGAAGGGCGGCTGCATGGCCGTGCCCAGCACATGATGGCTTGCAGCGACAGACATGGGCGCGTCCCGCCCCGGCAAGGCCTGCTCGGGACTGGGCATATCTATGGTCTTTCCCGCCATGCTCATTACTCTGCTCCTGTCTGCCTGCCATTGCGACCAGTCGGGTATCCCCGGAGCAACTGGCAGACTCATGAAAAAATCAGTCAGACCGATATATACCCCATATCGCGGACAACAAAAACCCCTGTTTTATCAGGGCATGAACATGCTGCCTGTCATCCGGTAAGCACCCGGTACCGCTGGGCATGCCTTTGCCCTGTTGGTTTTGTCAGGTAGAAATTGCCCAGCGAGGGGCTTTTTCAACATCCAGTTATAGAGGACTTTGATGGCTCATCACATCACCCTGCAGCCGGGCGGCAAATCCTTCCTGGCCGAAGCCAACGAGACCATCCTGGAGGCCGCTCTGCGCTCCGGCATCAACCTCGACTACAACTGCAGCAACGGCAGCTGTGGGGCCTGCCTGGCCCGCGTGCGCAGCGGCAGGATCGCCCGCAGCCGTCACCACGACTATGTCTGCAAGCCCGCCAGCGATGGCAGCCCGCAGATCCTATCCTGCTGCAGCATCGCCGGCAGTGACATGGTGATCGAGGCCCGGGAAGCGGGACGCCCGCAGGATGTGCCCTTGCAGAGCATCGAAACAAAAGTTTACAAACTGGAAAAAATTGATGACCACATCATGATCCTGCAACTGCGCACCCCGCGCAGCCAGACCCTGCAGTTTCTTGCCGGCCAGTATGTCACCCTCAAGATAAAGAGCCTGCCACCACGCAGCAAATCCATCGCCAGTTGCCCCTGTAACGGCATGTACCTGCAGTTTCATGTCCATGCCTCCGAGCAGGATGACTTTTCCGATTATATTTTCAATACCATGAAACCAAGGGAGACGGTCATGCTCAACGGCCCTGGCGGCCACTTCAACCTTGATGATGATTCCGACCGGCCAATACTCTTTATTGCCAATGATACGGGCTTTGCTCCCATCAAGAGCCTCATCGAGCATGCCATCTCGCTGGAGCTGGATCAGCCCATGTACCTATACTGGAACATGCCTGAAAATAACCGTCATTATCTGGAAAACTACTGCCGTGCCTGGGAAGATGCACTGGACAATTTCACCTATATACCAGTCCACTCAGACACCTGTACACAGGACACACTGAGCCGGATCATAGAAGAGCAACATCCGGATCTTGGCGGCGTCGATGTCTACCTAAACGGCCCTGAACAAAATGCCCGAGCCATTGTCGAAAGGCTGCAACAACATGGCTTGCCGGCCGACAGATTATTTATCGATGAAGTAAAAAAATATTAGCCTGCTGTTGGCAATACGGTAAAATATCGTTGTTTTCGTTGCATTAATTTCGGCGATGCCATGGCGCCTTGCAATTTCGCAACTGTGTTGCCTGCATCAAGGCCCCGTCTTCTGAAGGCGGCCCCTGCTCCCAAGCTTGATTCACGTTTTCAACAGGGGACTAACAGGATGTTGAAAAAGTACGTCCCTGCACTGCACACAGTGCTGGGTAAAAACGGCGTTTTTTTCAACAGCCTGCTAACGATGAAGCGATGGTTTATGGGGGGCGCGGCTCAACCGGACTGAAGCTGCAGCAAGATATCCGCCACCTCATCTTCACTGACATCCGACCACTGCAAATAAGCCTCGGCCACTGCATAACTCTGCCCGTCTCGAATATTCGGACAATAGAGTTTGTCCACCTCGGTGGCAATGGCCAACACCGATTGTTCGTGCCCGGTGGGAACCGCAATCACGACACCTTCAGCTCCCAAATTTTTTACCGCAGCAATCGCAGCACGCAGGGTCGAACCTGCCGCCAGCCCATCATCGATCAGAATGACCTGCCTGCCGGTCAGATCAGGCGGTGAACCAAAACGGGCAACACGGCGCCGTACTTTCTGCCGCGCAGCCACGATACCTGCCTCTACGGTTGGTTCATCCAGACCATAGGCTTCGATAAAGCCCTGATTGAGCCAGACACTGCCATCGTAGACCACGGCCCCGTATCCTGCTTCGGTGGTCTAGGGCAACAAGACCTTGCTGGCAGGGGCGAGCGCCAGTGGCCGTTGAAGCTCACGGGCCATTTCCATACCGACCGGCATCCCACCGGCAGGAATGGCCAGCAAGATGGCATTGCCATGCCGGTATTCATCCAGCAAGACTGCAAGCTGGTGGCCCGCATCGGTGGGATCACGGAACACCTGTGTCCTGTCGCGCAAGGCAGGCAAATCAATAACGTTGTCAGGGAGTTCGGTCATGGCAAACAATCGGGGGCAGAGACAATAGAGACGGGGCATCCGCCATTGACAGGACGTGGGGCCTGAGAATAACAGTTTCAAGCTGTCAGGCTGTTGAAAAAAAACAGCCTTTTTCAATGGGACTAAAGCACAAACCCCGCTCAGGGCGGGGTTTGTGGCAGGACTGACGCTGTATTGTTCAGAAACGGTAGCCAACGTTGGCGCCGAACGAGGTTTCCGAAAGGGAAATCTTCGCACCCGGCATCATGGGATCACTTGCCGGGGCAACCAGTGTATTTTCCGGCACATACATGTAGTGCATGGCCAGATCCCAACGGTTGTTGATGCGCCAGGTTCCACCGAGGGTATAGTGGGATTCGACAATCGCCGGCAGGATCAGGTTGTTGCTCACATCCTCTTCCTTGATGGGCGAACTGGCATAGTTGTAACCGGCTCGAAAGCTGAAGCTCCGGTTGATGTCGTAGTTCAGGCCCAGGGCGATGACAGTCTGATCATCCCAGCCCGAATTCATCACGACCGTCACACCCGGCCCGTTGAGGGTCAGCTTGTCCATGGTGTCGGACCAGTTGATCCATTTCAGATCCGCCGACAGGGTCAGGGCAGAGGTTGTCCGCCAGGCCAGACCAAGGGCGGCCTGCTGGGGAAAGTCCATGTCGAGGGAATAGGTTCCGCCAGCCTGGGCGACACCACCGAGGGTCACGTCACCGCTGGCGAGCTGGTATTTCATTTCGGAAAAGTTCTGTTTGCTCTTGTAGGACACCCCAAGGGTCCAGTCGCGGCTGAAGTCATAGAGCAGCCCCAGGCTCAGTCCATAACCGAAGGCACTCGCCGTGCGGCTCAGGTCCACCTGGTTGACAACACTACCATTGTTGACCACCCGTTGCTTGATCGAAACCGACTGGTAATCAATGTTCAGGGAGATCCCCAGACTCAGCCTGTTGTCCAGATTCCAGGCCAGCACTGGCGCCATCTGCCAGAAAGACAGGTTGCTGTAGCCATCCCATTCCATGGTGCCAGCAAAGGGAACCACGGCATAGTCTGCTCCCATGCCCGAAGTGCCGTACATGCCACCACCGAAGTAGACATTGCTACCATCACTGGTGGGCGCAGTCCAGCCCAGAGCCGGTACACCGTACATATCCACAGCGCTGTTTTCCTTGCTACCACCAAGCGCGCTCAGATCAACGCTGCGATCCGGATTGAAGGCTTCCATGGAAAAGTCGGCTCGGCTGCCGATGCGTGCGGCACCTGCCGGGTTTGTCACGGCTGTCATGGCGCTGCCGGGAGCGGCGGTAACAGCCCCGGCCAGCCCCTTCTGATAAGAGCCGACACCAATCAGCTGGTAACCATTGGTGGCCAGAGCCAGAGACGGGATTGCAGAAATGGCAAGACCTGCCAGGAGGATATTTCGATTCATGTCGGGACCTTCGTTGTTGTGGTAATCAAGCACCAAGTCCCTGGCATTCATGGCTCATTAATCAGTAATTCATTATATTCTTGTGAATATTGGCGTCATAGTGCTTTCTGCACATCGGGGCACTCAAATTATTTATCGGTGGGCAAGGTGTGGTTATGGACTGGAAGCAAGAGAAAACCATCAAGCGCGCCCCCGAAGGGCGTGGTGTGTGGTGCCCCCATGCATCACATTGCTGATACACAAACGTCATTGACAGGCTGTTGAAAAAGGACGGGATCTGTCTGCACCAGTGTGGCGGGTACTGGCCAGCTACTGCTTTTTGCCTGATCGCCTTTTATACGGCTCAGGGTCTCATCATGCTACTCAAGGACATGTTTTTCCTTGTTATCGGATTGGCCAGATACGCCACAGACCGGGATATCATCCGGAAGGAATACCAAATGCAAAGACCAGAAAACAAACCACAGCCAGAAATGCAAACCTTGCAAGTCGCAGTGATCTGTGATCAAGGTCTTTCAGTTTATAGGCAACCACCCATGCCACGGCACACTGCAGTGCATAGTAAAGTGCAAATGCTCGCGATGCATAGGCAATGATCTCGTTGACATTTGTCGACCAGGTCAGAACCACTGTAACGATAAGGATCAGCAGATATGCATAACGGGGTGGGATATTTCGCTCGGTGATGTCTTCGATCAAGCCACCCGCCCCTTCCGTATCGGCTACCGCAGCGCTGAACTGACTGCCTATGGCCGCCACAGCGATGAGGACGGGGAGTACAATCGCAACGGGTTTTATCATGCCGATGATTGCGGTGACATCGGCACCCAGCCCGCCATGAAAAAGTACCGTTGCCAGAGCAATAAAGACCAGGTAGATCGCCGTAGAGATGAGTTGAGCACTACGCATGGTGGCGATGCGCTGCTCGGCAGGATGTTCGTCGCCAAGGTAGCGGGATGTCTCGAAACCCTGAACAACGATCAGCAGCCCCAGCAAAACCCTGAGATCATGAATATCGATATCAGATGAAATGGACGGCAGTGCCCAGTCTCCGCTGAGTACCAGCTTGAGGTTGTAGATCGCCAGGCTGACCAGCAGTGCACCGATCATGCCCAGATTCAAGGCAACCGCATACCTTTCCACAGACTCCAGAGACTTCAAACCGCGCCACATGCCGGTTGTACCAATGGCCAGCAACAGCAAGGTAGTCATGATATCTGCTGCCAGTTCACTGTGTATGCCGACCGTCCTGAAAGCAAATGCTGCCAGCAATTCGAGGTAATAGGTGACCGAGATAAAATAGGCACCGATCAGGACCAGGCGGGACAGTGCGGAAATGTCCTGTGCCGGACCATGTCCCTGATTTTCAATGGGCTCGAAATGGCGAATGTTGAAGCGGATCGCACCACCCACCATGTAGGCAAGAACAAGCAATAGTGCCATGCATAACACCGCCAGGTTACCAACGATGCTCGCCAGAAGAGGGGCACTGACAAGAAAGCCACTGCCCATGATGGAGGCCAGTGGTGTAACCGTGGCTCTCCAGTTTGCAGAAGCAGCCAGCCGTCTGGAAAATGCCAGATAACCGGCAAGCCCAAGCGCCACAAGAATGATCGTCATGTTCATCAATTAACCCAATTATTGCATGAATTTTCGGCGCAGGATGGCATGGCACTTCCCATGCCAGGCCGAACAGGAATCGTTTTTCATCATAAACAAGTCTCGTTAGAAAAATTTGTGAGTGGAGACAGTTGTGTTTCTGTTTCAAGTTGTTGATATTGTGATAATCATAACGGCAAAATGTGGCCTGTTTTATTAACAGGCTGTTGAAAAACAGCTGTTATTCGACAGCCTGTGGACGGTGCAGGGAAGCACCGGGTTGAAAAAGGCCAGGGAAGGCTTTTTCAACATCCTGTCAAGGGCAACCTGGTTTGATCGTTTGGAATGCAGTGGGGTGTGTTTCATGGACAAAACCATAACGAAGGCTTCCCTCTCCCGGAGGGATAGGGAGTTGGCTCGGTGGCCACCCTCAAATTCTTCTGAAGAGCCATAAACAATAGAAAAGTAGTTTTTTTGTTACAGTTACAGCCCGGTTTAACAGCTTGAGTGGCAGCGGAGAGAGTCAGTCATCCATTGCCGGGACCTCGGCTACGATTTTCTCTCAAGGATGACAAAACTGTGGGCATGAGGATTCTTTTCATCGGCGTCACAGTCGATACGTTCGATTTGCTGCCACCGGGAAAAATCGATTTGTGGAAACCAGGCATCACCTTCGACTTTGGTGTGTACCAGGGTCAGATACAGGCGGTCGGCTCTGGGCAGCATTTGTTCGTAGAAGGAGGCGCCACCGATGATCATGACTTCGTCCACATCGCCGGCGGCCTGCAGGGCCTCATCGATGCTGTGGACCACGTCGCAGCCTTCGGCCTGATAGTTTTCACCACGGGTGATGATGATGTTCTTTCTGCCAGGCAGGGGTTTGGCGCCAAAGGACTCGAAGGTCTTGCGGCCCATGACGATGGGTTTGCCCATGGTCTGCTGGCGGAACCATTTCATGTCGTTGGGCAGCTTCCAGGGCAGGCGATTTTCGATGCCGATGACACGTTCATCGTTCATCGCGGCTATCATGGATATCTTCATTATCTTTTGCCCCTGTATTCGATTTGCGTAGCTAGATGGCGATGGGTGCCTTGATGCCGGGATGGCATTCGTAATCCAGCAACTCGAAGTCTTCGAAGCCAAAATCGAAGATGTTGTCGATGGCCGGGTTGAGTTTCATGGTGGGCAGCGCAAACGGTTTTCTCGACAGCTGCAGTTCCACCTGCTCCATGTGGTTGGAGTAGAGATGGGCATCACCCAGGGTGTGGATGAATTCACCCAGCTGCAGGCCGGTAACCTGGGCCACCATCATGGTCAACAGGGCATAGGAGGCAATATTGAAGGGCACACCGAGGAAAATGTCGGCACTGCGTTGATAGAGCTGGCAGGAAAGTTTGCCATCGGCCACATAGAACTGGAAGAAGGCATGACAGGGTGCCAGTGCCATGCGCCCCTGTTTGACGTTTTCCTGTGGACTGATGCTTTCGTCAGGCAGTTCGCTGACATTCCAGGCTGAGACAATGATGCGCCGGCTGTTGGGGTTGGTCTTGAGCAGGTCGATGACTTCGCTGATCTGATCGATATGACGGCCATCGGGGGTTGGCCAGCTGCGCCACTGACGGCCATAGACCGGTCCCAGCTCGCCGTTTTCATCGGCCCATTCGTCCCAGATGGTAACCTTGTGCCGGTGCAGGTAGTCGAGGCTGGTTTCACCTCTGAGGAACCACAGCAATTCGTGGATAATGGAGCGCAGATGCAGTTTCTTGGTGGTGACCAGCGGGAAGCCTTCGCTCAAATCAAAACGCATCTGGTAACCAAAGACACTGGTTGTGCCGGTACCGGTGCGATCACCCTTTTGTGTACCTGAATCACGCACATGGCGCATTAAATCGAGATATTGTTTCACGGTTGGTCTTGCCTGGTTTTTATCTTGGGTTATTGCCTTCGCTGTGTTACTGGCGTAAAAATATCAACGCCGGGGCAGCCCGGCGTTGTTGTGGTTACCAGTCCTGGCCCGGTGGTGGCCATGTGGCACCAATCGCCTTGATGAAATACTCTTCATACTCATAGGGCAGATCCATCAGCTTGCCAAAGCTGTTCGCACCGAACATGTGTAGGTCGGGGAAGTTGATGGCCAGGCGAAAATGCGGGTGCAGGGCCAGGACTTCACCGCCACGGACGAGGATCTCATAGGGCAGGTGTGGCAGCCGCTTCAAGGGCCGGTAGTCGATGATGTTCATGACATACTCATCATTCAGAAACGGGTGTTCATTGACATCGGCTTTGAGGCTCAGGCCAAACAGGGCGATATCCTTGCCCGGCAGATCGACACGAAAGACCTCGGTGATGCCATACTTGCCTCTGGCCAGCCCGGTTTCGATGCTGTGAGTGGCTTCCTCGAAGGTCTTGAACTGTCCCAGTTCCATGTAACCGGTAAAGCCTTCCAGGCCGAAGGAATAGTTATAGGTCGGCAGGTCCGATTCCTTGATGCCCTTGCCGCCGCCAAACGGCTTGATATAACCGACCGCCGCCTTGAGTTTACGGCTGATATTTTCCAGTTTGTTATTCAGGTTATAAGCCAGCCCCAGATAGGCCGGGTTGTTGTAACTGACCTGAATGCCCTTGCCCGTATCGGCAAAGCTCACCTTGAGCACGGCAGCAAACCCGCCCAGGGGTGTTTTTGCCGCGATCTTCTTCAGCTCCTTGTTGGTGACAACAAGAATCTTTGCACCTTTATAAGGTTCATAGGTACCGACGATCTGAAACCCCTGACTGGTCAGTTTGCCGCGAACTTTTTGTGCCAGCCTGTCGAGACTGATGCCGCTGACATTCTGGCCCAGGATAAAGGGTTTGAGATAGTGATTGGCGCTGATTGCCGCAAGTGTCGGCTGAACCATGAGCGACATGGCGAGTGCCAGCAGGCCCGTGATATATTTTACTGACTTTATGTTCATACTGCCCCCTTAGGTATATCTGTGGCATGTAGATGGTTTATTTCCGTTTTTTCTTGTTATTGATACTCCCCCCCAATCATTGCATGAATCATTGGGTTAACAGCGGGTTGAAAAACGCCGTTTTTTACTGGCCTGTCAATGCCGGCCCTTCGGCTTCCGATAGGCCAGATACAGCAGTACCACGCCAACCAGAAACAGCGGTAATGACAGCAACATGCCCATGGTAAACCAGCCAAATGCCAGATAGCCGATGTGAGCATCGGGCACACGAACAAACTCGATCATGAAGCGGAACACCGAATAGCCGATGGCAAACACCCCGGATACCGCCATTGTCGGGCGGGGCTTGGACGAAAATGTCCAGACGATGACGAACAGCACAATGCCTTCAAGAAACGCCTCATACAACGGGTTGGGATGGCGGGGTTCCGGCCCGGCAGCGGGAAACACCATGCCCCAGGGCAGGTCTGTAACCTTACCCCAAAGTTCGCCATTGATAAAGTTGCCCATGCGACCGGCGGCCAGCGACAACGGCACCAGCGGCGCCATGAAATCCACGGTTTCAAAATAGGATTTCTTGTATTTTCGGCTGATAAACCACAGCGCCACCATGACCCCGATCAAGCCACCGTGAAAAGACATCCCACCTTCCCAGACACGGAATAAAATCAAGGGGTTATCAATAAATTTCGAGAAATTGTAGAAGAAGATGTACCCCAGCCGGCCACCGAGAATCACGCCCAGCCCGACGTAAAAGACCCAGTCATCGATTTGCTCACCGGTCCAGCCTGAATTGGGCTTGCTGGCCCGATAGCGACCCAGCCCCCAGGCCAGGGCAAAGCCCACCAGGTAGGAAATGCCGTACCAGTGCACCGGCCAGTCGAAAATGTGAAAAGCAACGGGGTCGAAATCAACGCGCATGGGGCTGTGTCCTGTCTGTTTTTATCGGTCTGTCCTGACGCCTTGCTCTGCGTCCGTCAAGAAAAGTAAGGTTTTTCCCGGCATGGCCTAGCGGACCACCCGGCCAATGAATGATTTGAGATAGTCGGTCTCGGCCATGGCCGGGTGCACCGGATGATCGGCGCCCTGATGTCCCTGCTCCAGCACCTGCAGGCGCTGGCCATTGATGGCCGCCGCCTTGCGCATGGCCTCGAGCAGCTGACGCCGTTGCAGGTGCCAGGAGCAGGAGGCTGAAACCAGGATGCCGTCGGTGCTGATCAGCTGCATGGCCAGCCTGTTGATGCGCTGATAGGCCACCAGGCCTTCCTTGCTGTCCTTGCGCCGCTTGATGAAGGCCGGCGGATCAAGGATCACCACATCGAAATTCTCCCCGGCCTCGCGCAGGGATTTCAATACCTCGAAGGCGTCACCCTGCACGCTCTGCAGATCATCACCCCGGCCATTGAGGCCGGCATTGTGTTGCGCCATTTCCAGAAAACGTGCCGAACTGTCCACGCAGGTCACCGAACTGGCCCCCGCCGAGAGCATTTCCACCCCCCAGGCACCGATATAACTGAAAATATCCAGCACCCGGCGTCCTTTCACGTAGTTCTGGCAACGCAAGCGGTTGAGACGATGGTCGAAATACCAGCCGGTTTTCTGCCCACCCAGCAACGGGGCCTGAAAGCGGGTGTTGTTTTCTTCCAGCTCCACCATCTCGGGCACCTTGCCGAGCACCGTTTCCACATAGGAATCCAGCCCTTCCATCTCGCGGACCGGAGAGTCATTGCGCAACAAAATGGCGGCGGGACTGAGCACGGTCTCCAGCGCATCGACCAGTTCCTCGCGCTTGGCCTCCATGCCGGCGGTGGTGATCTGCACCACCAGGATGGTATCGAAGCGGTCGATGACCAGCCCGGGCAGACCATCGCTTTCACCGTAAACCAGGCGGTAGAAGGGCTTGTCGTAAACCATTCCGCGCAGTTGCAGGGCATCGCGCAGGCGCTTGCACAGGAAAGCCACATCCAGCAGCTGTGGCACATGGCGGCTGTAGATGCGGGCACAGATCAGGCTAGCGGGATTGACATAGGCCATGCCCAGCGCTTTGCCGCGGTGATCTTCGACCCGCACGACCTGGCCCGGCTCGAAGCTGTTGAGCGGGCTGGCCTTGACGTCCACCTCGTTGCTGTAAATCCAGCGGTGTCCGGTACGCAGGCGCCGGTCTTCTTTTTTCTTCAGTCTGATGGGGACCAGGTTGGCTGATTGGCTCACGATAATTTATTAGTTGCGGAAAAGCGCATAAGCTACCGGACTCGGCCCGCCACGTCCATACATCCGGCCCTTTGTGGCGGAAAATACAGGGATGAATTCATCGCGGCCAGCTTGTAATGACGCCCCTGGTGTCAAAACCTGAAGCCCACTGGCTGACGGCGACGCATGTGTTTCCAGGGCAGACGTTGTGCATTGCTTGCTTGCCGACGCGGTGCGCGCGCCAACGTTCTCGGTCGTTTCGATTCCCTCTCCCGGGGGGGGAGGGGTTTCGTCCATGAGACACACCCCACTGCATTCTAACAGGCTGTTGAGAAAACAGGCCACATTGCACCATTATAATTATCACGATATCAACAACTTGAAACACAAACACAACCATCTCCTCCCACAAATTTTTCTAACGAGGCAATTTTTGGAGGCTGGGACTTTGGGCGTAGGATTTTCCAACCGCAGCATGGCCCACCGAAGTGTGAGGATTGGAAAAATCGAGCACGGCACTGAAAATGCTGATCTGGAAGGTGCGTTGCTATCCTGCACCGAAAATTTATGCAACGATTGGGTATAGTAGACCTTGTCCAATTTTTCAGAGAAACGCCATGCCCAACCACCTGCAAGGTGAAACCAGCCCCTACCTGCTGCAACACGCCGACAATCCCGTCGACTGGTATCCCTGGAATGATGAAGCCCTAGCCCTGGCGCGCCAGCTGGACCGCCCCATTCTGCTGTCCATCGGATATTCGGCCTGCCACTGGTGCCACGTCATGGCTCACGAATCCTTCGAGGATCCGGCCACCGCCGAGGTCATGAACCGGCTGTTCGTCAACATCAAGGTGGACCGCGAGGAACGCCCGGATCTGGACAGGATCTACCAGAGTGCCCACCAGCTACTCAACCAGCGTGGTGGGGGCTGGCCGTTGAATGTGTTTCTCAGTGCCGAAGATCTCTCGCCCTTTTTTGCCGCCACCTATTTTCCGCCTGTGGAACGCCACGGCATGCCTGCCTTCGTCGATGTGCTGCAGCGCATTGCCGATTTCTACCGGGACAACCGCCAGACCATTCGTGAGCAGAACGACCGTTTGCTGGAGGCCTTGCAAAGCTTCAACCCCAAAGGCGGCCAGGACGCCGTGATCGACGCCGGCCCGTTGGATCAGGCCCGCCAGCAACTGGCCAGCCATTACGATGCCAAATGGGGTGGCTTTGGCCAGGCCCCCAAGTTCCCCCATCCCACCAATCTCGAACGCCTGTTGCGCCACCATGCCGCCACCGCCAGCGGCGGTGAGGCCGATGAACAGGCTCTTGACATGGCGCTCACCACCCTGCGCGCCATGGCGAGGGGCGGCCTGTTCGATCAGTTGTGCGGTGGTTTCTACCGCTACGCGGTAGACGATCAGTGGCACATCCCCCATTTCGAGAAGATGCTCTACGACAACGGCCCGCTGCTGGGCCTCTACAGCCAGGCCTGGCAGATCACCGGAGAAGCACTGTTCCGGGATGTGGCCGAACAGACCGCCGGCTGGGTGATGGATGAAATGCAATCGACCGAAGGCGGCTACTACTCGGCCCTGGATGCCGACAGTGACGGCGAGGAAGGCCTTTACTACCTGTGGACACCCGGCCAGATCGACACCCTGCTCAGTCCGGAAGAGGCCGGGCTGTTCAGCAACGTCTACGGGCTGGACAAGCCGGCCAACTTCGAGGGCCGCTGGCACCTGCATGTGGCAACCGATATCCACGAAGCCGCCCGGACATCTGGCCACACGGAGGAACAGGCCCGGCGACTGATTGAAAGCGCAAAGGCAAAACTGCGTCAGGCTCAGGCAACACGCCACCGTCCCGGCCGTGACGACAAGATCCTCACCGCCTGGAACGGCCTGATGATCAAGGGCATGGCCTGTGCCGGGCGCCTGCTCGAGCGGCCCGACCTGGTCGCCTCAGCCCGGCAGGCGGTGGATTTCATTCGCCAAAACATGTTCGAAAACAACCGTCTGTATGCCACCTGCAAGGACGGCCAGGCCCGCCTCATGGCCTACCTGGACGACCATGTGTTTCTGCTCGACGGCCTGCTGGAGCTGTTGCAGATCCACTGGCGCAGTGAGGATCTGTGCTTTGCCCGGCAACTGGCCGACATCCTGCTGGCACACTTCGAGGACCGGGAGGAAGGCGGCTTCTTCTTTACCGCCGACGATCACGAAAGCCTCATCCACCGGCCCAAGCCGGTCATGGACGAGGCCATTCCCGCCGGCAACGGTGTGGCCGCCCAGGTGCTGCAACGCCTGGCCCTGCTGGTTGGCGACATGCGCTACCAGCGAGCGGCCGAACGTACCCTGCAATGCAGCTGGTCGAGCCTGCACCAGCACCCCTGGTTGCACGGTGCCCTGCTCGGCGCCCTGGAGGAACACCTCTATCCCCCCGAGCTCATCATTCTGCGGGGCGAGCCCGGGGCCATGGCACCCTGGCAACGGCTTGCCAGGCAGCAGTACGCACCCCGGCGGCTTTTGTTTGCCATCCCCGCCGACGCCCGCGAGCTACCCGAATCCCTGCAGGGCAAGGCCACCGTTGGCGAGGTGGTGGCCTATCCCTGTCGTGGCCTGCAGTGCCAGCCACCGGTCACGAGCCGGGCGGACTTTGCCAGGCAACTGGGCCTGAAAGTGACGAATGACGAGTGACAAGAATGAAACGGTCATCAAGAACAATCTATGAGGGGCGCATCATCACTCTGGATGTGGAGCAGGTCGAACTGCCCAACGGCGTGGAGATGGAAATGGAAATCGTCCATCACCCGGGAGGGGCGGCGGTCGTGGCGCTGGATGACAGACAGAACATCTGTCTGCTCAAACAATACCGTCATGTCTGTAACGACTGGATCTGGGAACTGCCGGCCGGCAAGATCGACAACCAGGAACCGCCACTGAAAACCGCCCAGCGTGAACTGCAGGAGGAAGCCGGGGTGAAAGCGAAACACTGGCACTCCCTGGGCCACATGGTGTCATCTCCGGGCGTGTTTAGTGAAGTGGTGCATTGTTACCTTGCCAGTGAACTGCAACAGGGCCACAGCCGGCACGAAGCCGAGGAAGTCATCGAGATCCACTGGTTGCCCCTGCAGCAGGCCTTCGAGTGGGCCATGGATAACACCATCACCGACGCCAAGACGATAATCGGACTTTGCCGGGCCTATGCCCGTCTTGGTGGCATGGGTTGAAAGAAAAATGGGCCTCCCTGCCCTATGTACCACCCTGATGCTCCGCAACGATCAGAGAAGACATAAACGGGCACACCGGCAGCCCCTGGCTGACCGGTATACCGCTACTCCGATCACGGGGTCACCGTTGCCATCAGCCACGGGTTGAGCTTGCAACCCCGGCCAGTGACGGAAGCTGATATGGGCACCGAATTTTTGTGCAACGATTGGGTGTAGTAACGGGCAATAATGCGCCAACGCCGTGAATGCAGCAGGATCTTATTTGCGCTTGGGTACCCGGTAGTCACTCTGATCGACCAGATCGATGCCACATTCGAGCTGTTCGAACCACTGGAGGAAATTTTCCACCATGGCCTTGCCCTGGAACAGGCGGCCATGCTGGGGCACCATGATCTCTACGTCCAGCTCACGGATCATGCTGGCCCACAGACGGCAAACCTTGTTGGAACCCATGTAGCGCTTGTGGAAGCCTTCCATGTTTTCGACATGAGCCTCGAAATCATCCACCGGCTTGTCGTGATCCTTGTCCACCAGCGAGGCTCCCACGTCACCACTGAACAGGATCTTGCCCACCGGGTCGTAGAAATGCAGGTTGCCCACCGAATGCAGGAAATGGGCCGGCAGAGCGATAATATTACTGTCACCGAACTTGATTCGGGCACCCTTGTCGGGAATGCCCACGATGCGGCCCTGAACCTTTTCGATCATGAAAGCCGGGATCAGATGGGGCAGAAAGCGCTCCCACAGTTTTGACACCAGCACCTTGGCATCGGTGTACATGAGCCACTTGTCCAGCGAGGGAATGATGTCGGGATCCTGGTGGGTGGCGATGACATAGTCCAGCGCCTTGATGCTGGAGACTTTCGAAATGGCCATGTTGAGCGGCTGGTAGGTGAGATTGCCACCGGGGTCGAATAGGGCCGAATGGCTGCCATTGACAATGAACAACTGGTTGGATTGAATCCCCTCCCCCGTTACCAGGTCGGTAAACAGGTAGACCTTGTGATCGCCCGCCTCGAAAATCGTCTCTGCCATAATCTGTCCATCTTGTTGATTATATTTTGGAATACCGCCCGTCATATGACTTTAGTCATAGGCAGATTCAATCCTAGCATATCCAGGCCGCATGCCCACAGCTCACCAGTCATTTTTTCTGGCGGTTGGGGCCATGCCGGGTCCCGGCACACCGGGGACTACAACCTTCGATATACTTTGCGGCAGATCCTGGCAAAACATTAGACAGCCTTGACGCCTGTTTAAAGGCAGATACAAGATACAAGTAAAACCCGGCTCCGTCGTCATTGCAGCTTAAGCTGGAATCCAGGGAGGCTTCGGGCGAGTAATAAATGTCTGTCGATGACTGGGCTCGGTTTCGTGGCAGCGAACTGGCCTTTTCCCTCAGACCTCCCCTGCCTGGATGCCAGCCTGCGCTGGCATGACGGTAAAAAAAGGGACGAGTTGCAAGTGACAAGTAAACCCGGCTCCGTCGTCATTCCAGCGAAGGCATGACGGAATAGTCCTGTTCCTCGTCACTCATCGCTCGCCTCTGGCGTGCAACGCTAAAACCCGTGACCAAATTCCTTTTCGTACCGCGCCTTGAATTCGTCCATGCTGAAGCGGTGGTTCTGGGTGCCGTGGGATTCGATCTTGATGGCGCCCATCAGCGAGGCAATGCGGCCGGTGGTTTCCCAGTCCAGGTCGTGGATCATGCCGTAGAGCAGACCGGCGCGGTAGGCATCGCCACAGCCGGTGGGATCGTTGATTGCGGCGGCGCTGGCCAGGGGTATGTCGATGCGGCGCTGTCTGGTGTAGATATGTGAGCCTTCACCGCCGCGGGTGATGATCAGGGCATCGACCATTTCCGCCAGTTCGTGCGGGGACTTGCCGGTGCGTTCTTCCATCAACTGGGCTTCGTAGTCGTTGAGGGCGATCCAGGTGGCCTTTTCGGCAAAGTCCAGCAGTTCGCTGCCATCGAACATGGGCAGCCCCTGGCCCGGATCGAAGATGAAGGGAATGTTGGCCTCGACGAACTGCTCGGCGTGCAGCACCATGCCATCACGGCCATCGGGGGCGACGATGCCGAACTTGATCCCCTTTGCCTCCAGCACGCTGTTTTCGTGAGACAGGTTCATGGCGCCGGGATGAAAGGCAGTGATCTGGTTGTCGTCCTCGTCGGTGGTGATGAAGGCCTGGGCGGTATAACTGTCAACGACCTTGATGTAGTCGCGACTGATGTCGCAGCTGTCCATCCACTCGGCATAGGGTGCGAAGTCCTTGCCCACGGTCCCCATGGGTTGCGGCTCTTCACCCAGCAGCTTGAGGTTGTAGGCGATGTTGCCGGCACAACCACCGAACTCGCGGCGCATGTCGGGCACCAGGAAGGAGACATTGAGAATGTGCACCTGGTCGGCCAGGATGTGATTCTTGAACTTGTCATGAAACACCATGATGGTGTCGTAGGCAAAGGAACCGCAGATGAGTGCTGACATGGAATGATCCTTGAGTTATCTCGTTTGTATCTATGGGTTAATGATGTTGAAAATACTGGTAGACATACAGCCCCCAGATGAGCAGTACGTTGAGCAATGAAAACAGCACGGCAGCCGAGCCCATGTCCTTGGCCCGCCCGGCCAGTTCGGTCCACTCGTCACCGAGGCGATCCACCACTGCCTCGATGGCCGAGTTGAGCAGCTCGACGATCACCACCAGCAGCAGGCTGCCGATCATGAGACTCACGTCGACGATGGACTCGGCCAGCCAGTAGACCAGCGGGCTCATGACCACCAGCAGCGCGGCTTCCTGTCGAAAGGCCGACTCGTGCTTGAGCGCGGCGCGGATGCCTTTCATGGAGTAGCCGAAGGCGTTGATGATGCGAGTCAAACCGGTGGCGCCGGGCTTGGCCATAACGGGATCCTGAACGTAGATGCAAACGGGTAGCCGGAAAAAGGCGCAGCATACCACCTGTCACGGGTGGGCTGCCAATGCTGTCAGCCCTCCCAGGCCAGATCCAGTTCCCGTGCCGCCTTGACGTCGTCCAGCCGGCGCACCGGCAGGCTGTAGGGCGCGCCCTTGACCTTTTCCGGATCCGTTTCGGCTTCCTGCTGGATCTGCTTCATCACCTCGACAAAGTTGTCCAGCACAGTCTTGTCTTCCGTTTCCGTGGGCTCGATGAGCAGGCACTCGGGCACCAGCAGGGGGAAGTAGGTGGTGGGTGCGTGCACACCGTAGTCGAGCATGCGCTTGGCGAAGTCCATGGTATTGACACCCAGCTCCCTGGCCTGCCGGTTGAGGGTGACGATGAACTCGTGGGTGGCGCGCCGACCCGGGTAGGCCAGGTCGAAACCGGCCTTGTGCAATTGCACCATCAGGTAATTGGCGTTGAGGGTGGCGTACTCGGCTACCCGCTGCATGCCATCGCGGCCCAGCAGGCGGGCGTAGACATAGGCACGGAGCAGCACCCCGGCGTTGCCCATGAAGGCTGACAGCTGGCCGATGGAATCGGGCCGGGACTTTTGCGTGAGCAGATGGTATTCGCCCCCCGACTCGGTGACCAGGGGCACCGGCAGATAGGGTTCGAGGCGCTGGCTCACCCCCACCGGACCGGCACCGGGACCGCCACCGCCGTGAGGGGTGGAGAAGGTCTTGTGCAGGTTCATGTGGATCACGTCGAAGCCCATGTCGCCGGGCTTGACTTTGCCGAGAATGGCGTTGAGGTTGGCGCCGTCGTAGTACAGCAGCCCGCCGGCCTCATGAACGATGCCGGCGATCTCGTGGATGCGCCGCTCGAACACGCCCAGGGTCGAGGGGTTGGTGAGCATGATGCCGGCCGTATGCGGGCCGACGGCCTGTTTCAAGGCCTCGATGTCCACGTCGCCATTTTGGTCGGTGGGGATCTCCCGCACCTTGAAGTTGCACATGGTGGCGGTGGCCGGGTTGGTGCCGTGGGCGGCGTCGGGCACCAGGATCTCGGTGCGGGCATCGTCGTTGCGGGCATCGTGGTAGGTACGGATCATGGCCACCCCGGCAAACTCGCCCTGGGCGCCGGCCATGGGCGCCAGCGAGACGGCCTGCATGCCGGTGACATCCTTGAGGATCTCCTGCAAATCATGCATGCAGGCAAGGAAACCCTGGCTCATGTTGGCGGGGCTGTCGGGATGCCGGTTGAGAAAGCCCGGCAGCATGGCCAGGGTGTTGCAGCTGCGCGGGTTGTACTTCATGGTGCACGAACCCAGCGGATAGAAATGGGTGTCGATGGAGAAGTTCATCTGCGACAGCCGGGTGTAGTGACGCACCGCCTGCATCTCGGAGACTTCGGGCAGGCCGGCGCGGTGCTTGCGGCGCAGCGCCTCGGGGATATCGTTGCAGGGCTGGTCCGTCAATGGCGCCTGGGGGGCATTGACGCGGCCTTCGCGGGAATGTTCAAAAATCAGCATGATAAAAATCCAGTTCTCGATTCTGTTTTGGTGCCTGACTTACATTTTCGGCTTGACCGGGCAGCCGGTGGATTGCAGGCGGCCACTGATCCGTTGCAGGGCATCGGCAAAGCTGTCGATGTCGGCCCGGGTCCGGGTCTCGGTGGCACAGATCAGCAGGCAGTTGTCCAGCTCGGGGTAGTCATCGCCAAGCCGTACACCACCGACGATGCCCTGTGCCGCCAGGGCGCGCAGGATGTCGTCCAGGGGCAGGTCGAAGCGGAACACGGCCTCGTGGAAAAACGGACTATCGAACACCGCCGTGATCCCCTCCAGGGTCGACAGCCTTTCGATGAGATAGGCGGTGTTGGCATGACTGTGGCTGGCCACCCGCTCCAGTCCCCGGGGGCCCAGCAAGGACATGTAGATGGTGGCGGCCGTGACCAGCAGCCCCTGGTTGGTACAGATGTTGGAGGTGGCCTTGGAGCGGCGAATGTGCTGCTCGCGGGCCTGCAGGGTCAGGGAGAAGCCGGGCTTGCCATCCAGATCGGTGGTGCGGCCAATGATGCGTCCAGGCATCTGCCGCACGAAGCTCTGGCGGCAGCACATGAAACCGAAATACGGACCGCCCGAAGACAGGGGCGCACCCAGGGGCTGGCCTTCACCGCAGACGATATCGGCACCGCTCTCGCCCCACTCGCCCGGCGGCGTGAGGATGGCCAGCGAGGTGGGATTGACCACGGCAATGACCAGCATGCCATGGCCATGGGCCCAGTCGGTGAGGGCGTGCACGTCTTCCAGGTTGCCGAAGTAGTTGGGCTGGGGGATCACCAGGGCAGTGGCATCGCCGGGTGCGTCGGGCAGACTGGCGATGTCGATGATGCCCCGGTCGTGGGCGTAGTCCAGTTCTTCCAGGACGATGTTCTGGTTGTGAACGATGGCATGGGCCACCTTGCGGTAGGCCGGGTGCACGCTGCGGGGCATGAGGATGCGCCGGGACTTGCTCTTGCGATTGGCGCGCACCGCCATCAGCACTGCTTCGGCCAGGGCCGAGGCACCGTCGTACAGGGATGCATTGGACACGTCCATGGCGGTCAGCCGGGTCATCATGGTCTGGTATTCATAGAGCAACTGCAGGGTGCCCTGGCTGGCCTCGGCCTGGTAGGGGGTATAGGCCGAATAGAATTCACCTCGGGTGGTGATCTCCCAGACCGCCGCCGGAATGTGGTGCTCGTAGGCACCGGCTCCGGCAAAGCACAGGGTACGGGCATCCTGCTCGGCCCGTTCGTGCATCAGTCGCACGATGTCCATCTCGCTCAGGCCCGGGGGCACCTTGTCGAGGCCGGAGGAACGCAGTTCGGCGGGGATTTCATCGAACAGATCCTCGATGCTGCCGGCGCCGATGGCGTCCAGCATCTCGCGGGTTTCTTCTTCGGTATGAGGTATGAAAGGCATGCGCGGATTTACTCTTTAAAAGAAATACAACAATCAGTGTTCTTCGCTTTCGACCAGCTCGGCATAGGCATCGGCATCCATCAGGTTGTCGAAGGCGGTTTCGTCGTCGGGCCGCATCCTGAACAGCCAGCCCTCGCCGTAAGGGTCGGTGTTGAGCAGCTCGGGGGTGTCGGCCAGGGCCTCGTTGCTGGCCACCACTTCGCCGGTGACCGGGCAGTAGACGTCGGAAGCCGCCTTGACCGATTCCACCACGGCGCAGTCGTCGCCTTCGCCAAACTGCACACCCTCTTCGGGCACTTCCACGTAGACCAGATCACCCAGCAGCTTCTGGGCATGGTCGGTGATGCCGATGGTCAGAGTGCCATCTTCCTCACGCTTGATCCATTCATGGGAGGACGTATAACGTAATTCTGTAGGAATGTTGCTCATGATTCTTTCCTCTTGTTACAAGTGTTCGTTTCGTGATGTCTACAGGCAAGCCTTGCCGTTGCGGGCAAAGGGCGGCTTGACCACCCGGGCATTGAGCTGTTTGTTGCGTACCTGCACCTGACAGTGTTCACCGATGCCGGCATCCACGCGGGCGAAGGCAATGGACTTGCCCAGGGTCGGCGCAAAACTGCCACTGGTGATCTCGCCCACTTCCTGCCCATCCACCAGTACCTTCTGATGGTTGCGCAGCACACCCTTGTCTTCGAGCAACAGGCCTACCAGCTTTTTCTTCACACCCTGCTCGCGCTGGGCCTGCAGGGCCTGGCGGCCAACGAAGTCGCGATCTGCCGGATCCCAGGCGATGGTCCAGCCCAGTGCCGACTCCAGGGGCGTGACCGTTTCGTCCATGTCGGCGCCATAGAGATTCATGCCCGCCTCCAGGCGCAGGGTATCGCGTGCCCCCAGACCACAGGGCTTGATCTCGGCTTCCAGCAACTGCAACCACAGTGTAGAGGCATTGTCTTCGGGCAACATGATCTCGTAGCCATCCTCGCCCGTGTAACCGGTACGCGACACCGCCATGTCACCATAGTCATGCATGAAGAACACACCCAGATCCTTCAGCTCCGTCGCCATCTCGCCCAGTACCCGGTCGGCTTTCTCGCGCGCCCTCGGACCCTGCACGGCAATCATGGCAAAGTCCTTTCTGGGTCTGATGTCCACCTCGAAACCGGTGGCCTGGATGTTGAGCCAGGCCAGATCCTTTTCCGTGGTGCCGGCATTGATCACCATGCGGTAGAAATCGTCGTCCAGGTAGTAGACGATCAGATCGTCCACCACCCCGCCCTGCTCATCGAGCATACAGGAATACAGTGCCTTGCCCCTGTCCCTGAGCTTCGCCACATCGTTGGCCAGCAGGTGCTGCAGGAAGTCCCTTGCCGGCTTGCCGCGGATGTCGACGATGGTCATGTGCGAGACATCGAACATGCCCGCATCGTTGCGCACCTGATGGTGCTCCTCGATTTGCGAACCATAGGTGATGGGCATGTCCCAGCCACCAAAGTCCACCATCTTCGCACCAAGGGAGACATGTAAATCATGCAGCGGTGTTTTTTTTCCCATAACTGTCCGTCCAGATGTCATTTGATTCTATTTCAGCGGTGGCAAAACCACCTCTACCCTGCCTATCGTGTCAGGTAAAAGATACATGGATTGGTGTTTCACACCGGCCTTTCATCTTTGTCTACTCTTCAGCATGATACGACGAACGCACCAACGGCCCCGATTTCACCCAGCCAAAGCCCATCTCGCGGGCCAGCTCGGCATACTCGTCGAATTCCTCTGGCACCAGGTAGCGCTGCACCGGCAGGTGGTAGCGGGTCGGACGCAGGTATTGGCCGAGGGACAGGCGTTGCACGCCATGGTCACGCAGTGCCTTGAGCACGCCCAGCACTTCGGTCTTGCTCTCGCCCAGCCCCAGCATCAGCGAGGACTTGGCCTCGATGCCGGGTTGGCGGGCGGCCATTTGCAGCAAATCCAGGGAGCGCTGGTAATCGGCGCCCTTGCGGACCGTTTTATATAAAGCCGGTACGGTTTCCACATTGTGACCCCAGACCATCTGAGGTGTGCGCGTGGGTGCCGGCACGGCAGCCAGTGCGGCGCAGATGATGTCCAGTGCCAGTGCCTGTTTGCGGTGAAAATCGGGGGTCAGCAGTTCGAGGCCGATATCGGCATGGTGACGGCGCAACGCCTTGATGGTTTCGGCAAAGATCATCGCCCCGCCATCGGCCATGTCGTCGCGGTTGACCGAGGTGAGCACCACATAATCCAGGCCCATGCTGGCCACGGCAGCGGCAACATTCTGTGGTTCGCTGTCGTCCTGCCAGTCGGGTTTGCCGGTCTTGACCGCGCAAAAACCGCAGGCACGGGTGCAGGTATCGCCCAGCAGCATGAAGGTGGCGGTGCCGGCACTCCAGCATTCACTGCGATTGGGGCAGCGGGCCTCTTCGCAGACCGTGTTGAGGGTCTGCTTCTGTACGCTGATGGCTGTCTGGCGATAGTCCGGTCCGGTCGCCAGGGGCTGGCGGATCCAGTCTGGCATGCGCGTGGCATTGGGCTGGCTGGAATGGTCGAAGACGGGAATGATTTTTTGCATCGGGGTGCCTGGTTTTAGCTGGTTATCAACAAAAAGGGCGAGACAGGCGGTTCTGTATCGCCTGTCTCGCCCCTCTGTCCGGGTAACCTGAGAGCTTGAGCCCCTTCGGCGGATCGCTTTTCGATCTCTCTCCAGAGTCAACCTGTCCCCGGCGGTCCTTTTGCCTGAGCGATTCCGGGCGGGTTGCGCCTTCGGCGGCTGCCCTGGAGCAGCTCTCTCCCACTGGGTCTGGGGTTGATTGGGGCTATGTTACCGGGAGATGGACGAAAAACAAGCCCATTTGGGCAAAAAGAGGTCTTGACATGAAACATCGCTGCCACGGCTGTGAGGCTGAACGAGCGGGGCAGTTTATTGTTTTTGCAGAATTTCTTCCGTCAGCAACCCCGTGCATGCGGGTCTGTCATGCGAGGGACTACTTCCTGGTCTGTTTCTCGCGCGCCTTCTTTTTCATTCTGTTTACAAGCCCCAGGGCCAGCAAGGCCAGCCCCAGCAGCGCAAGCATGCCTGGCTCCGGGGCCTCAAACGTGGTCAGTGAAATTTTGTCCAGCATCATCAGGATATCCAGATCGTTCATGGCTTTTGCAAAAAAAAGCGCAAGGGACTTCCCGACATGCGGGCAGGGATACCCGTCTGTTCAGCAACCGGGCAGGTTGCGGGCAGGGGCGTGCCTGGCGAAGATGAGGCAAGGAAACGGACAAGGGTGAATGGTGCAGCCAGCCGACCGTGAATTAAACAAGTCATTTTTCTTTCCCTGAGAATGCTGTCAATTTTGCCAAAAATGGGCCTGCATGTTTGCACAAACCCCACCCTTGTCACAAGGACCCTGTCACAAATCCCGGGTTCGGCATAAACGCCACACGGTTGGAAAACCCCATGCCCACATGGACTGAAAACGAAAAGCAAGCTCTGCCGTTTTCACTTTTGCCGCAAAATCAACGGCCTGCCGCCCTTGATTCTACCTAGGAGTCTGTCGGGTTTAGCCACCCAGCAAGATGATACTCTGCGCCGGTTCGAGCCTCGAAACAGAGTTATTCACCAAGCAAAACACGAGACGCACTGGAATGCAGGCCTTTTCTCAGGGTATATACTCCCTTCTTCA
>JAJRYG010000044.1 GCA_024275915.1 Gammaproteobacteria bacterium
AATTACCGAAACCGCTGCGGTGGAAAACATCACCACGGCCCGTACCTTCGTCGAAAACCTGCGCTCACTGGGCTGTCAGATTGCCTTGGATGATTTTGGTACCGGCTATTCGTCCTTCCACTACCTGAAGAACCTGCCGGTGGACATCGTCAAGATCGATGGCAGTTTCATTCGCAACCTGCATCACAACAAGGCCGATCAGGCCATCGTCAAGGCCATCTGCGATCTGACCCACGGCATGAACATCGCCACCGTGGCCGAGTTTGTCGAGAACGAGGAAATCCTTGCGCAGCTGGAAGCCATGGGGGTGGACTACGCCCAGGGCTATCACGTTGGCATGCCGTCCGAATCCTTTGTTTTCGAATACACGGAAATTCGCCAGGCCAAGGCCTGAATCAGAACAGCGCCCGTCCGATCTGCAGCAGGCCAAACAGCATGATCAGGCTGCCGGCCAGCTGGCGCAGCCAGGCTTTTTGTACCCAGCGTTGCAGGCTGCCGGCAAACAGCCCCATGGCCAGCAGATTGGGCAGGGTGCCCATCCCGAAGCTCAGCATCAGCCCGGCACCACTGACCGCACTGCCACTGGCGATGGCCCAGATCAGTACACTGTAGACCAGCCCGCAGGGCAACCAGCCCCACACCAGCCCCAGGGCAAATGCCTGTGCGGGGCGGCGCACCGGCAGAAAACGCCGCCCCAAGGGTTCGATCCTTTTCCAGAAAAATCCCCCGGCCTGCTCCACGCGCGCCAGCAACCGCCACCAGCCCGCCAGATACAGCCCCAGCAGCACCATGAACAACCCCGCCAGCACCAGCAGGCCCTGCTGCAAGCGGTTGATGGCCACCAGATTCACCGCCAGCGCCGAAAAACCACCGAGCAGAAAACCGGCCAGCGTGTAACTGCTGATCCGCGCCAGGTTATAGGCCAGCAGACAAGGCCATTTCTTTCGCACTGACGGATGCCCCTCACCCAGACCAAAACTCAGCGCACCGACGATGCCACCACACATGCCCACACAATGCACACCACCGAGCAGGCCGACCAGAAACGCGGCGAGGTAGGAAGTTTCTACCAACATGAGAAACAGGGAAAAGAGACAAGGGAAAAAATACAGGTCCTGGGCGTGGGTTTCATGTTGAATACCTTGGGCTAAATCATCGAAATGTGTTCATGTTACAGTTTGGAAGACAGGGACTATCCGCCAGGTTCCTGACCCTTTTCTCTTGTATCTTTTCCCTTGTCTCTTTTCTCTGCATTCATCAAATAAAGCACCAGTCCTATTGCCGGTATCCCGGTGATCGAGGCATAGATGAAGAAGAACACGTAACCCTGGGCATCGACGATGATGCCGGAGAAGCCGGCGAGGATCTTGGGTACCAGGGTCATCAGTGAGCTGAACAGGGCATACTGGGTGGCTGTGTAAGCCTGGTTGGTGAGGCTGGACAGGTAGGCAATGAAGGCGGCGGTGGCAAAGCCGCCACTGAGGCTGTCGGCGCTGATCACCAGGGTCAGCATGATGAGATCGTAGCCGGTCCAGGCCATGACGGCGAACAGCAGGTTGGTCAGGGCCACCGAGATAGCGCCGGCCAGCAGGGGTCGCATGATGCCGTAACGCACCACCAGGATGCCCCCCAGGGCAGCACCACCCAGGGTCATGAAAAAGCCCACCAGCTTGGTGATGTTGGCCACTTCTATCTTGCTGTAACCCAGATCGAAATAGAACGGGTTGGCCATGGAGGCCATGGTGATGTCGGTGATCCGAAACAGGCTGATGAGCAACAAGATGGTAATAGCCAGCGAACCGTTGCGGCTGAAGAAGTCGGTGAAGGGACACACCACCGCACCGATGAACCAGGCAACGAGCTTGCGCAGCCAGTCGGGCAGATGGGCCGAGTCTTCCAGGTAGTGGATCACCCTTTCCTCGTTTTCATAGGTGGTGAGGCTGATCTTGTGTTCCGGTTCGGCAACCAGCAGCACGGCGATCATGCCCACCAGCATCAGCAGCGCCATGATGAGGTAGGCCTGGCTCCAGCCCTGGAACTCGGCCAGGTACAGGGCACCTGCCCCGGCCACCAGGGTGCCGAGACGGTAGCCACCGATATACATGGCCGACATGGCGCCCTGGTATTCGGCGGCAATGATTTCGATACGGTAGGCATCCAGGGCCACGTCCTGGGTGGCCGAGGAGAATGCCACCAGCAGGGCGGCCAGGGCAAACAGGGTGAGGTGTTCCTGGGGAGGAATGAAGGCCATGGCCAGCAGGCCCAGCAGGATCCCCAGCTGCCCCAGCAGCATCCAGCTGCGCCGTTTGCCCAGCCATTGCGTCAGCCCGGGCAGGGGCAGGCGATCCACCACCGGCGCCCACAGGACTTTTATCGAATAGGTGATGCCGACCCAGCTGAAAAAGCCGATCACCGTGCGACTGATCCCCACCTCGGCCAGCCAGCGCGACAGGGTGCTGAACACCAGCAAAAAGGGCAGACCGGCGGCAAAACCGAGGAACAGCATGCTCACCACCTGCCGCTTGAAATAAACCCGCGAGGCTTCGCGCCAGCTATGGACAGGGGGGGAGTTACTGGGCATGATTGATTGGCAGTTTTGATTGTTTGTGTGTGGTTACTTTACCACGAAGCCGCGCGGTTGGATTCAACAAGGAGTGATGTTCTCATGGCACTGAAACGCAGTCACCTTGTCTGGAGCGTGATTCTGGCCTTGCTGCTGGGGCTGGCCAGTTGGTACTTTCTGCGTGGTCCCAAGCCCATCGAGGTGGTGGTCAAGCGCGTCGAACGGGGGCAGGTGCAGGACACCGTTACCAACACCCGTGCCGGTACCCTCAAAGCCTGCAAGCGCGCCGGGCTGTCGCCGTCGCTCGGTGGACAGATTGCCCGGCTGCCGGTGAAAAAGGGTGACAAGATCAAGGCCGGCACCCTCCTCATGGCACTGTGGAACGATGACCGTCTCGCCCAGGTGCTGCTGGCCGAGCGGGAAGTCAACGCGGCCAGGGCCCGTGCCCGTCAGTCCTGTGTGGTCGCCGACGTGGCGCAGGGTGAAGCCAACCGCCTGCTCAAGTTGCGCAAGCAGGGCATCAGCTCCGAAGAAGCCACCGAGCGGGCAGTGGGCGAGGCCCGGGCGAAAAAGGCCGCCTGCAAGGCGGCCACCTCCACGGCCCGGGTCAGCGAAGCACGCCTCGACCTGGCCCGCGCCATGTTGCAGCAAACTCGCCTGCTGGCCCCCTTCGATGGTATCGTTGCCGAAATCAACGGTGAGGTCGGCGAGTTCGTTACCCCCTCTCCCGTCGGTGTGCCCACCCCCCCGGCCATCGATCTGGTGGATGTCGGCTGCCTCTACGTGTCGGCCCCCATCGACGAAGTGGATGCCCCGCAGATCCGCGTTGGCATGTCGGCCAATATCTCGCTGGATGCCTTTGCCAAAACCGAATTTACCGGCCAGGTACGGCGCATTGCTCCCTATGTGCTGGACCGTGAAAAACAGGCCCGTACCGTGGAGGTGGAGGTGGACTTTGCCAGCCGCAAGGACATCGAAAATATGCTGCCCGGCTACAGTGCCGATATCGAAATCATCCTCGCCCAGCAAAATGATGTGCTGCGCATCCCCACCGAGGCCATCATGGAAGGCAATACCGTGCTGGTGGTCGACAGTGACCAGACTCTGCAAAAACGCCACATCGAAACCGGCCTGAGCAACTGGGCCTACACGGAAATCACCAAGGGTCTGACGGAGGGCGAGGAAGTGGTCACCTCCGTTGAGCGCGAAGGTGTCGAACCGGGCGTGCGCATCATCCGGGACAGCACGGATCAGCCGGGGTAAACAGCATGTTTTTCCTCGTCCTTCGTCACTCACCCCATGTCACCATCAGCAAAAGATGATCGATCTGGAACACATCCACCGCAACTTCCAGGTCGGTGATCAGACCGTCCGCGCCCTGGATGACGTCAACCTGCACATCGAAGCCGGGGAGTATGTCTCGATCATGGGACCCTCGGGCTCGGGTAAGTCCACCCTGCTCAATCTGCTGGGCCTGCTGGATCGGCCTTCTTCGGGTATCTACCGGCTCAATGGCGAAGATGTCACCTCGCTCAGTGATACACAACAGGCCCGGGTGCGTAACAGGGAGATCGGCTTCGTGTTCCAGATGTTCCACCTGGTGCCGCGCCTGAGTGCCGAGGAAAATGTCGAGCTGCCGCTGATCCTGGCCGGCATTCCGCCCGAGCAACGCCGTCCCCGGGTGGCGGCGGTACTGGAGGGGCTGCACCTGAGCAACCGCCGACATCACAAACCGGAGCAGCTGTCCGGGGGCCAGCGCCAGCGTGTCGCCATTGCCCGTGCCACGGTCACCAATCCCAAGGTGCTGCTGGCCGATGAGCCCACCGGCAACCTCGATCACAAATCGGGGCAGGACGTGATCCGCATCCTCGAGGATCTCAACCACCGTGGCATCACCCTGATCATGGTGACCCACGACCAGGAAATGGGCCAGCGTGCCCGCCGTCAGTTGCACATGCTCGATGGCCGGCTGCTGAACGGGCAGCGCAATGACGATGCCTAGCCAACGCACCCGGGCTGGCGATGTGCTGCGCTTCACCTGGGGGGCCCTGCGAGGCTACCCGACCCGTACCCTTCTCATGCTCATTGCCATGGCCATCGGCGTGGCGGCGGTGGTGGTGCTGACCTCACTGGGGGAAGGTGCGCGCCGGTATGTCAGCAATGAATTCGCCTCGCTGGGTACCAACCTGATCATTGTCATTCCCGGCCGCTCGGAAACCTCCGGCCTCAACCCCACCACCCTGATGGGGGAAACCCCGCGGCCACTGACCCTGCGTGACGCCATGGCCCTGCAGCGCAGCTTTCATGTACGGCGCATGTCGCCCGTGACCGTCGGCCAGGCCGAGGTGAGCTGGAAAAGCAAATCCCGGGAAGTGGTGATCATGGGCACCAACAACGAACTGCTGGCCATCCGCCACTGGCAGATGGCCCAGGGCCGCTTCCTGCCCAAAGGGGAACTGGAACGGGCCACCCCCGTGGCCGTGATCGGCAAGAAGATCCGCAACGAACTGTTTGGTGCCAGCCGGGCACTGGGGCAATGGATCCGTATCGGTGACCGGCGCTTTCGTGTCATCGGCGTGATGGGTTCCGAGGGCCGCTCCATCGGCGTCGATGTGCAGGACACGATTCTCATTCCCGTGGCCTCGGCCATGCAACTGTTCAATACCCCCTCACTGTTTCGCATCCTGGTGGAAGCCAAGTCACGCAGTGCCATCGAACCGGCAAAAAAGTTTGCCCTCAAGACCCTGCAGGAACGCCACCAGGGGATCAGGGATGTCACGGTCATTACCCAGGATGCGGTGTTGTCCACCTTCGACCGGGTGCTCGGTGCCCTGACCTATGCAGTGGGCGGCATTGCGGCCATTTCGCTGGCAGTGGCCGGGATCCTCATCATGAATGTCATGCTGGTGGCCGTTTCCCAACGGACTTCGGAGATCGGCCTGCTCAAGGCCCTGGGGGCCACGCCGCATGAGATCGTCCGCCTGTTCCTCGCCGAAGCCATGCTGCTGTCACTGCTCGGCTCACTGCTTGGCCTGTTGCTTGGCCAGCTGGGCAGTCTGGTGGTGCGTCACTCCTTTCCCGAGTTTCCTGCCTATGCACCTCTGTGGGCCACCCTGGCGGCGGTAATCGTCGCCCTGCTCACCGGCCTGGTGTTCAGCCTGATGCCCGCCCGTCAGGCCTCACGGCTGGATGCCGTCATGGCCCTGCAGAAAAGGTAGCCCCATGCGCATCGCTGACTTTCTGCATCTCACCGGCTCCTCGATCATCGCTCACCGGTTGCGCAGCGGCCTGACCATCCTGGGCATCACGGTCGGTATCGCTGCCGTGGTGTTGCTGACTTCCATCGGTGAAGGCGTCCACAAGTTCGTGCTTTCCGAATTCACCCAGTTCGGCACCACCCTGGTGGGTATCAACCCCGGCAAGGCCACCACTGCCGGTGGCACCATGGGCGTGTTCGGCTCGGTGCGCCCGTTGACCATCGAGGACTCCGAAGCCCTCAAACGTCTGCCCTTTGCCCGTGCCGTGGTGCCCTTCGTGCAGGGCAATGCCGAGGTGGAAGCCGGCAACCGAAGCCGCCGAACGACGATTTATGGCGCCGGGGCGCAAATGCCCGAAGCCTTCAGCATGAAGGTGGCCTCCGGCCGGTTTCTGCCCGCGGATGATCCCACCGCACCCCGTGCCTTTGCCGTGCTTGGCAGCAAGCTGCGCCATGAACTGTTTGGCGAGCGCAACCCGCTGGGCCAGCGCATCACTGTGGGGGGCAACCGCTACCGAGTGATCGGGGTCATGGAATCCAAGGGCACGGTGCTGGGGTTCGATCTGGACGACACGGTCTACATTCCTGCCGCCCGAGCCATGGAGCTGTTCAACCGCGACAGCCTGTTCGAAATCGATGTCCTCTATTACGAACACTATCCGGTGGAGACCGTGGTCAAGGGCATCAAGCGAACCCTCGAAACCCGTCACGGCCGCGAAGACTTCACCATCACCACCCAGCAGCAGATGCTCGACGTACTGGGCTCTGTACTCAACGTGCTGACCTTTGCGGTCGGCGCCATCGGAGGCATCTCCCTGCTGGTGGGAGCCATCGGCATCGTCACCATCATGACCATTGCCGTCAACGAGCGCATCAGTGAAATCGGCCTGTTGCGGGCACTGGGTGCAAAGCGCAGCCAGATCCTCGGCATGTTTCTCGGTGAAGCCATGGTGCTGGCAGCAATCGGCGGCATGGCCGGTCTGGTGGTGGGCGTCGGCACGGCACAACTGCTGCACCTCTTGCTGCCAGCCATGCCGGTGCACACTCCGGTTGAATACGTGGTGATGGCCGAAGTGGTGGCGGTGGTGATCGGTCTGCTCGCCGGGGTATTGCCTGCCCGCCGCGCGGCCCATCTCGATCCCCTGGAAGCACTGCGTACCGAATGAGCCGGGTTTGCCATGCCGGTCCAGGGCAAGCGCATACCCACCCCGCAGCCGGTATAAATGTTTGATGCTCAGTCGCCGTGAAGACATCCCTGTGACAGACTCTGAATGTCAATCACCGACACCAGACGCTTGCCATATTACAGACAGCACGGGCAAGCCCATACTCAGCTTGCGACCGGCGAGTGATTGATATTCAGACGTCGTGAAGACATCCCTGTCGACTTGACTGCCGCGTCCCTGCGGCAGACACAGAATACCAATCACTCGCATCGGCCACTAACCGTCTATGAGGCAATATGATCTTGCCCTGTATTCCGATTGACATCACCGATGATTCAATCAATGATGTCAGGCAAGGGAATACAAAACCAAAGGGTTGCCCACCATGTCGACAGAACACCAGTTCTCCAAGTTGGGACGGCTATTCATCACTACCGCCGCCTTCATCGTCATCCTTGCCGGTATCAAGGTGTCGGGCAGCATCCTCATCCCTTTTCTGCTGGCCATTTTTCTTGCCATCATTGCCGAAATGCCGCTGGCCTGGATGCAGAAAAAAGGGGTGCCACGCTGGCTGGGACTGATCATCGTCCTGCTGGCCGGTCTGCTCATCGAGGTGCTGCTCATCGCATTCATTGGCAGCGCCATCAACAACTTCACCGCCGCCTTTCCCTCCTACCAGGCCCGGCTTGTCACGAACCTGCACAACCTCCATGCCACCCTCTCCGAGATGGGCATCACCCTGGATCAGAAAATGTACAACCAGGTGATCGAGCGTTTCGACCCCGGCGTGATCATGGGCCTGCTCAGTAATGTCTTTTCCGGCCTGGGCAACATTTTTTCCAACGGCTTCATCATCCTGCTGACGGTGATCTTCATCCTGCTGGAAATCCCCTGCCTGCCCGCCAAGCTGGAAAAGGCCAGCCCGGCCTCGGCAGAATTGTCCGCCCACCTCACCCGCTTCAGCCTGACGCTGAAGAACTACCTGGGCATCAAGTCGGCCGTCAGTCTGCTCACCGGTGTACTCATCACCCTGTGGCTGAGCTACATCGGTGTCGACTTTCCCGTGCTGTGGGGCTTTCTGGCCTTCCTGCTCAACTTCGTACCCAACATTGGCTCCATCATCGCCGCCGTCCCCGCCGTCCTGCTGGCCCTGCTGCAGGGCGGGCTGGATCTTGGCTTCATGACGGCGGTTGGCTATGTTGTCGTCAATGTGGTGGTCGGCAACATGGTCGAACCCAGGGTGATGGGGCAAGGACTCGGACTGTCGACCCTGGTCGTGTTTCTGTCATTGATCTTCTGGGGCTGGCTGCTGGGTCCGGTAGGCATGCTGCTGTCGGTACCGCTAACCATGTTCATCAAGATCGCGGTCGAAGACGACGAGGAACTGGGCTGGCTGGCGGTAATACTGGGCAGCAGCCAGGAAGTCAGCACCCGGGTTGTTGAAGAAAAACCCTGAGTCAACTATATCTTCAGGATAAACAAATCATAAAAACAGTTTGCAACTCATTCAACGGGGCAGGAGATCGCCATCATGACAAGCCGTACACAGAATCAGGACGTCGAAGCCCTGAAGGAAGAACTCGCCAGTCTGCGCACCGACGTGGCTTCCCTGGTGGAGGCCATGAAGAGCCAGCAGACAGCCAGTGGTGCTTCAGACAATATGCAAAGCGAAGAAGGCGGCAACGAGCAGTGGAATGAACTGAAAGCCAGGATCGAGGAAGCCCGCCAGCAAAGCGAACAGATCAGCCGCGAAGTCAGCGAGGAAGTGCGCAAGCACCCTCTTGCCAGCATCGCCATTGCCTTTGGCATCGGCTACCTGGCGTCAAAAATCATCAAGTAAATCGAGCCAACCATGAAAACAACACTCTAGGATTTCGTCATTGCCTTTCTCGACCTGATGGAGGCCGAAGGCCGTACCCTCAAGGAAAACACCATGCGGGTCGGCTGGGGCATGGCCTTCGTCGCCCTTGCCGCCATCTTCATTCTGATTGCCGGCGGCTTTCTGCTGTGGGGCATCTACGAGCAACTGCTCACTGTCATGAGCCAACCGGCCGCAGCCATGCTCATTTCCCTGACGGCGCTCATTCTCGCCGCCATCAGCGCTTTTGTCGCCAGGAAGATCACCAGCCATGCCCCTTGACCGCGAAGCCGCACGCGACAACTTCACCCGGGTCTCCCAAGGCAAGCGCCGCAAGGCCCATGCTGAACTGGCCGAAGCCAAGGCCCGTCTGCGCCGGGTGGACGAAGACCTGGACATCAGCCCGGCACTGGGTTACCTGAGCCGCGGCGACTTGCAATCGGCTCTCATCGCCCTCGCCCCGCTGGCACTGGAAGAAATCAGGCGCGAGAATCTGCTCGTACCCCTGCTGACCCGCGGCCTGCCCCTGGTCTACCAGGTGTTCACGGTCGGAAATAACGGGAAAAAAGTGACGAGTAACGAGTGACGGCTTCCAGGCCACGGCCGGCCTGTTGCACGCCCGCGGCGCAAACACATATACTCGACCTGTCTGGCGGCCAGGACATTTCAAGGCACCGGACGCAACACATCGACAAGCAAAAAGGAACTTTGCCCATGTCCAAACCCACGCTTTACAAACACCTCCCCCTCGTCGTCGGCCATTACGCCGGCAGAAAGGTTCGCTGCCTGCCCGGACTCAAACCCGTACTCAACAAGCTGCTGTCCTACTCCAGAAAGGAATACTGGACTCACACCACCATCAACCTGCTGTACCGGCTCAGCACCGGCAGCGCCAACCTGGACCAAGCTGGCCTTTGCCCACAAGAATCCCCGCAACCACAGAGGCAATCAGGAGTTCTATCTCATCCTGCCCGGCTGCCGAACCCGGATCGAGGTGCTCAGCACCGGTGAGTACCTGATCACCGACATGACAGCGGACTTCGATTTCTTTACCCTGCAAAGACACGGCAACAAACCCGCGCTGTTCGAGGTCGTCAAGACCGACGATAAATCTTGGGCCGCCATGTACATCGCTGATGGCAGAATTTCCATCCAAGACCAGGCCAAAAACCACGCCGTGGCCATCACAGACCAGGGTCACCGCACCCAGCATCATGCTGCCAACGCGGTCAGCCATTACCTGGCCGACACCTCCCTGGCCGGCGGCCAGGACGCCTCGATGACGACGGCTTCCACATGCACTATACCCCCGGCAAAACCCGTCTCGGCGGGCTCGAAAATCTCTACATGGCGCAAAATCCGGGCCGGGATCCCCGGCTCAACGAATCGGCCTGCTGGCCCACACCATGTACACGGCCCGCCACATCAAGGGCGTGCGCTGGATCGCCGAGTTTGGCGGCTCCGCCGTTCTCACCCAGGCCATGGAAATCCTCAGGCTAGCAGCGTGCGACTCAACACTCACTACGTGTTTCTCTATCGGCCCACCACCTCCCTGCAGCACGCCCACGAACTGAGCCTGCAGCTGGGCATGAAAAAGTGCGGCCAGTTCAGCAAGAGCAGCCAGCTCGGCCTCGGGGACCTGGGCGCCGGCATCCCGGTAATACGGCAGTTGCAGATCACACGGCAGCGCCTGCGCCGGGAAAAGGGCTTTCACGCCGGTCATGCCCTGGGCAACACGGTGACTCTGGGCGGCACCGTTGCCACTTCGCTCAAGACCTATGCCGGCGTGGCCGGTGCCGTGGGTTACGCCATGAGCGGGGGCGCCAGCCTAGCCGCCGAGACCTACGCCCCCCTGTTCTACCTGCACGCCAAGGGCGTGATCCGCAGGGGCTGAGCAGCATGCCCACCGTGAACTGACCCGGCATTGCGTGCCCAGGGGGCCGGATTTCTGCCGCGCCCGGCCCCTGCACTTCGAGGTGGGCGGCTCGCTGATCACGTTTCGCGCCCCCCGCCACCGCACCCGCCTGTTGGGCGCGGAGCACATTCGCCACGAGGCCAGCTACGATATCGATCGGATCGTCGGGCGCGACTTCAAGTTCAAGGACAACATCTGGATGCAGTTCGAAATCATGAACCGTTCCTGGAGCTTCCTGGGCCCCTGGCTGACCGGTGACGTGGCCGAGCTGTCCCTGTTCACCACCATTCTCATTCCGTCCTCCCGGCGCGTTCCCCACAACGTCTCCCTGTTCCACCCCCGTGCCTTCGAAAAAAGCGTCGGTGATTACATCACCGACCGCTACGGGAGCGACTTCTGGCATGGCCGCGCCAACTGGATCGCCCCGGTCAACTGGCAGCCCCTGTCGACCCTGCCTACCGTCGGCGTCACCTTCGACGTCATGCCCGACCTGCTCGCCAACAACCCGCATCCCATCAAAAAATATGTCTTCTTTCCAGTGGCCGATCACCCTCCCATCAAGTGGACCACCCCCGAACAGGATGCCGAATGGCAGACCTACGACCGCGAACAGTATGAACTGAAAAAGGAACTCGAAGCCATCGCCCGCTACCAGGCCACGCTCAAGGCACAGGAGGCAAGCCAGGGTGAATGAAAGTACTTTTACCTGTCAGTGGCCGGCGACTATTGCCGGATTGAAATCATCAAGGGATGGACTCTTTCAACAAGCTATTAGCGCAGCTCATAGTCGTAGTCAATGGTCAGGGGGGCGTGGTCGGAGAACCATTCGTCCTTGTAGATGGACGCGCGCTTGACCTTGTCTTTCAGGCCGGGGGTGATGATCTGGTAGTCGATGCGCCATCCCACGTTGTTGGCGCGGGCATTGCCGCGGTTGGACCACCAGGTGTACTGGCCGGCCTCGTGGTTGACCACGCGGAAGGCATCGACGAAGCCCACTTCATCGAATACCCGATCCAGCCAGGCACGTTCTTCCGGTGTGCAACCGGAGTTCTTCTGATTGCTCTTCCAGTTCTTGATGTCGATTTCCCGGTGCACGATGTTGAAGTCGCCACAGATGATGAACTGGCGGCGCTTGCGCTTCATGGCCTTGAGGTCATCGAGGAATCGCTCCATGAACTTGAGCTTGTTGGCCTGGCGTTCCTCGCTGGAGGAGCCGGAGGGCAGGTAAAGGGAGGCGATGCTGATGCCGTCATAATCGGCCTGGATGTAGCGACCCTCGGTATCCACGTGTTCCCAGCCCAGGCCGGTGGTGATCTTGCGAGGTTCGACCTTCGAATAGATGGCCACGCCGCTGTAGCCCTTTTTCTCGGCATCGAAATAGTAGCTGTGATATCCCTCGGGATAGAAGTGCTCGGCTTCCAGCTGGTGTTCCTGGGCCTTGGTTTCCTGGATGCAGACCACATCGGCCTGCTGTTTTTTTAGCCAGTCGAAAAAACCCTTCCTGGCGGCGGCCCGAATCCCGTTGACATTGACTGTGATCACCCGCATGCGTGCTTCCCGTTCCAGATTTGTACAAAAAACGTGTATCATACACTCATCCAAACATCATCGGCAGCCCGTCCCATGCAAGACTATCAGAAAGCCTTTATCGAATTTGCCCTGTCCCGTAAGGTGCTGCGCTTTGGCGAGTTTACCCTCAAGTCCGGCCGCATCAGCCCCTATTTCTTCAATGCCGGCCTGTTCAATACCGGCGACGACCTGCGCCGCCTGGGCGATTTCTATGCCGCCGCCCTGATGGACAGCGGCCTGGATTTCGATCTGCTGTTCGGCCCGGCCTACAAGGGCATTCCCCTGGCCACGGCCTGTGCCATTGCCCTGTCCGCGTCTCATGGACGCAACGTGCCCTGGTGCTTCAACCGCAAGGAAGCCAAGGATCATGGCGAGGGCGGCAACATCGTCGGCGCGCCCATGCAGGGCAAGGTACTGATCATCGATGACGTGATCACCGCGGGTACCGCCATCCGTGAAGCCATGGACATCATTACCGCCGCCAGTGCCAGGCCGGCCGGGGTGATCATCGCACTGGATCGCCAGGAAAAGGGCAAGGGTGAGCACTCGGCCATTCAGGAAGTCGAGGAACAGTTTACAATTCCGGTACTCAGTATCGTCAAACTCGAGCACCTGATCGGCTACCTGCAGCAACAGCCAGCCATGCAGGACAAGCTGGCAGCGGTCGAGGCCTATCGACAACAGTACGGTATCTGATTGATTCTTTAACAGGATGTTAATTAATCGGTATCACAAGCAAAATTTATATCCTGGAGCTTCTGCCCATGAACCCATACATTCCAGTCATGCTTGCCGGACTTGTCAGCCTGGGCATGCTCAGTGCCTGCCAGGAAAAACCCCAGCCACAAGTCGAGAAAACGGCTGCCGCACCTCACCCGGCCATGCCGGACCCTGCAGATGCCCCTGCACATGCGAACAGGAAATTGTACGGCTCGGTGGTGGAAACCTTCGATGCCGGTGGCTTCACCTACACGTTGTTGAACAATGGCAATGAACAATTCTGGGCTGCCGGCCCCCTCACCGCACTGCAACCGGGCATGATGATCGCCATTTCTGCGCCCATGCCGATGAAAAACTTTCACAGCAAGAATCTGGATCGGGATTTCGAGCTGATTTACTTCACCGACACAATCACTACCGATGCCCCGGCTGCCGCCGACGTCGAAAGCAAAGACAGGGCTGCCACGGCAATGAGTCCCCATGCCGGTATCACCAATACACCTGCCAGCAAGCCGGTTACAGGCATGAAGAAAGCAGAAGGTGGTTACACGATTGCTGAAATCATTGCCCAGAAGGATCAGCTGGATGGCAAGCCAGTTCGAGTCCGTGGCAAGGTGGTCAAATATACCAGCGCGGTGCTGGGTCACAACTGGATCCACATCCTCGATGGCAGCAGCGGCACTGATCTGACCATCACCACCAATGATACGGCGGCACTCGATGACATCATCGTAGCCGAAGGAACCCTCGGCCTGGGCAAGGATTTTGGTTACGGTTATATCTACGACGTGATCCTGGAAAATGCCAGCGTCGAAAAAGAACAGGACGCCAGCAGGGTGAACAGCGATGAACCTGGGCAGCCTTGAATCTGCTGTACCCTACCTGCCTTTTTTCATCGTCATTGGCTGGGGCCTGTTCCGCATGTTTTCCAAAATGGGCAAGCGCCTTTACTATCGTCGCAAAAAGAACGCTCTGCTGAAGACATCCGATAAAACCCCGTCAAAGACCCGGGATTAAGCCCGTCGTTGCATGAATTTTCGGCGCAGGATGGCATGAAGGCCCCTGCATCAAAAAAAACATGCATCGATTTGGGTTAATTGCCTGTGAAAGTTGGTTCAACAAAAAGTCGTAGATGATCTGGATCACTGTACATTCTCAACTCAGGCTCTATACTCCGCTTACCCAAATCAATGCACAGATGCAGATACATATTCCTGATCAACTGTAATGTTTTTATCCAGCCACCCTCGACAATCCAAGACGATCAGATTCCTTCTGCTCATGCTGCTGTTCCAGATGTTTTCGCAGCAGGCTCTGTCGACCTCGCTCAATCTGGTTGATTCACAGGCGCCGGATGATCATGCATTGCACTCTGCACCTTCCTCCCACAACATGGCGGAGGGGCACCACGAATCGAATTCGGGCTGCGATGCCGGTGACTGTCTGGATATGTTCTGCCAGGCCATTTGTCATTCCGGTGTCAGCGTGACGGCCTCCGAGCTGCTTGTGCCCGGCCTGCCCTTTTTCACACTAACGCTGCGGAGCCAGTCCCTGAACTCGCCTCTCGGCATCGATCTCTACCCCGAAACCAAGCCCCCACAAACCTCACTTTAATCCTTTCCGGAACCCCTGATCTCCTTGACGACATGTTGCAGAGCTTGCCTGTGCATCTACGCGTTGTCCGGGTGTCATGTTCCAGCCCCGACACGGGCTTTTAAAAATTACCGATTAAAGATCCATGTATCTGCTCCTGAGCCAAAGCCAGGACAGAACAGACAACGAGGTTATACATCCATGAAATTCAAACTGACAGCGATTGCAACTGCTGTAGGTATCCTGACAATGGGTTCGGCACTGGCGGCCGAGGTCGATCTGGAAAAACTGCAGGCCGATGTGGACAAGCTCAACGCCAAGGCGGTGGAATGGGAAGAATGGAAAGCTCCCAAGACTCTGGTGCATCTGGCCGGTTATGCCGATGTGGGATATACGGACAAGCAGGGCGAACCTGGCTCATTCAAGGTCGGAACCTTCTCGCCAATTTTCCATTACCAGTTCTCTGACATCGTCATGATGGAAGCCGAGCTTGAATTCACTATCGATGAAACCGGCAAATCCGAGGCCGGCATCGACTACTTTACCGTCGATTACTTCATCAGTGACTACGTAGCATTGATCGGCGGCAAGTTTCTCAGCCCCATTGGCCAGTTCCGGCAAAACCTGCATCCTTCCTGGATCAACAGAATGGCTTCCGCTCCGGTGGGCTTTGGTCACGATCAGGCCGCACCCAATGCTGAAATTGGCCTGATGTTCCGAGGCGGCTTTCCCGTTGGTGGCCGCAATACCATGAGTTATGCCGCCTACATCGGCAATGGACCCACCTTCGAAGCCGATGGTGGAGAAATCGAAGGGATCGAAACCCCCGGCCTCAACAGGGATGGCGATGGCGGCAAGGTCGGCGGTGGCCGGCTGGGCTTCTATATCCCTGGCATCAAACTGGACCTGGGGGCCTCCTATGCCACCGGCAAGGCTTCGGTACGCACCATCGATAATACAGGTGCAATCAGCTACGACAAAGGCCGCGACTACACGGTCTATGGCGCTGATCTGACCTGGCGCATCTCGACCTTCAGGCTGTTGGGCGAATATGTCTCGCAGGAATATGGTGCACAGGCCAGCAGTGCGGCCCCGGACAGTGGCAAGTGGACGGCCTGGTATGCACAGGCTTCCTACCAGTTTGCACCGAGCAAATGGGAGGCTGTACTTCGCTATGGCGAGTACGACACGCCTCATGATGGTCAGGATCGCAACCAGAGTGCCGTGGGTGTGAACTACCTGTTTGCCAGCAATGTTGTCGCCAAACTGGATTACGAGTTCAACGAAAACCCCAATCCCGGCTTCGATGCTGAAAACCGTGTTCTGGTTCAGTTTGCCTACGGCTTCTAAAGGAGATCAAACAAATGAATACACAATGGCTTAAAATTTCCGGCTCTGTCTTGAGCGCACTTCTTATCACCGCCGGACTGCTGGCGACAGGAACCGGCGTTGCTGCCGAAGCTGACAGCAAGAAAGGGGACTTTACCCGAGGCGTCCAGGCCTGGGCCGACAACTGCACCCGCTGTCACGATGTGCGTGATCCAAAGGAACTGCGTGATGACCAGTGGATTACCACGGTCTATCACATGCGCATTCGTGCCGGCCTGACCGGCCAGCAAACCCGTGACATCATAACCTTCATGCAGGGTAGCAACTGATCGAACGGTAACAACCGCCATGTATCACCCCACCCCTGCTGGAGGTTTTCGCAGGGGTGGGGCTGATATTGCTCCCGCAAGCCAAATAACCTTCCTCTCCAGCAACTACCCCAGCATCAGCTTCAATCCCGTCAGAAGGGTGATCACTTCATAGGCCCGCTTGATCAGCCGGTTGCCCTTGATGATCGACAGATGAGCACCCAGATAGCCCCCCAGCACCGAGGCCAGCAACAGCACGGGCACCCACTCCCATTTGATTGCCCCCTGCAAACCCAGGGTCAACGCGCCACTGCCATTCCAGAATAGACCGACCAGAACCAGGGTATAGGCAACGGCACGCTTGTACTCCAGGCCAAACCAGCCGGCCAGCCACAGGGTCACGAACAGTCCCGTTCCCGAAGTCAGGGAACCATTCAGCACACCGATGGCAAACAGCACCAGGCCGCCCAGCAGATAGCCCTGGCGGTTACGGTGCAGCTGTCTGGTTTGCAGGCCAAGACCCGGCTTGAGCCAGGAATAAATGCCCAGCCCCGCAGTCAGGACACCGAGCAGGATCTCGGCAAGCCGGTCGGGAACTTGTAATATCAGGTTGGCACCCAGCACCACGCCGGGAATGCCACTGAGCAGAATCAGGGCGGAAAAACGCCAGTCCAGGGTTTTTTCACGAAAATGACGCAGGCTGGCGCCAACCCCGAGGGCCACGCTTGCAAGCTTGTGGGTGGCAAGTGCTACACTAAAAGGGAGGCCGAGAAAAATCAGCACGGGCAATTGCAGCAATCCGGCCCCGCCACCGGCAAATGCCGAAAAAGTATTGGCAATCAGTGAAACAGTAAACAGGATTATATAATCAGACATGGCACACTCTGCTGCAACTTTTCAGGGCAATTCGACTCTTACAAGATAATGGCACTTGACATTTCACGAATCACGGTCAGGTTGTTGAAAAAATTCCTCCCCGGACATTTCGACACCGCAAGCGAAAAATGTGATTTTTCGTTTCCTCACATTTTCAATGACTTACCCGCATTGAAACTGGCAGTCTCTCCCTGCATCACTAACCGGCCGTTGAAAAACATCCATTTTCAACTGCCTGCCATGTTTATTCTGGCATTTCTGCTGCTCAACCCTCTGCAGGCCGGCAGCAAGATCCAGTGCTGGACCAACAGTGAAGGTATCCGGGAGTGTGGCCAGGCCATTCCTCCCGAATATTCCCAGCAGCGTGTCGAAATCGTCAACGAGCACGGTGTGGTGGTCGAGGTCATCTCTCGCGCCAAAACCCCCGAAGAGCTGGAAGAAGAAAAACGCCAGGCCGAAATCAGAAAACGGCAGGAACGCCAAAAGGCCGAGCAACGTCGCCAGGACATGATCCTGCTCAATACCTATGCCACCGAACGTGACCTGCGCATCTCCCGCGATCGCCAGCGTGAAGCCATCAACAGCATCATCGAGATCACCCGCGCCAATACCCGTACACTGGAGAAAAAACTCGCCCAAGTGCAAAAAAAGATCGCCAATTATGAGCGCGCCGGGGAACCCGCCCCTGCCAGTCTGTTCGAGGAAATGGACAGCATCAAGGAACAGATCGACGACAACCAGTTCTTTGTGCACAAAAAGGAAAAACTGGCCAAACGCATCGACGACAAGTTTAAAGCCGATCTGAAGCGCTTCTATGAGCTCAAGGGAATCAAGCCTAAATCAGGCCACGGTGACGCGGGACAAGGGACGAAGAAACAAAATTAGCCACACCATTTCTGTCCCGTAATCTTTTGTCCGTTTTCACATCTTGTTGAAAACGGGGATCAAACCACGGCACAACGGCAGCCGCTCAAACGGCATCCTGTTGCAGCATGGACAGCAGCATTTGCCACTGATCGTCCCACATCTCCATGGGGCTGCGCGCAAAGCCACTGCGCACATACTGGTGGATCCGTCCTTCCACCACCGACAGCAACAGGTTGGCTGTAGCCGCCGCAGAAAAACCGTGACGCAGTTCCCTGTTCATCTCACCTTCCCGGATCACCTGCCTGAGCTGGGTTTCCAGCCGTTCATAAAACTGGCTGATGCGTGTGCGCAGCCGTTCGGTTTCTCCCACCAGCACATCACCGGCCATCAGACGACAAAGTCCGGGGTTCCTGGCAGCAAAGCCCAGTACCAGGGTCAGCATTTTTTCACAACGGCGAAAACTGTTTTTATCGTCTTCGAGGATACGGTTGGTGAGGCCAAAAATGCTTTCTTCAATAAACTCGATGAGCGCCTCGAACATTTTTGCCTTGCTGGGGAAATGGCGGTAGAGGGCGGCTTCGGAGACCCCCACGGCTCTTGCCAGTCCGGCAGTGGTAATCCGCTCACCCGGGCTCTGTTCCAGTTCCTGGGCGAGGGTTTCGAGGATGTGCTGGCGGCGGGAGATCTTGGCTTCAGAGCGAGGCATGGGCGCTACCGGCAGATTAGCGTGCCGACGCCGGCATTTGTGAGTACTTCCAGCAACACGGCATGCTCAACCCGCCCATCGATGATCTGCGCACTGTTGACACCGCTGTGTACCGCATCCAGGGCACAGCGGATTTTTGGCAGCATGCCGCCGTGGATGATATCCGCGGCAATCAGTTCCTCGACCTTCTGTGCCTTGAGGCCGGTCAGCAGATTGCCTTCGTTGTCGAGCACACCGCGGGTATTGGTCAGCAGGATGAGTTTTTCGGCCTGCAGGGTGGTGGCCAGCTTACCGGCCACCAAGTCGGCATTGATGTTGTAGGACTGGCCATCTTCCCCCACCCCGATGGGTGCGATGACCGGAATGAAATTGCCCTTGGTGAGCATGTTGATGATGGCCGGATCGATGCTGGCCACTTCGCCCACATGGCCGATATCGACGATCTCGGGCGTGTTCATTTCCGGATTGTGGCGCTCGAAGGTCAGCTTGCTGGCGCGGATCAGATCGCCATCCTTGCCGGTCAGACCCACGGCATGACCGCCGTGCTGGTTGATGAGGTTGACGATGTCCTTGTTGACCTGGCCCCCCAGCACCATTTCGACGATGTCCATGGTCTCCGTGTCGGTCACTCGCATGCCTTCGACAAAGTGGCTTTCCTTGCCAATCTGCTCCAGCATGCGACCGATCTGCGGGCCGCCCCCATGCACCACTACCGGATTCATGCCCACCAGTTTCATCAGCACGATGTCGCGGGCAAACCCTTTTTTCAGTGTTTCGTCCACCATGGCATTGCCACCGTACTTGATCACCATGGTCTTGCCATGGAATCGTTGAATATAGGGCAGGGCCTCGGTGAGAACGCTGGCAATGGTGTGGGCGCTGGAAGCTTCTATGGGCATGGTCAATCAGTTTCTTGCTTTTTGGGGACATCTCCAAAAATCCACTTTTTAGAGGCTCCCTTGGTTGTAAATCTGAAGATTAACGCAAAAATGCCCAGCCACACCAGTGAGCGGGCAATTTTTACCGAACTCACTTTTAAAATGGCAAATTCAGGCCAGGATTGATTTCCAGCATGATCTCGCGGAACTTGTCCTGCACTTCTTCCAGCGCGGCCTGATCCCGTCCTTCGAATCGCAGGATCAGGCTCGGCGTGGTGTTGGAGGCTCGCAGCAGGCCCCAGCCCGTTTCGAAATCCGCACGGATGCCATCGATCATGGTGACATTGGCCTCGGGGAAATCGGCCTTGCTGAGGATTTCCTCCATGAAGTGGTTGAGTTCCGACTGGGGCATCTCGACACGCAGCTCGGGGGTATTGACCGCATCGGGCAGGCTGGCAAACACCTGCTGGACCGGACGCGAATCGGCGGCGAGGATTTCCAGCAGGCGTGCACCGGAATACAGGGCATCGTCAAAACCATACCAGCGTTCCTTGAAGAAGATGTGTCCGCTCATCTCACCGGCCAGCAAGGCACCTGACTGTTTCATCTTCGCCTTGATCAGGGAATGGCCGGTCTTCCACATCAGCGGTTCGCCACCCTTTTCCCAGATCTCACGGGTCAGGTTGCTGCTGCACTTGATGTCGAAGATGATCTGTGCACCGGGGTTGCGCCCAATCACATCGGCCGCAAACAGCATCATCAGGCGATCGGGCCAGACAATGCTGCCATCGGGACTGACCACCCCAAGGCGATCGCCGTCACCGTCGAAGGCCAGGCCGATGTCCGCATCGGTTGCCCGCACCATCTCGATGAGATCCTGCAGGTTTTCCGGCTGGCTGGGATCCGGATGGTGGTTGGGGAAGTTGCCATCCACCTCACTGTACAACTCGATCACTTCACAGCCCAGTTCGCGGAACAGCTTGGGCGCCATGCCACCGGCCACGCCGTTGCCACAGTCCACCACCACCTTGAGTGGACGCTCCAGTTTGACATCACTGACCACCCGCTCGATATAGTCGTTGCTGACCGGCTGGGTACGATACTGTCCCGTGCCTTCCAGGAAGTCCTTGTCGACGATGCGCTGGCGCAGTCGCTGGATGGTCTCCCCAGCGAGGGTTTCTCCGCCCAGAACCATCTTGATGCCGTTGTAATTGGCCGGGTTGTGGCTGCCGGTGAGCATCACGCCCGTTCCATCAGTCAGTTCCTCGGCGGCATAGTAAAGAACCGGCGTGGGGACCATGCCCACATCCACCACGTCGATGCCGGCAGCCAGCAGCCCCTTGACCAGCCCCTGCCCCAGCTCGGGACCGGAAAGCCGGCCATCGCGGGCGAAGGATATGCGTGTCAGGCCCCGTTCGATGGCCTCGCTGCCCAGCGCCTGACCAATCAGTGCCATGTAGTCACTGGTCAGGGTTTGCCCCACGATGCCGCGGATGTCATAGGCCTTGAAAATCTCTTCTGGCGGGATGGCGGGAAGATCCTTCGCCTCGGCAGTGGTGGCGGGCTGAACCCCCTGGTCGGTGATGGTCTTGGCAATATTCTGCGAAGACAGGGACTGACTGCTGGTCGCCGTGGTCTCGGCTTTGCCGCCTGCCTGTTTTTCAAACATGCGCATCGCCGAGTCATCCAGCTCTTCGACGGACATGGAATCCTCGTCGATAAACATGGGGTCGAGGTTTTCATGAAGACTCAGGGAATTGACGCTGAGGGACGAGCCCGAGTCATCATCGCGCTCCCGCTCCATGGTCGTCGGCATGGAATAGGATTCGATCTGTCTGGCTCCGGCCTGGAATTCCTTGAGCAGGAACTGATACTGATGACGGCCCTCGCCTCTGGCCTTTTGCAGCACCAGCTGGGTATAGGTTTCCACATCACGAGTCACGGCCCGGCTCAGGGCCCGCCACAACAGCAGGATCAGCAGAACATTCATCAGACCACCGATGAAATAGGTCATCAGCAAATTGGTGTTGAAGATATTCAGGGTGATGTCAGAATGCCCCCAGAAGCTCAACCGCCAGCGTGTGCCAGGCACGGCCACTTCTGCAGAAACCACTTCGTTCTGCAAGGAAGCATTACCGGCATCGGCCAGCAACAGGCCACTTTTGCGGTTGTCCAGCTTCTGCTTGAGCTGTACATAGCCCTTGGCCGAATCCAACCTTACCCATTGCTTGAGCAGATCGGTCTTGAGTGCGACCTGAACATGGCCGATGACTTTTTTGCCGCTGGTATCCAGTACCGGTTCGATGATATCGATGTGCTGCTGAGGAGTGCCCAGCACATGGACTTCGACCGGCGGCGCCTTGAGGGTGGTTTCTGCCTCACGCATCATGTCGATACCCGCATAACTGATGTGGGGCTCGGAGGTGGTCACCGGATTACGAATACCGGCCGGCAACAACCTGACGGTTATCACCCAGGGAAACAGGACCCGCAGTTCATCCTCGCGTTTGGCAATGGCCGCCTTGTCTCTGGCGAGAAGCAGCGCCCTTGTATGCGGGTCGAGGGCAACGGCATGGGCCGCTTCGGTATAACGGGCCACCTTGAGGCCGATGGAATAGGCAAGATGCTCATCCTGAGCCCTGATGGCGGTATCCCGCAGTCCCTGCAATTGTTGCAAGGGCAGCAACTGGGTCCAGAAGGTGGCCGCCCAGAGAATTATCGTAAAGGTCACCATTGCCACCAGGAAAGTCGCCTGCAGGCTCAATCCGAAACCGGCGGATTTCTTTTTTACTCCACGCCTTTTACGTGCGCGCAAACTTTGCGTTTTCGCCACACCTGTCTCCCAAGTTGATTAATGACAAGCTGTCCTGATGAATCTTGTTATTTTGCCAGCAGATGTAATATCGGACATCAAGCCGATATGATGACATTTATTTTTATATTTCATGTCCGAAATGATCCGCATGCGGGTCATTGCGCAAGGGGCAGTTTACGCCCGGCCCGTATGCCCAAAACCACCCTCGGCCCGGTCACTGGCGGCAAATTCCTCGACGATTTCGAAACGGGCCTGCACGACCGGCACGAAAACCAGTTGGGCAATGCGTTCGCCAACTTCAATCGTAAAAGAATCCTGACCCCGGTTCCAGCAGGAAACGAACAACTGCCCCTGGTAATCCGAATCGATGAGCCCCACCAGGTTGCCAAGCACGATGCCATGCTTGTGGCCGAGTCCGGAACGGGGCAGGATCACCGCCGCCAGGCCCGGATCGCCGATGTGGATGGCCATGCCGGTGGGGATAAGCTGCGTTTGCCCAGGTTCGAGATTCATCGATTCGTCCAGGCAGGCCCGCAGATCCAGACCGGCAGATCCTTCGGTGGCATAATCGGGCATGGGAATCTCGCTTCCCAGACGTGCATCGAGGATCCTGACTTCAATTCGGCTCATGTTGCTATCGACTCCATATAATGCCTTGCTCAGCAGCTCGTGTCTTTAGCTCGACTGCTGTAGCAAATTGTTAGGCTAAAAGCCTCTATATACTTGTTGACGGTGACCTACCTTGTATTACGAGTATAATCATTTCGGAACCATCAATATCATAAATTACACGATAATCTGCCACCCTGATTCTGTAACGATTTACAGCCCCTTTCATTTTCTTCACACCCTGAGGCATTGGGAATGCTGATTGCTCTTTAATGGCTTTAGATATTTTATCCTGATATATTTTAGGTGTTTTTTTAAATTCTTTTTGGGCTTTTTAGCTATTTTTATCTTGTACATTCTTAATTAGCCTATCTTCCTTGAGAAAATCGTCAAAATCCTTTAAATTTCAATGTTTTTTTGACTCGGTTTTTGATCTCATCGCTTCATGCATATCTGCAACTTCTTCATTCTTGCTGGTATATTCTGTATCAGGTTCATAATGTATAGGCATTTTTAGTTTCCTTATTAAATTCCTTTTAAAAATTCATCAAAATCTTTTGCATCTTTTATTTCTTTTTTTGTATCAAAGTTTTTTAATTCTTCACAATCTATTATTTCTTCATCTTCTTCTAATTTCTGAAGAAGATATTTATAAGGTTTGACTCCAATAATAACTGAAATAATATTTCCTTCCTCATCAATAATTGCAATATCCTCACTAGGCGGTTCTTTTTGGGTTATTACAGATGAAATATCGCCTGGAAAATCAGCCAGTTTTATTTCCCTCATTCTTGATCCCCTTTACTGTATTTAAATGCCTAATACTATATTTGCAGGGAAACTCTGCAAAAATCTGGGAATCCCTGAGATCTGTCCATGGATGAATATTCAGAGCTTCACAAGTTTAACGCGAAGGTGTGCGGCCCACATCAGGCATCATTACCACTTTTGCATCGGTCCTGTCGATGTGGTGATGCCGGGTATCATAGCACTGGGCCACATGTTCGATGAGCTGACGGGCCAGTTTCCACTTGCTCGTTACCGTCAGCTCGGCCTGACCACCGGGCCAGAACAGCTTCAGGGCATTGGTATCGCTACCAAAGGTGCCGGCGGTCTCTTCTGCGGCGGGTCCGACCCAGTTGGCCGCAATCATGTCCAGACGCTTGTGTTGCAGTTTTTCCAGTGCATGTTTTTCCAGCTCGCGGGTCTCGGCAGCAAAACCCACGGTAAACAGACGCGGATAACGGGCACTGACTTCGGCAAGGATGTCCGTGGTCGGTTCCAGCTCCAGGGTCAGCGTCTGCCGTGACTTTTTGATCTTGTCAGCTGCATTCACCACCGGGCGGTAATCGGCCACCGCGGCGGCGGCGATGAAAATATCGGCCTGAGCGACGTGGGCCAGAACGGCATCGTGCATCTGCTGGGCACTGATCACATCGATGCGTTCGCAGCGATCGGGGCTCGGCAGGGACACGGGCCCGGCCACCAGGATCACATGGGCACCGGCTTCGGCGGCAGCGGTCGCCACGCTGAAACCCATCTTGCCCGAGCTGTGGTTACTCAGGTAGCGCACCGGATCGATGGCTTCGCGGGTGGGACCGGCCGTGACCACGACCGTCTTGCCGCTGAGGATGTGCCGCTCGAACAGGCTGGCCAGACCTTCCAGCAAGGGTTGCAGGGCCTGCAAACGGCCGGTACCGGTTTCACCACAGGCCTGCTCACCTTCATCAGGGCCAAGCATCACCACGCCACGGGATGAGAGGGTGCGGATATTGGCCTGGGTCGCCGGGTTGGCCCACATGGCACCATTCATCGCCGGGGCAATGGCCAGCGGCACCTTGCTGGCCAGGCACACGGCACTGAGCAGATCATCGGCCCGGCCATGGACTAGACGGGAAACGAAGTCGGCACTGGCGGGGGCCACGCAGATGGCGTCGGCCCAGCGGGCCAGTTCGATATGCCCCATGCCGGCTTCCGATTCGGTGTCCAGCAGGTGCATGTGTACCGGATGACCGGACAGGGCCTGGAAAGTCATGGGGGTGACGAATTCGGCGCCACCGCGGGTCATCACCACCCGAACATCGGCACCGGCATCACGCAGGCGGCGGATGATCTCACCGGCCTTGTAGGCGGCGATACTGCCGGTCACTCCCAGCAGGATGCGTTTGTTGGCAAGTCGTTGCATAAATGAATATCGTAATTATGATCGCGCGTTTTGGCTGGCAAGTGGTGGGGGAAACCATACCGGGCACATCTCTATAACCCTGATTATTACACAGAACGGGGGCAGCGGGTTGCGCAAGGTGCCACGATTTTCAACATCAGCCCTAAGCACTGGCGAAACCCCGCTTTCTTCGCTATGGTTGGTTTACTCGACAGGATGTTGAAAACCCGTTCGGTTGCGCAGCCTGTTGCAAACCAACCACATTGACAAGGAGGTCAAGATGGCCATTACCGACTGGCCGGACACAGAACGTCCCCGTGAGAAACTGCTGGCCCGGGGCGCCAGACAGCTTTCCGACGCCGAATTACTGGCAATATTCCTGCGCACCGGCCTCCCCGGCAAGACCGCGGTGGATCTGGCCCGAGACATTCTGCAGCACTTTGGCAGCCTGCGCGGCCTGATGGGCGCCAGTCAGAAAGACTTCTGCGCCTTTCCCGGCCTGGGCTCGGCCAAGTTTGCCCAGCTGCAGGCGGTACTGGAGCTGGCCACCCGCCACCTGGCCGAGCAACTGCAGCGCGGCGATGCCCTCAGCGACCCGGCTGCCACCCGTCGCTATCTGAGCCAGCGGCTACGGGATTTCCCCTACGAGGTGTTTGCCTGCCTGTTCCTGGACAACCGCCACCGCATCATCTGTTTCGAAGAACTGTTTCGTGGCACCATCAACGGTGCCAGCGTCCACCCCCGGGAAGTGGTGAGAAAGGCCCTGGTCCACAATGCCGCCGCGGTCATACTCGCCCACAACCACCCCTCCGGCATCGCCGAACCCAGCGAAGCCGACCGCAGCCTGACCCGGCGCCTCAAGGATGCCCTGGGGCTGGTGGACGTGCGGGTACTGGATCACATCGTCATCGGCGATGGCGAAAGTGTCGCCTTTGCCGAGCGCGGCTGGATCTGAATCACGCCCTGTTTGCCCCCTACCGCCCATGAGACGGGCAAAGCGCTTGATCTCGGCGGCAGATCTACGTAAAATCCGCGCTCTTTTCGCCTTTTGGGGCGGGAACCCGATTTATTTTGGAGAATAACCATGTCGAGAGTATGTCAAGTCACGGGCAAACGCCCCATGAGCGGGAACAATGTCTCCCACGCCCATAACAAAACCCGCAGACGCTTTCTGCCCAACCTGCATACCCACCGTTTCTGGGTCGAGTCCGAGCAGCGCTACGTTCGCCTGCGCATCAGTGCCAAGGGCATGCGCATCATCGACAAGAAGGGTATCGATACCGTCCTTGCCGACCTGCGTAGCCGCGGCGAGAAATTTTAGGGGAGTCTGTCATGCGCGATAAAATCAAACTGGTATCCAGTGCCGGCACTGGCCACTACTACACCACCACCAAAAACAAACGCAACATGCCTGAAAAAATGGAGATCAAGAAATACGATCCCGTGGTTCGCAAGCATGTCGCCTACAAGGAAGCCAAGATCAAGTAAACCGGCTTCCCGCTCTCGACACAAAAACCCGTGCACTGCACGGGTTTTTTTATGGAAGAAAACCGGAGCGACGAGGGCAGTTTATGGCGATCAGCAGAGACAAGTGACGAGTGACGAGGGGCAGGATTAGACCGCCATGCCCGTGCAGGGGCGTTTAGAGGAAAAGAGCCAGTTCGCTGCCACGAAACCGATTCCAGTCATCGACCGGCCTTCATCCCCGCTGGAAGCCTCCCTGGCTTCCAGCCTTCGCTGGAATGACCTCGAAGCCAGGTTTTACTTGTAACTCGTCACTCGTCCCTGCTTTCAATCCGTCATGCCAGCGCAGGCTCACTGCTGTCCGGAATAAAAAACCTGAAGGGAAAAAGTGTTGTAGCTCCAAGCTTTAAGGGTTAAAACCCTGTTTGACGACTTAAAAAGACAAGATCTACAACATGTACAGAAATACACGATTTGGCGACCTGATGAAAGGGCTACCAAGAGGTTTTTTTGCGCGTGCCGCAAAAGAAACGGAGGCGGATAAATACAGCAAGGGATTTGGTAGCTGGGATCATCTTCT
>JAJRYG010000045.1 GCA_024275915.1 Gammaproteobacteria bacterium
ACGCCAGCAGGGCCTCGATCATGCTCAGCTTGTTGCGGGTGGACAGCTCGATGTTGATGCGTTCGATACCGTCATTGTATTCGGCCAGCCGGTCCAGCGGGATGACCACGTCTTCATTGATCTTGAAGGCATTGGTGTGAGCGGCAATGGCAGCGGTGCGGGCCCGGTCCAGCCAGAAGCGACGGCGCGCCTCGGCGCTGACTGCAATGAAGCCTTCGGCCTGACGTTTGGCGGACAATTGCACCACCTGCGAGGCGGCCTCGGCGACCTTGTCCTCGTCATCCCCGGCGATGTCGATGAGCAGCACCATCTTCGGCAGCTCGCCACGCGGCGCCTTGGTGGTGTAGTCCACGGCACGCACATAACGCTCGTCCAGGTGCTCCATGCCTGCCAGCTTCACGTCTTCGAGACTATCGAGGTAGTTCTTGGTCTCGACGATGGCCGGCACCGCCCTGGCCAGGTCACTGCCGAAGAACTCCAGGCACACGGTACGGATGTGGGGTGGCATGCGGTGCAGCACGAACACTGCCGAGGTGATGATGCCGTCGCAGCCTTCCTTCTGTATGCCCGGCAGACCACCGAGAAACTTGTTGGTCACGTCCTTGCCCAGACCCTGCTTGCGCAATTGATCTCCGGGGATGGCGAGAATACGCGGTTCGCCCACCGGCGTCTCGCCATCGGCCCCGAAGCTGGTGAGCCGGAATCGGGCCTCGGCCTGTTCGTGGATCTTGCCCAGGTTGTGCTCCAGGCGTTCGACCTGCAGCCAGCGGGCATCGGGGGTCACCATGCGCCAGGACAACAGGTTGTCCAGGGTGGTGCCCCAAAGCACGGCCTTCTTGCCGCCGGCATTCATGGCGATGTTGCCGCCGATGCACGAAGCATCCTGTGAGGTCGGATCCACCGCAAACACCAGTTGTTCGCGTTCGGCCCGATCCGAGACCCGGCGGGTTACCACCCCCGCACCAGTGGCGATGGTCGCCACCGTCTGTGGTCCCGACAGGGTGTCGATTTCCTGCTTGTGGACAGCCCCCAGCTGGTCGAGCTTTTCCGTATTGATCACCGCCGTATTGGCCACCAGTGGCACCGCCCCACCCGTATAGCCGGTACCGCCACCGCGGGGAATGATGCCGATGCCCAGCTCGATGAGACGGGCAACGATTTTCTGTACCTCGGCTTCCGAATCGGGCGTCAGCACCACCAGCGGATACTCCACACGCCAGTCGGAAGCATCGGTCACGTGTGAAACCCGGGAGAGGCCATCGAAACTGATGTTGTCCCGGTGGGTGACGCGGCTCAGACTGCGCAGGACTTTCTTGCGCAGGGCACGCTGGGCCGGGAACCAGGCCTCGAACTTGCCAATGGCATCGCAGGTGGCCTCGATGAGTTCCAGCGCCAGGGCATTGTCATTGGCCCGCTCCCGCACCTGCTGCAGGCGATGGCGCAGGGCCGTGATCAGCGCCACATGACGCTTTTCATTCTCGAGCAGATCGTCCTGAATGAAGGGATTGCGGTTCACCACCCAGATGTCACCGAGGATCTCGAACAGCATGCGTGCCGAGCGCCCGGTAACCCGCTCGCCACGCAGGGTATTGAACACCTGCCACATCTTTTCACCAAGAAAACGGATGACGATTTCCCGGTCGGAAAAGGACGTGTAATTGTAGGGGATTTCGCGAATGCGCTGGGTCACGGTTTTCTTCGGCTGTTCACGGATTAGGGGAGATATTCTAGCATGTATCCTCATGGGCAGGGACGAGGGAAAATACCAGAGAAAAGATACAAAATTAATGATACAAGGAATGAGTAACGATACTGGGTAGGATGGGCTGAGGCACGAAGCCCATCAATCGCGGAAAATAGAAAGTGTGACAACCCGGGTTCGTGCAAATGAATCTACATTCTTTCTTTTTGGAACCCCGCCTGGATTCCGGCATACGCCGGCATGACAAGGAACCCGCCTTGAGTACAAGGTTTTCCTCGTCCCTGCGTCACTCGCGCCTTTAACCAAAACCTGATTTCAAGCCAAAAAATACACAATAACTCCATACCTCAAAAATTTCCCCATCCCGATATAAACCAGGCTGAGCAGCCAGTGGATTCTCAGCCAGCCCGCTGCCACACAAAGGGGATCGCCAACGATGGGCAACCAGGACAGCAGCAAAACCGGACTGCCCCAGCGCTCGATTCGAGCCAGCGCCTTTTGCCGATCCGGCCGCACCAGCCCCTCGGCGGGGTACTTGATGGCAATCAGGCGCCCCAATCCCCATGATGTCATCCCACCCAGGGTATTGCCGGCAGTTGCCACCAGGATCAGGGTCCAGGGGTTGTTCTCAGCCTGTTGCAACAGGTAATAGAGTACCGCCTCAGACCCCCCGGGGAACAGGGTCGAGGAAACGAAGGCACTGAGGAACAAGGGCCACATAAGTCAGGTACAAGTTACAAGATTAAAGATACAAGTGACGAGTGACGAGTGACGAGTGACGAGGACAGCTGAGCAAAGGGGCCTTTCAACTTGTATCTTTACACCTTGTATCTTTTCTCTGCCCTTAAATAAAAAACGGGGCCTTTCGGCCCCGTTCAGGTACAACACGAACACTTGTTGTTATTAGAGACTTACAAACTTAGAAGTCTACACGCAGACCCAGGCTGAATACAGACAGTTTATCGTTGTCAACACCAGCGGCATCATAGCTTTTGTCGCTGTTGCGGTAACCAACGAAGGTACGGGTCTTCTTGCTGAACTTGTAGATCCAGCCCAGTGTGTAGTAAGTGGTGCTGTAGGCCTTGTCCATGTCTTCGTTACCGTACTGCAGGGCAATCACGTTCTTGCCCATCTTGAACTGGTAACCCAGGAAGTAGGTAGTCATGTCAACGCCTTCAAAGTTGATCATATCAACGGTTGCATTGGTTGCAGACTCGTACTGACCGGTGAACTTGTGTGCACCACCAACCTTGACCATGGCACCGGCTTTCCAGACACTCATGGATTTGGTTTCACCAGAGCCGTTCTTGGCAGCAACAGCGTTGTTTTCGTACACGCCGAAGACTTCCCATTTCTTGGTGCCATACTTGACAGCGGCGGCGTAGTCACCGAGGTAGCCAGGGGCATCACTCAGACCAATTTTGGTAGTACTACGCATATAATCGGTGGTGCCATTGCCTTCGTCAACACCAGCCATGATCCACAGACCAAAACCACCCCATTTGTTCTTGTAGGAGATGGACGTATCCCAGAAAGAGTTCTGACCCCAGGCACCGCCGATCATGCCGCCGCTCTTACGAGCTTCCATGTAAGTGGTGACGAAAGGATCGTATTTTACACCACCGGTGTATTTGTAAGGAGACTTGATGCGGCCAGCCTTGAACTCACCCCAGCCGCCTTTCAGGCCGACCCAGGATTCACGAGAGCCATCGGCGATGTTGCCGTAGGCATTATCGACCTGCCATTCGAATTTGTAGATAGCTTTCAGTCCGCCACCGAGGTCTTCGTTACCCTTGAAGCCCAGACGACCGCGCTTGTTATCCGCCATCTTGATACCAGATTCATCAGTAGCGATACCGGTACGTGATCCCTTGGTGTTGTTTTCGCCGTAGCCCTTGTTGTCTACGCTGGCGATTTCAACCTGCAGGTTACCGTAAACGGTGGCACCGGCATGAGCAGCCAGAGGGGCCGTCATCGCGCCCGCTGCAACGGCCATTGCAATCAGTTTCTTGTTCATGTGAACTCCTTATAAGAAGAATAATTAATTATTTTGAGTCAGGTTAGGTTAACTCCAAGGGCTTTATACCCCCATGAAGACATGAACGCAACACTTTTTTACAAAAATACCACATAGTTCCGTTGTGTTGCATAAATGCAACACAACGGCTCAGCGACGAGTTACAAGTGACGAGTAAAAACCCTCTATATCAACATGGTACTCACCATCCCCTTTGTCCCTTCATTCCAGCGATGATGACAAAAAATCATTGATTCATTAGCTAGCCTGACGAACAACCCTTCGCCACCTCATTCCAGGAAAAAATTGGCAGAGCCTTTACTCGTCCCTCGTCACTTGTCCCTCCCACAAAAAAGGCCCCTTTAATAAAGGGGCCTTTTTTGTGGGTATGGCTGGGGAACAAGGATTCGAACCTTGATTGATGGAGTCAGAGTCCATTGTCCTGCCGTTAGACGATTCCCCAATTGTTTGAACAGTAACGAGTAACAAGAGACGAGATCTTTTGCTATTCGCTGACTTTTTCCTCGTAGTACCGTATTAGTCCCCAGATCATCCTGGAGATTTCCTTTGCTTCATTCTCGAGGTTTTTGCCGGTTTCCGTTTCGATGAAGCCGGCGGCACGGCCAATCTTCAGCTGGGTCCAGAGTTCGCCACAGGAGCCCTTGGCGATTTTCAGAAACTGGATACGGCTACGATCGGTTACCCTTTCGACCCCTTCGGCAATATTCGAGGCGATGGACAGACCAGCTCGGGTAATTTGATCCTTGAATCCATACTCCCGGCTGTTACACATCAACTTATACAGGTTGACTGACAACCGACAGGCCCGTTTCCATACTTCCAGATTTTCCAGCGATTCCATCGCAACCCCTCCCTGGGGCCTGGTACAAACTCCTCGTCCCTGGTAACTCGTCCCTCGTTGCTCGAAACGTTTTTAACGTTTCGAGTACTGTGGACGCTTGCGTGCCTTGTGAAGGCCGATTTTCTTGCGTTCCACTTCGCGAGCGTCACGGGTGACGTAGCCGGCCTGGCGCAGTACGGGGCGCAGGGCTTCGTCATATTTCATAAGGGCACGGGTGATGCCGTGGCGGATGGCGCCGGACTGACCGGTGTTGCCGCCGCCCTTGACGAAGACCTTGATGTCGAAGTTTTCCAGCATGTCGGTCAGCGCCAGGGGCTGACGGACGATCATGCGGGAGGTTTCACGACCAAAGTACTGATCGAGCGGGCGGTTGTTGACGGTGATCTCACCCTTGCCTGCGGTGATGTATACACGGGCGCTGGAGTTCTTGCGGCGCCCGGTGCTGTAGTATGTATCTGCCATTGCTATTCCTGCTGTTTACTCAGATTTCCAGCGGCTTGGGCTGCTGGGCGACATGCTTGTGTTCGGTTCCCGCATAGACTTTCAGCTTGCGGAACATGGCTCGGCCGAGGGTATTTTTCGGCAGCATGCCACGAACGGCTGCTTCGATGATACGCTCGGGTGCCTGGGCACGCTGTTTTTCCAGGCTGATGGTCTTCAGACCACCCGGGTAACCGGTATGATGCTGGTAAAGTTTGTCGGTTTCCTTACGCCCGGTCACCGCGACTTTTTCGGCATTGATGACGACGATGTAATCGCCGGTATCCACATGCGGTGTATATTCTGGTTTGTGTTTACCACGCAAACGACGCGCGATTTCGGTTGCCATACGGCCCAACACCACGTTCTCGGCGTCGATGATATACCAGTCGCGTTTGACGGTTTCCGGCTTTGCACTGAAGGTTTTCATGCACTCAGTCCCACGAATTATTCTGCTCAAAAAAAGAGGCGGAATGGTACTGAATACGGCGCCAAGATACAAGGAAAAAGTGAAAGATCCGGAAATTAACCCTTTTTGGCCCTGTGGGCACAAATTCCAGGCAAAAAAATGGCGCGGAAAAGGGGGTAACCGCGCCTGTAAAAACCACCATTAAGGATGATGGAGGAGTCAAAACTGTTTAAGTTATTGCTAATATAATGATTCCCTAATGTGCTGTCAACCTTTTTTCTGGAATTGGTATAAAAAAGGGGAGGAATCACGAAAAATATGACGGGCTGGCTGGTAATTTATTTAATCCCGGCTGTGATCATAATCAGTATCGTGGGGCAGTGGGACGAAATTCCATCCTCCTCGCGATCGATGCGCTTCGTTTCACTCAGCGGCCTCCCACGATTCTTTTCCAGCCCTTGCGAGCCTTATAGCATGGGCAGGATGCCGCCGACGAAGGAGGCGCATCGTTCGCGGGGAGAACCTGCACAAACGGGCTACTGGAACCAGTATTCCAGCAAAACATCCCTCAAGTCATTGAGTTTGCCGTGAAAAAAATGGCTGGCACCGTCCATTAGATAAAATTCAGGGTGATTCGGCTGTGATTGTACCCACTGGGTCACCGCCTCGGCAGAAACGATCTCATCCTTCGCGCCCTGGATGACCAGCCAAGGGACGGTGACCGGCCCGGCTGTTTCACTGAACTCGAACAGCTGCAGTGGGGGAGCAACCAGCAACAGCTGCTCGGCCTGCACGTCCTTGTGGGCCAGATACGCCACATAGGCGCCAAAGGAGAAACCGGCCAGCCACAGGGGCCGGCCTGGGTACTGCTCGCGCATCCAGCGCACAGCAGCCGCCAGATCGGCCTGCTCGCCCCGGCCTTCATCGTATTCGCCTTCGGACTGGCCAACCCCGCGGAAGTTGAAACGCAGGGTGGGCAGGCCCTGTTTGCCCAAGGTGCTGGCGAGGATATGCACCACCTTGTTCTGCATGCTGCCGCTATATAAAGGATGGGGATGGCAGATCACCGCCATGGCCGGGTGAGCGCCGGGATCTTCAGACTCGGCCAGGATGGCCTCAAGCTGCCCGACCGGCCCGGGGATCAGAAGTTTGCGATTTTTCATCTTGATTGTCACAAAGCCGCATGAGGAGGCAGCCGGGATGAGGAAAACCCTGACACTCCCCCGTTCGGCCTCGTCACCCGCCCCTTGTCCCTCGTCACTGGAGCGTGAGCCTTTCCACGATTTCCCCCTTGACCAGGTGCTGTTCGATGATCTCGTCGATGTCTTCCCGATCCACGTAGGTGTACCAGACCTCCTCGGGGTAGACCACCAGCACCGGGCCATGTTCGCAGCGGCCCAGGCAACCGGCAAGATTGATGCGGGTCTCGCCGGGGCCGTGCAGGCCCAGTTCCTTCATGCGCTGCTTGGCGTGGTCGCGCATCTTCCGAGCATCAAACTTGCCACAGCAGGGCTGGCCCTCTTCACGTTGATTGGTACAGAAAAATACATGGTGCTTGTAAAAAGGCATAAGGCAGTCAACCAGGTTGGTAGAGAGATTCAAAAAATTATGCTGGCTCGAAAATACGGTAGAATTATACGCCAATCGTGTCCGCGGTGGCGCCTCTGCCCCGGACCCGTGTAACCACGACAACCGGGCCGATCTTTTTTGACACTGGAAACTGAAATTCTCGAACTGGCCGATCGCTGCGTCAAATGCGGCCTGTGCCTGCCTCACTGTCCCACCTACCAGTACAGTCAGGACGAAAATGAATCACCTCGCGGTCGCATTGCCCTGTTGCAGGGGCTGGCCACCGGACAACTGCGGGTCGACGAACGGCTGCGCCAGCACATCGACCAGTGCCTGGACTGTCGCGCCTGTGAGCGGGTATGTCCCGCGGAGGTGCGCTACGAGAAACTGCTGGATCTGGGCAAGACGCTCATGCCACCGCAGGGCAAACAGGCTTTTGTGAGACTGCCGGCCCGGCCCACCCGGCTGCGCTGGCTGCATCGGCTGCTGCGACTCTATCAGGCCAGCGGCCTGCAGTGGCTTTTGCGCCACACCTGGGCCGGGGATTCGAAATGGCGTTATTACGACAGCCTGCTGCCCCGTTTGCGTGCGGAAAAAAAGTTTGCCCCCCGCTATCCGCTCAAGACGCCCCGACAGCGGATCGCCCTGTTCAGCGGTTGCCTGGCCTCGACCCTGGAACAGCAGACCGTGTCCGCGGCCATCTCCCTGCTCAACCGCCTGGGCTGCGAAGTGGACGTGATCCCCGGCCAGACCTGCTGTGGCGCCATCGCCATGCACAACGGCGCGCCCGATCAGGCTCTTGAACTGGCCCGGCACAACATCGAGGTGTTCGGCTCTGCCGAGTATGACGTCATCGTCTACCTGGCCAGCGCCTGCGGTGCCCAGTTGCAGGCCTACCCCGACCTGCCCTGGCCCGACGCGGCTCGGCAGCAACAGGCCATCGCTTTCACTGAGAAAATCCAGGAAGTGACCACTTACATCGCCAGCCTCGACTGGCCCGGCGATCTGGCCCTGCAACCACTGGACAAGCGCATCGCCGTACACGAACCCTGCAGCCAGAAAAACGGCCTGCGCCAGAGCGATCCCTGCGCCGCCCTGCTGCAACGCATCCCCCGCGCCCGCGTGTTTGCCCTAGCGCACAACGACCGCTGCTGCGGAGCCGCCGGCAGCTACATGCTGCGCCAGCCCCGCCTCGCCCAGGCCTTCCGGGCTGACAAACTGGCGGTCATCGAACGCAGTGAAGCCGATTATGTGGTGACCACCAATTCAGGCTGTGCCCTGTTCCTCGATGCCGGCTTACAGCAGGTGAAGGTGGTGCATCCCGTCGTCCTGCTGGAACAAGTGACCCGGGACGAGGAATGAGGAGGTAAAATACCTGTGCCGCACCGGCCACCACCCGGCCAGTCCCCTCCCGACTTCACGCCTCCCCTTGTATCTTTCCCCTTGTTTCTTGTATCTTCTCCTGATGACAACACGAAACTTTACCTCACTGGATCAGCTGATCCTGAACATCGACACCGGCCTGCGCACCGTGCTGGGCCGGCCTAAAACCACCGAACGGCCCAACCCGGCCGCGGATATCGAAGAAGCCGAGTTGTCCGAGACCGAGCGGGATCTGGCCGGCAGGCTGATGCGCATCAACCACGCCGGCGAAGTGGCGGCGCAGGGGCTCTACCAGGGCCAGGCACTGACCGCGAAGTTACCGAAAGTGCGGGAAAAGATGGAACGGGCCGCCGAGGAAGAAAACGACCACCTCGACTGGTGCGAAACCCGCCTGCAGGAACTGGGCAGCCACACCAGTTACCTCAATCCGGCCTGGTACCTGGGCTCGGTGGCCATCGGCGCCCTGGCCGGCGCGGCCGGTGACAAATGGAGCCTGGGCTTCGTGGCGGAAACGGAGCATCAGGTGGTCAGACACATCGACGAACACCTGGCGCAGATCAGCGAAAACGACCACAAGACCAGCGCCATTCTCGAACAGATGAAGGAAGACGAAGGCCACCATGCCACCACCGCCCTGCATGCCGGTGGCGCAGGCCTGCCCGAGCCAGTGAAAAAACTCATGGCTCTGAGCTCGAAGGTGATGACCCGAACGGCCTACTGGATCTGACCGGCCTGGGGGCCGGTCAGATCAGGGACGAGTATCAAGTTGCCAGTGACGAGGGCTCGGTAAAGGTACCGTTTGACCTGTTTGGGTGGCAGCGAACAATACTCATGCAATCACCACCCCTGCCTGGATGCCAGCCTGCGCTGGCATGACGGTCAAAAGCAGGGACAAGATTCAAGTGAAAAGACATCACGGCTCCGCGTCATTCTGGCGCAGGCCAGAATCAGGCAGGGCTTGGGGTGCCGGTGCTGTCGTTCGTTGCCACCGTCACCCGCCCCCCTCGTCACTCGTCATCATTCGAGACGATGTGGCTTGCTCGGTATCCGTCCTTGCCGCAAGTTCTCTTTCTTCGTTGCTGATCCTCACTACCAGTGCCCAGTGGAAACCGATACCGGCGAGGACGAACAGGTGGAACAGTTCGTGCGGACCCAGCACGCCGGGGATCAGGGTGGGGAAATGTAGGAAGTCGAGTACGGCACCTATGGAGTAGGCCAGTGCGCCATAGACCAGGGGTCGCAGGTGGTGGTGCAAGCCATGACGTGCCATGAGCCAGGCGGAGACGCCGCCCATCCAGCCCAGCCCCAGGTACAGCATCAGGCCCACCCATTCAGGCATGTCGTTGAAGAAGATGGTTTTCAGGGTCAGGCCGGTGATGGCCAGGGTCCAGATCAGCAGCAGCATGCCCCAGCGTTTCCAGCCGGAAAACAGCAACAGATGGATGGGGGTGAACGTGCCGGCAATGAGGGTGAAAATGGCAGCGTGATCGAGCCGCTGCAATACCGACCGGGCCTCGCCACCGGGTTCGAGAAGATGGAACACCCCGCTCATGGCCAGCAGAAAGATGCAGGAGAAAACATAAATCGCCAAGCCGATCATGCGCGCGGTACGGCCCCGGTGGCTGGCCAGCAACAATGAACCCAGCACCACAAACACGCCTGCGGCCAACAGATGACTGAGTGAACTGACAGGTTCACTGAAACCGGGAATGGAATAAATCAGGGGCATGGATCAAGAGCCTGCTATAACAAAAAAACATGAAACGCCCTGCACGTGTCATCCGCGACTTGCATGCAAGGATGTGGGGGTTGGCTTGCTGATTTACAAAAACGCGCTGACGGGCAAGGTACAGTCTAGACGGCCTGGCGGGCAAAAAACATGTCTTTACCCGCCAGGGTGTTATCCGGCTCAGCCAGAAATGATGTCGGCATGCAGGCCCTGGCCTGCCATGTTTTTGATAATGTCCATGGGCAGAATATGATCTTCTTCATATTCAATCAGAACATCATGGGCATCTTTTTGATTGACATGGACACTTTCTATAAACGGTAAAGATAACAATGACATACGCAAATCATCTACACCCTTGTTATCCAGTTGATCATCAATGTATACCTGAATCGTGTGCATACTTGGCTTCCTTATATTGACGCGTGGAACACTCAGAGCCGTCTTATTGTTCGACCCTCGAATAAGGATATAGTTCAGGGCACAACCGGCGTCAAGACCGCATGATAAAATGCGTGACAGCCCCCGCAACAATGCATTGCCTCAGGATTGTTCGGCACGTTTGTTGCCTAGCAAGAGACGACCAAGATAGCTGCTGACATGTTCTTCGCCGCTCAGGACATACATCAGTACGTTCTGATTGTTCAGCAACCAGTCCATCATGCTCCTTGCGTGTGCGGTACCACAGAACAGCAAGCGGTCTCCGGCCTTGAGTGTCAGCTTGTCATCTGGCAACAGAGTGGGACGCTCCGTTCGATAATGCAGCAGGGGAATGCAATCGAGGTGTTGTTTACGTTCGCGGGGGTCACGGTACAGATCCTCGAGCAGAACAGTTCCCGACTGGTTTAGAACTTCGAACACCGCCGGGGCTTTTTCCCAGTCAAGGGGGAACTCCCAGACCTGGGGGGCCTGCTCACCAGGCAGCCCACTGATACGACTGACCAAGACGTTGGCCCAGTCGTTATCGTACGACTCCGCTACCTTGAGAAACACGGGCAACAGCGGCGCACGGATCTGGGCAAAGATGGTGTGGGCGATGGTACTGCCCCGCCGCATGACCAGATCCAGGTCGAGACTTTCGGCAGAAAAAATCCGGTCGTTACGCCGGGAGTTCTGTCTGGCAACCATGTACAGATCAGGATTGGCATCCTTGGCGGTCATGATGATGGACAGGTTGTTGGCGTCGTTGTCGGTGCCGGCAACGATACCCACGGCGTCTTCTATACCCGCCTCCTCCAGGGTGTGTTTTTCGGTCCCGCTGCCGGTGACATGCTTGATGAGGTTTGTCGTCATCTCCGGGTTTGCTTCGATAACCATGACATCCAGATTTTCATCGAGCAGTTTCTGGTAGACAGCCTTGCCGAAACGGCCATAGCCACACAACAACCATTTGCCATGACTGGGAAATTTATTGCGGACAGTCAGTACTTCGTGGGGGACACTGGTGAGCAGTTCATGTAACAGGTAGAAACCATGTGAATGCAGGGCCATGGCCAGACGCTTGGCAAACACGTCGAAAGGGTTGATGATAAGGTTGGTCTCGAACGAGGCCATATTGCTTTCGGTTTCCTTGCTCTCGGCCCGTGCGATGGTGGTGGCGTCGGGGTTGAGCAGTTTGGCGGTAATGGCAATCTTCAGATTCACCGCATCATCATTGGTCAGGGCCGCCACACCGATGCAGTAATGCCCGGGATTCTTCGAGCCACTGCGTCTCCTGGATTTGACCTTGTCCAGGCCTGCCAGTATCAGGTTGTCGGGATCATTGGCATCGGCACACAGGCCCGGCACATAGACATGCAGATCTTCCAGTTCCAGACTGTTGATCCTGTCCTGGCGTTTTTCGATCACCACCACCTTGATGCCCACTTCGGTCAGGGCCTTGACCAGCATGCTGCCCGTATCACCGTAGCCGCAGACCAGATAGAAATCCTCGTTGATGCGCCGGATACTGCGCTTGAAGGCTGAGGCGGTGATCTGCTCACGGATCCCCTGATCCTGCAGGGTCGAAAGCAACGAACCGATACTATAGAGCCAGGCCGTGACCGTGCCATAGATGGTAACCAGGGTCCACATGCGCTGGGCATCGGTGAATTCATAGGGCAGTTCACCAAACCCGATGGTGGTGCCCATGAAGCTGACAAAATAGAAGGCATGAAAGAAATCCATGCGCCAGGGATTGCCCTGATCATCGATGCCGGGGATAAGCACAAAGCCCAGCACCGAGATGGCATAGACACTGATCAGCACGATCAGCGGCAGATGCAGGCGTCGAAGCAGAACGAAGATGATATTGTGCATAAGGGCGGGGCTTGGTCAGCGTCGCACCATGACCGTTTCCGTGACCAGCAGAATGACCGAAGTGATGTTGGCCAGCAGCGCACCGCCGGACAGGGAAACAATGGCAGCCATGGCATGGGCAGACAGGCCGGTACCATCACCGGCAATATTTTCTGCTATCGCCCAGACCACGGCGGCACTGATCAGTTGCAGGTCTGCCACCAGGCTGGTGGCCAGCAGCACCGCCCCCAGGTGGGTGCGATCTCCGAACTTGAGCACCGTGGCGATGAGGCTGACCACGATGGCCGCATACAGTTCATAGACATCGTGATGATCGGGAACATCGATGTCACCAAGAAAAAAGCCGAAGTTCAGGGTCAGGGCCAGAACAATGAAAAAAGCAAAAATGACCTTTTCCAGATTCACAGGTGCCTCCCGGTTGACAGGGCTGGATAGTTATTGTTTGGATACGATCGGGTTTACGTATCAGACTATAACACCGAATCCGCCTGCTTGCAGGCATCACCCGTGTCAGCGTACCCAGACTTCGACCCGCCGGTTCCTGCTTTTGGCCTCGTTGCTGGCAACCGAATCGACAGCACCGTAACCCCGAATATGATTGACCACCACGCCGCGCTTGTGCAGCTCACGCTCGATGAGATCGGCCCGTGATTCCGACAGGGAAATATTGTAGATGGGAATGCGGGCGTCCTCGGAAAAACCGAACAGCATCACTTCCTTTATGTTGTGCGTCCTGATGTACTCGGCCACCCGTTCCAGATCCCGGACTGCCCGGCTGTCCGGTTCCAGGGTGGTCTTGCGGAAGCGGAAGTTCACCGACAGGCGACGGGCATGCCTGACGAACTGGCGGTATTCTTGCGGGTAATTGTTCGTGACACGCACATCCAGTGCCTGCAGGTTCTGGGAAATGAAGCCCACCTTGCGTACAACCTCCTGACCTTTTTTCGAACCGATATAGTCGAGGAATTTCTTCATCTCCGGCAGGTTGTCGCTGATCGATGCATACATGAACAGACGCCGTGACAGGGCGTAGTCCTCGGTTGCAACATTGAATTCAGAAGGGGCTCTTGCCCCCTCCCCCGCCGAGATAACCAGGGCACGAGACTTGCGCACATAGGGCAGGCCAACGAAACCGATAGCTTGGGGATCGGTAGCGACCCCATCGGAAAGTTTCGCATTGGACTCGTAACGACGGGCATTGGTGATCAGCCTGCGCTGCTTGCCCAGCACCAGTGACTTGAAGGTATCGTAGGTTCCCGAGTTGTCATCACGGGCATAGACATGAATCGGCCCGGGCTTGCCTCCCACCGCTTTCCAGTTGCGAATCCTGCCGGAATAAATCGCCGCCAGTTGATCGATACTGAGTTTCTTGACCGGGTTACTTGCAGCAACGATGACCGCTATGCCATCCAGACCGATCACATGCTCGGCTTCTTCCGTATCCAGCTTGCCGTCAGCCAGCAGGGCGTTGAATTCCTTTTCCTTGATGGGCCGGGACGACATGGCAATATCGGCCTGCCCGGCTTTCATGCTCCTGAATCCCGTGCTGGAACCATGCGCCTGGATTTCGATTTTTACCTGCTTGCCACCGGCCAGTTCGGCAATGACGGAACCTTCCTGGGGTTTGCCGGCAGGCCTGAACTGCACCCGGCTGGCACCCAGCTCGTCACGCAAAAAGGCTTCCACCAGCGCCGGGGCGAGTGAAGCTCCCACGGTGTTGGAACCGTGCAGGCGAAACAGCACCTCAGCCTGGGCCATCGAGGCCAACTGGAGGAAAAACAGTAAAACGAGGGTAAGCCACCCTGGAAATCGTGACTGACTCATGGTACATCCTGAAATATTTAGATTGATCAACTACTTGCATGCCCGAAGAACAACATGTATGCATAAAGAGCTACAACGTATGGCATAGTAGTGTGTTTTTATGACCGTTTTGTGACAAAGGGATCCAGTTGCCACCTGTCATGGCATACTGACCACTGGTCTGGAAACCCGCCGATCCTTTTGACAGCGGGTTAAAACTTAACTAGTTTTAATACTAAAAGTTGAGAAAACAAAGAGTGAGAATGCCATCATGAATATCAACAGAAACGGTGAGTCTGGCTCGACCCCCTTCCGCTCCGGCCGTTTTTTTACCATCGATACCAACTGGTATTTTTCCACTCGTGAAGCCATGGATCAGGGACCCTACCGCTCACGGGAAGACGCCGAGTACGCTCTGCGCAAGTACATCGAAAACTGCCAGCGGGTGGAAAAAAACTGGAAGACCACCCCCCTGTCCCATTGAATTGCCCCTCGGCCCGAATTTCCCCTCACACCGGCCGGCCCGGCAGTGAGGCAAAAGCAGGGTGCAACAAGCCAGGCCCATTGCACCACCATCATGTCCGGCTCATCACTTCGGCAAACAGGGCCCGGTATCGTGGCAACAAATGTCGCCAGGCCAGGGCGGAAACATCCGTTGCATGGGAAAAGTCTTGTGCCTGCCATCTCTCCACCAGTTCCTGCAAGCGTCCGGCCGCCAGTACTGCGGCTTCCTGCCCGTCGTCACCGGCATAACGGAATCGCTGTTCGAACCACTGCGGCTAAGCCAGCCTGTCGGGCACCACAGGCACGCAGCCGCAGGCCACGGCTTCGAGTACTGCCAGGCCCTGGAAATCATGCACAGCCGATGACACCACCACATCGGCATTTCGCAGCAGACGAAGATACGCGTCACGGTTTTCCACCCAGCCCCATTGTCCCAGCCGTTCACCCAGCTGCTCGCACAGGGTTTCGAACGGGTGCGGGATGCGCCGAAAGGCCTGACCGATCATATGTACGCGAAACGGTACCCTGGCCTGTTGCAGTTTTTGCAGGGCAGCAAAGTAAGGTTTCCGGAGCCTTGTCGTATTCCCAGCGGTGGTTCCACACCAGGGTCAACGGCCCAGGGTGGTTCGATTTGGCGCCATCGAACAGACTGTCGTCCAGGGGCACCGGGATCACCCGGCTTTTGGCCGCAAGCCCTTGTGCAATGCCGCCCGGACCAAAGGCCGAGCCCACATAGAAATAATAACCCGGTTCCAGTTGCAGGGTAGCGAATCGACCCACGCGATGGTTTTCGATTCGGCAGCGGCCAGCTGCAGGATATAACTGCCCCCCACCGAGGGCAGGTCGCCAGGAAGCATCCCGTCCGCAGAACCGCAACAGGCTTCAGTCAAGCCCACACATGCCGCCACCGCAACAGCCGCCGGTGTTGCAGGCCGGTGCCGCACCACTGCCCAGGCTCGAACTCTTGACCAGTTGCCCACCGGTGGCCAGTTTCTTGACCGGTGTCGTGGCCGGTGTGTCCCCACAGTCGATGCCGGCCCTTTCGCACAGCTCACCCCAGGTATGAATTTCTTCACTCATGCGGTGGCGCACTTCCACCTGCTGGCCATTTTCTTCACAAAGGTAATCATAGGTAGGCATGGTGTCTCCTCTTTGCAAACAGCCCGATGGCTGTGGTACAACCCAACGATGTCACTATCATAAGAGCGCCTGCGGGCAAAACCAAGTCCACAGAAACACAAAAAATGAAAAGCCCCCTGAGCCACATCCGCAGCCACCAGAGCCGGCTGAAAAAATGCACCGCCTGCCCCGAAATGTTTGGTCCGCCGGTCATCGGCGAGGCCTTGGTCTCACCGCTGATGCTCATCGGCCAGGCACCGGGCGACAAGGAAATCGTGGTACACAGACCCTTCGCCTGGACCGCCGGCAAGACCCTGTTCCGCTGGTTCGAACAAATCGGCATGGATGAGGATCATTTCCGGCAGCAGGTATACATGGCCGCTGTGTGCCGCTGCTTTCCCGGCAAGAACCCCAAAGGCGGTGACCGGGTACCGGGCAAGGACGAGATCGAAAACTGCTCACGCTGGCTGAAAAAGGAAGTGGAACTGCTGCAACCGAAACTCGTCATCCCGGTGGGCAAACTGGCCATTGCCCAGCTCATGCCGGTGAACAAGCTGGTGGACATCGTTGGCAAAAAACACCGTTGCCGTGTTTTCGGACACGACACCGATGTAATCCCCCTGCCCCACCCCTCCGGTGCTTCCACCTGGCACCGCACCAAACCCGGCAAACCCCTGCTGGACAAGGCCCTCAGGCTGATCGCCAGACATCAAGCCTGGAAACAGATTCAACAAGGATGACGGCTTGTCGAGATTCAAGAGAAAAGATAAAAACCATCCCCTCGTCACTCATAAAGGCAGATACAAGATTCAAGAGACAAGTAACACCCGGCTCCGTGATCATTCCTGCGAAGGCTGGAATCCAGGGAGGCTTCGGGCGGGTGATGGTGACCGGTCGATGGCTGGAAGGTGTTTTGTGGCAGCGAATTCACCTTTCTCCTCATGCCATCCCTGCGCTGGCATGACGGTCAAAAGCAGGGACAAGATTCAAGATACAAGTGAAAAGACATCACGGCTCCGCGTCATTCTGGCGCAGGCCAGAATCCAGGCAGGGCGGGGGTGCCGGTGCTGTCGTTCGTTGCCACCATCACCCGCCCCCTCGTCACTCGTCACTCACAATGTCACTCGTCCTGCCAAGCAGGACGTGTACATACCTCCCCAGATGCACGAAATCCGGGTTACGGCAGATGAGTCTTTCCATTTGCAGGATGTCCTGCAAAGAGCGCTGCTTTTGCAGTTGCGGACTGAGGTAATCGTAGACCACGCGCATGCCGGTGGTGGTGATCCGGTGCAGGGGCAGGCGGGACAGCCAGTCATCCAGCTCGGCGGGATCGATGGGGTGGCTGGGTGTGAGGCCACCGGGGTGGCCGCTGAAATCACCGGACAGTACCTTGCGAAAGTTGCCCCGTAACATGTTGCGAAAGACGATGCTGTTGCGGTTGTAGTAGAGCAGGGACAGGTGCCCCCCCCCGGCCAGCAGGGGCATGAGGCAGGCCAGCCCGGCGGCCGGCTCGGCCAGCCATTCGAGCACGGCATGGAACAGGATCAGATCGAAGGGTTCTTCATCCAGCTGTTGCAGTTCCTGTACCGGAGCCTGGATGAAGGTGGCCCTTGCCTGGAGCCGTTTTTCCTCGAACAGGCTCCGGGCCTGGTCGAGCATTTCAGCGGAAACATCGCTGAGCACCAGCTCATGGCCCTGCTCGGCCAGCCACAGACTGAGCAGGCCCGGGCCGCAGCCTGCATCGAGAATGCGCAATGGTCGGTCCGTGGGCAGAATGGTTTGCAGATCCTCCTTGAGGATGGCCAGGCGGATCTGGCCCTTGGGGGTGTTGTAGATGTTGTTCCTGAAACGGCCGGTGAGGTCGTCGAAATTGCGGTCCCGTGACATGAATTCGTGGCGCTAATCGAGCCAGGTCTGAATGTAATAGATCTTCACGCCTTCGGAAGACCGCGAAGGCCCCAGCACTCGGGCAGCAAACAGTTTTTGCTCGGCATCGGCCGCATCCCGGGCCGCCTGCTCCGATTCCATGATGGTCACCGAGCTTTCGGGAAACCGGTCACGACTGCGCCTGGGAACCCGCACCACGGCAAACTGCTCCTCGATGACCGGGGCATCGGGGTCGTAGTGAATGCCACGCATGGCCTTCTCCTGTTAATTTAAGTGGAAATGAGCGAGCTTGTGATTATAGCGGGATTTGCTGATCAGGTGTTCTGCAGAAAAAAGAATCAAGATACAAGTGGAAAGACATCACGGCTCCGCGTCATTCTGGCGCAGGCCAGAATCCAGGCTGGGCTGGGGGTGCCGGTACTGTCGTTCGTTGCCACCGTCACCCGTCCCATCGTCACTCGCCCTTTGCCCCTCACTGACTTGACCCTGCCTGGGTGCGCTCCTATGATGCCTCGCAGGCCAAGAGCCTGCTCATTTGTTTGTAGACACCAACCGAGACACCACCATG
>JAJRYG010000046.1 GCA_024275915.1 Gammaproteobacteria bacterium
GCGACTGTTAACGATGCCGTTTTCATGGTATCCGGTATACCCCATCCAGTGGGCGGTAATGTTGCCGGCGTTGCCCACGGGAATGCAGTGAAAGTCCGGCGCATAACCCAGTTCTTCGAGGATCTCGAAAGCGGCGGTCTTCTGACCCTGGATGCGGTAGGGATTGATGGAATTGACGATGGTCACCGGTGCTTCCTCGCCCACTTCCTTGACCAGCTGCATGCCGGCATCGAAGTTACCCTTGATCTGGATAACCACGGCGCCGTGCATCATGGCCTGGGCCAGCTTGCCAAGGGCAATTTTGCCATCGGGGATCAGCACGAAGGCAGTGATGCCGGCGCGGGCCGCATAGGCGGCGGCCGCAGCCGAGGTGTTGCCCGTGGAGGCGCAGATGATGGCCTTGCTGCCCTCTTCCACGGCCTTGGTCACGGCCATGGTCATGCCCCGGTCCTTGAAGGATCCGGTGGGGTTGAGGCCTTCGTACTTGATATAGATGTCCACATCCTTGCCCAGCAGGTCGGGAATGTTGTGCAGGCGGATCAGTGGCGTGTTGCCCTCGCCCAGACTGATGATGCGGGTATCGTCATGGACCGGCAGGCGATCCCGGTACTTGTCGATAAGCCCCGTGTAACGGTTACGAAATGGCATGAGTTGGACTCCTTGAAAAAACGTTTGAAATCTTTGTTTCACGGCAAGGCGGCTGCCCTGCCGTGATAAGGGTTAATTAACTGGCATCCAGGGTTTCCATGCGGATGCGGGTGACCTTGCCGTCGATGGTGGACAGGGCTTCGAGGCTGACGATGGCCTGGTTCATGCTCTGCTCTTCGACCCGCTGGGTCAGCATGATGATGCTCGCCTTGTCGGAGCCGGGCATGGGTTCCTTTTGCACCATGGCCTCAATGCTGATCCCGGCCTCACCGAGGATGCGGGTCACATCGGCCAGTACGCCGGGGCGATCTTCGGCCTGCATGCGCAGGTAGTAGGCCGTCTGCACCTGGGCCATGGGCAGGATGGGCAGATCGGAAAGCCGGTTGGCTTGGAAGGCCAGATGTGGCACACGGTTTTCTGGATCGGTGGTCAGTACCCGCACCACGTCAACCAAGTCGGCCACCACCGCCGAGGCCGTCGGCTCGGCGCCGGCGCCGGCGCCATAATAAAGGGTTGGCCCAACGGCATCGCCCATCACCAGCACCGCATTCATGACCCCATCGACATTGGCAAGGAGGCGGCGTTCGGGGATCAGGGTGGGATGCACGCGCAGCTCGATGCCCTTGTCGGTGCGGCGGGACAGGCCCAGGTGCTTGATGCGGTAGCCCAGCTCTTCGGCGTAGGTCACGTCTTCGCGGGTGATCTCGCTGATCCCTTCAGTGAAGGTGGCATCGAACTGCAGGGGGATGCCAAAGGCGATGGAGGCGAGAATGGTGAGTTTGTGGGCGGCGTCGATGCCCTCCACGTCGAAGGTGGGATCGGCTTCTGCATAGCCCAGTTCCTGGGCTTCCTTGAGCACGTCGGCAAAGTCACGGCCCTTGTCGCGCATCTCCGTGAGAATGAAGTTGCCCGTACCGTTGATGATGCCGGCCAGCCATTCGATGCGATTGCCGGCCAGGCCTTCGCGGATGGCCTTGATGATGGGTATGCCACCGGCCACGGCGGCCTCGAAGGCGACCATCACGCTCTTTTCCTGGGCGGCGGCGAAGATCTCGTTGCCGTGCTTGGCGATCAGCGCCTTGTTGGCGGTGACCACGTGCTTGCCGTTGGCGATGGCCTTCATCACCATGTCACGGGCTAGGCCGTCACCACCGATGAGCTCGACGACGATCTGGATGTCGGGGTTATTGACCACGGCTTCGGGATCGGTGGTCAGGTCGATGCCACTGGTATCACAGTTGCGGGGCTTGTTGATGTCGCGGGCTGCCGCCTGCACCACCTGTATGCCCCGCCCGGCACGGCGGGTGATTTCCTCGGCATTGCGGCTCAGAACCGTGACGGTTCCTCCTCCTACGGTACCCAGTCCCAGCAAACCTACTTTTACGGCTTCCACGTCTTTTTTTTCCTCTTTCAATTATGCCTTGCGCAACATGTCCCGAATGCAACGGATTGCCTGTCGGGTGCGGTGTTCGTTTTCAATCAGTCCGAAGCGGACATGGTCGTCGCCGTATTCGCCAAAGCCAATGCCCGGGGAGACGGCCACTTTCGCTTCCTTGAGCAACAGTTTGGAAAATTCCAGTGAGCCCAGTTCCCGGTAGGGTTCGGGGATCGGCGCCCAGACGAACATGGTGCCTTTGGGTTTTTCCACTTCCCAGCCGATGGAGTTGAGGCCATCGCAGAGCACATCGCGGCGCGAACGATAACGCTCGCGAATTTCTTCCACACAGTCCTGCGGACCTTCCAGCGCCGTGATGGCCGCCACCTGGATGGGCGTGAACATGCCATAGTCCAGGTAGGATTTCATCCGTGCCAGGGCGGCGACCAGCTTTTCGTTGCCACACATGAAACCGACTCGCCAGCCCGGCATGTTGTAGCTCTTGGACAGGGAGTAGAACTCCACTGCCACTTCCTTCGCGCCGGGTACCTGCAGGATGGACGGTGCCACGTAGCTGTCGAAGACGATGTCCGCATAGGCCAGGTCGTGGATCACCCATATCTTGTGTTCACGGGCAATCTCCACCACCTTTTCGAAGAAGTCCAGCTCCACACACTGGGTGGTGGGATTGCCGGGAAAGTTGAGCACCAGCATCTTGGGCTTGGGCCAGGAATCCTTGATGGCCTTTTCCAGCTCCTCGAAGAAATCCACGCCGGGCACCAGGGGCACATGGCGGATGTCGGCACCGGCAATGATGAAACCATAGGGATGGATGGGATAGGCCGGGCTGGGCACCAGCACCGCATCACCAGGACCGACGGTGGCCAGGGCCAGGTGGGCCAGGCCTTCCTTGGAGCCGATGGTGACGATGGCCTCGGTCTCGGGATCCAGGTCCACCTCGAAGCGGCTCTTGTACCAGTTGGATATGGCCCGACGCAGGCGGGGAATGCCCCGCGACAGCGAATAACGGTGCGTATCGGGACGTTGTGCCACCTGGATCAGCTTGTCGACGATGTGCTGTGGCGTCGGCTGATCCGGGTTACCCATGCCAAAATCGATGATGTCTTCACCACGGGCTCGCGCCGCCGCTTTCAGATCGTTCACGATATTGAACACATAGGGCGGCAAACGCTTGATTCTTGGGAAATCGTCAATCAACAGGATATTCCAGTATAAACAGGGACTTGGCCCTTTCTCTTAAGAAATAGCGTAACTTTTACGCCGTTATCACAAAGCTGGTAACATTACCGGCTCGAAGGCCGTACTGTCAATCACGCAGGGTAAGATCATACTGTCTGATTATCAGCTAAGTGGCCGGTGCAAGGTGAGGATGTGTTTGCCTTGGCCAACCACGCAGACGGCTTTCGCCAATGAAATTCAACAGATAAGGAAAGTAAGGTGAAATTCAGCCTGGAAAGCAGCCCCAGTTACCTCATCCATGGCTATGAAAAAGGCCAGATTCGGGTCATCGTCCCCAGCGGGGAACGCCACAGCCCCGAAGGCGAGCCGACACAGAATCTGCGCACCCTGACCCGCAGCCTGATCATCACCGCCCGGGAAATCATCGAGGACTGGCCTGCCGAAGCCTTTGTCGACATCAATGCCGAAACCCTGGCGCCACTGCTGGGTCTGGAACCCGAGCTGGTGCTGCTGGGCACGGGTGAACGTCTGCAGTTTCCCTCGGCAGACTGTCTGTCACCGTTTTACCAGCGTCACATTGGTGTCGAGGTCATGGACACGCCGGCCGCCTGTCGAACCTACAATGTCCTGGTGAGCGAGGGCCGCCACGTCGTCGCGGCGATGCTGATGATCTGAATCCGGGCGTCGGGGCTACTTGAACAGGGCTTCGACGGAAAACCCTTCCTTTTCCAGGATATCACGCAGCTTGCGCATGGCTTCGAGCTGGATCTGACGCACCCTTTCGCGGGTCACGCCGATGGTGTTGCCCACCTCTTCGAGGGTGGAGACATCGTAGCCGTGCAGACCGAAGCGGCGTTCCACCACTTCACGCTGCTTGTCGCTGAGCTGGTTGAGCCACTGATCCAGATTGGCCTTGACGTCGTTGTCCTGCAGCAGCACCACCGGATCCACGTTGCTTTCGTCGGGGATGGCGTCGAGCAGGGAATTGTCGGCATCGTGTCCCAAGGGGATGTCCACCGAAGCGATGCGTTCATTGAGGCCCAGCATGCGCTTGACTTCGCTGATGGGCTTGTCGAGCATGTCGGCGATTTCCTCGGCACTGGGTTCGTGATCCAGAGTCTGGGACAGATGGCGCGCGGCACGCAGGTAGATGTTGATTTCCTTGACCACATGGATGGGCAGACGAATGGTGCGGGTCTGGTTCATGATGGCCCGCTCGATGGTCTGGCGGATCCACCAGGTGGCATAGGTGGAGAAACGGAAGCCCCGTTCCGGATCGAATTTTTCCACCGCCCGAATCAGCCCCAGGTTGCCTTCCTCGATGAGATCCAGCAGCGCCAGGCCACGGTTGAGGTATCGGCGGGCAATCTTCACCACCAGGCGCAGATTGCATTCGATCATCTTCTTGCGCGCGGCTTCGTCACCCTTGAGCGCCTTGCGCGAGTAAAATTTTTCTTCGTCGGCTGTTAACAGTGGGGAAAAACCGATTTCACTGAGGTACAGGCGAGTGGCATCGAGCTGACCGTCGGGAATCGCACCAGGCTTGTAGCTGACAGCCTTTTCCTCAACCACATCATCGACTTCCTCGGTGCTCACTTCAGTGACTTCAACCAGCTCGTCATCTTCGCCAACAAGTTCTATTTCCGATTCAGCCTCTGCCTCTTCACTGACCAGAACCTTGACGTCTGCATTTTCGAGTATTTTGGCGTTTTTCTCGTCCATTTCACTTTGATCCATCACCCGTTACGACCCCTTTTTTGGTAAATATTTCAATGGATTGGATGGCCTTCCGTTACGCCTTATCTCAAAGTGGAGCATGACTCGATCTGTTCCACTATTACCCATATCGGCAATTCGTTGCCCTGACTTTACGACTTCATTCTCCTTGACGAAGATTTTGTTGTTATGTGCGTAGGCACTGAAATAGGTTTCATCGTGCTTGATGATCACCAGGTTTCCGTAACCTCGCAAGCCATTGCCACTGTATACCACTTTCCCTGTTGCAGCGGCATAAACAGGTTGCCCGAGTTTGCCACTAATATCAATGCCCTGCCGTGCCGGATCACCACTTTTGAACGAAGCGATGATCGTGCCCCGTGCCGGCCATCGCCAGCTTATGCGGGTGGCCTTTGGGTTTTTTTTATGACCGGTTGATTTTGTTTTTTTGTCCTGCGTTACACGGGGTTTTTTCTTCTTGTTATTTGTGACTGATTTGGCATTTTTTGATTTTACCGCTGGGCGAACTTTCAGTTTCTGACCAGGAAATATCGTATAGGGTTTTGTGATGCCGTTCCAGCTTGCAACCTGCCTGTAATCATACCCGTATTCCCATGCAATGGAAAAGAGCGTATCACCTTTACCCACGGTATGGTAGACAACCGTTTTGTTTGCCGGCGGTTTTTTGTGTTTTTTTGCACTATACCCTTCGCCGTAATCGACAAAGCGTGTCGAAGAACAGCCGCCGAGCGCAAAAACGATCAGCAATATGATGCCAAGGTATCGATGGCTTACCATTGTCGCAATAACAGATACCCCGCCACTGCCGCAATCACCAGCCAGCCCAGAATATCCACGTATTGTTTGAGCCGGGCTTCCATTCCCTCCCCGCCCCAGCGCATCAGGCCGGCAACGATATAGAAACGCGCCCCCCGACCAAGCAATGAGGCCAGCACGAATGGGACAAACGCCATGTTGACCACCCCGGCACTGATGGTAAAGACCTTGTAGGGGACAGGAGAGAAGCCTGCCAGCAAGACCACCCACACGCCCCATTCATCAAACCAGTTTCTGGCCGTGAGAAACTTCTCCCAGTAGGACGTGGTTTGCAGCCAGGGTTCGATGGCACTGAAGAACAGCATGCCAATCAGGTAACCGGCAATACCGCCGGCAACCGACATCAAAGTGGTGAGCAAGGCATAACGCCAGGCTTTTTTGGGCTGACCCAGCGCCATGGGAGCGAGCATCACATCGGGTGGAACCGGAAAAAACGACGACTCGGCAAAACTCAGGCCGGCAAGATACCAGCTGGCTTTGGGGTGACGCGACCAGTGCATGACTTTCTCAAACAAGGGGGCAAACAGTTTCACTAGACTTCACCTTTTATCAATGGAACGAAGCTCACCCTGCTCAGGTTACTCTGGTGAATTTCGTCACCATGACGGGTAAACAGCAACAACTGTTGATCACCGGCCGCCCCGGTCGGGATCACCATGCGGCCACCATCGGCCAGTTGATTGAGCAATTCTTCCGGCACTTCTTCCGGCGCGGCGGTAACAAGGATGCCATCGAAAGGCGCGGCCGACTTCCAGCCCCAGCTGCCATCGCTGTGCTTGAAGCGGACGTTGTGCAGTCCCAGACGGGCCAGGCGTTGGCGAGCCAGGTTCTGCAACTCGCCAATGCGCTCGACGGTGTAAACCTCATCGACGAGTTTGGCCAGCACCGCCGTCTGGTAACCGGAACCGGTGCCTACCTCCAGCACCCGGCTCGGCTGCCCCCCGGCCAGCAGGGCCGCGGTCATGCGTGCAACGATGTAGGGCTGGGAAATGGTCTGGCCAAAGCCGATGGGCAGGGCCGTGTCTTCGTAGGCCCGGGTGGCCAGGGCTTCGTCGACGAAAATGTGGCGAGGAATGTCGGCCATGACCTGCAGAACCTGCCTGTCCTGAATGCCAGCATGCCGCAGACGTTGTATGAGCCGATCGCGGGTACGCTGGGAGGTCATGCCGATACCGCGTAAATCAGCGCTCATGCCAAGTCTCCCAGCCAGTCATGCAGACTCTCCAGCCGCTCGTGGCGGGTCAGATCGATCTGCAGGGGGGTGACCGAGACGAAGCCGTGGCGCAGGGCATGAAAATCGGTGCCGGGCCCGGCATCCTGCTCGGCCCCGGCCGGTCCCACCCAGTAGATTTCGCGGCCACGGGGATCCTTGTCGCAGATCACCGGCTCGGCCTTGTGTCGATGACCCAGGCGGGTAGCCTGAATACCGGCAATCTGCTCCAGTGGCACATCCGGCACGTTGATGTTGAGGATGGTGTCCTGAGGCAAGGGGTAGCGTTGCAATTGGCGGATGATTTTCACCACCATCTGCACGGCCGTGTCATAGTGCCGACCCTCGCTGCCAACCAGGGACACGGCGATGGCCGGCAGCCCCAGAAAACGCCCTTCCATGGCTGCGGCCACCGTGCCCGAATAGAGCACATCGTCTCCCATGTTGGCACCGGCATTGATTCCCGACACCACCATGTCGGGCTCCTGGGCCAGCAGGCCGGTGATGGCCAGATGCACACAGTCGGTGGGGGTGCCATCGACACGGATCACACCGTCATCCATGGTGCGGGCGCGGATGGGAGATTCCAGGGTCAGGGAATGGCTGGCGCCACTGCGGTCCCGGTCGGGGGCGACGACATGAATCTCGGCAAGGTGCTTCAGGCCAGTCATCAGGGCGCGGATCCCCGGCGCCTCGTAGCCGTCGTCGTTACTCAATAGAATTTGCATGAAAAATCAGGACTCTTGCAACAAAAATACGAAACCGAACAGGCAGTTTAACCCAATTGTTGCATAAATTATTGGCTGCAGGGGGGGTTCAGGACGGTATTTTCAGCGTTGCGCAGGTTTTTCCAACGGTCTCATGACCCTCCGAAATGTGAGGATTGGAAAAAACCGGGTACAGCACTGAAATTACTGTCATGGAGGGGGAAAAGTGAAACTGCACCGACAATCTATGCAGTGATTGGGTTAAGACGATACCTGTCGATTATTTGCCTGCTTCAGCCTGCTGCTTTACTCCCCGCTGGCGATGTAGCAACATAGTCGTCTTTGACAGCGCAGTGGCAAACCTCTTGGCAAAAAAGACCATCAGTGACGAAGAGAAAGACCTGTTCCGCGAGGCCATCAGGGGCACCCGCCCGTTGCAGGACGAGCCACGCATCAAGCCACTCAAACGCAAGCCCTCTCCCCGACCCCGGCAACGGGAACGGGACGAACAGCAGGTGCTGGAAGACATGTTCTCCGATCCGGCCCATCCCGAAGACATGGAAAACGGCGAAGAACTGATGTTCCGCCGCAGCGGCCTGCAGGATAAGGTCATGCGCAAGCTGCGCCGGGGTGAATTCAGTGTTGAGGCCGAGCTGGATCTGCATGGGCTGGTCAAGCTCGAAGCCCGCCAGCTCATCAGTGACTTTTTCCGCGAAAACCGCCGCCTCGGTTATCGCTGCATCCGCATCATCCATGGCAAGGGCGAAGGCTCCGCCGGCAAACGCCCCATCCTCAAGCAGTACGTCAACCACTGGTTGCCTCAGTGCGACGACGTACTCGCCTTCTGCTCAGCCCGCCAGGTAGACGGCGGCACCGGCGCCATCTATGTGTTGTTGCGGGCACCGAAATAAGAATAAGGCAGGGAAAAGATACAAGATTAAGTGTATTAGTTCAGACCAGATCTGACACTTCATAGTTGAAAAAGTGAGGGTTACCGGTTTTGATGGGGGTGCAACCCAACCCATCAAAACACGACGGAGGTAACCCTCATGCTGCATAGTAGCGAACGTATCATCAAACACA
>JAJRYG010000047.1 GCA_024275915.1 Gammaproteobacteria bacterium
TGTGCGCGGTGCAGGGAAGCACCGCCATTTTCAATGACCACAAGTCATTGAAAATGTGAGGGAATGGCAAACCGCGTTTGCCGTTCCCGGGTTGAAAAAATCCCAGGGAAGGGTTTTTTCAACATTCTGTTAAAGTATCCGACAGACACATACATCATGGGTTCGATGCCGTCGACATTCAACCTTGTGAAGTGCAGGGACGGGGCATATTGTGTCCACATGCTGCCTGGCTTCATGGATTGGCCAGGCATGTGTCGGTGCACCAGGGTCTGTTGATCATGAAATGGTACGAAATCGAGCCAGAAGGGTAAAGCAAATTATGAAAATCGGAATTCCAAAAGAAATCAAGATCCTCGAAGGGCGTGTCGCCCTGATCCCCGATGCCGTCGCCGAACTCGTGCATCACGGCCAGCAGGTGTTCATCGAGACCCGGGCCGGTCTGCTCAGCGGATATGATGACAGCGCCTATGAACAGGCCGGAGCCACCGTCCTGCCCGATGCCGAAAGCCTCTATGCCGAGGCCGAGCTGATCGTCAAGGTCAAGGAGCCGCAACCGGCCGAGTGGGAGCGGCTGCGCGAGGATCACCTGCTGTTTTCCTTCCTGCATCTGGCGGCTGAACCGGCCCTGACCCGGGCCCTGCAGGACATCGGCCTGACCGCCGTGGCCTTTGAAACGGTCAATGTGCAGGGGCGCTTGCCACTGCTGGCCCCCATGAGCCGCATTGCCGGACGCATCGCCACCCAGACTGGCGCCAATTTGCTGCAACAGCCCCAGGGTGGGCGGGGTGTGCTCATCGGCGGGGTGCCCGGCACCGAACGCGGCCACATCGTCATCCTCGGCGCCGGCATGGCCGGGGGGCATGCGGCGATGATGGCCGCCGGCATGGGTGCCACTGTCTCGGTGTTCGATCTCAATGATGACAAACTGGGGCAGATGCGCGCTCTGGGCGCCAATGTCAGTGGCCTGCATGCCTACCGGTCGGCCATTCATGAGGCCGTGCTGCAGGCCGATCTGCTCATCGGCGCGGTGCTGATCCCCGGTGCCAGGGCTCCGCACCTGGTCAGTGCCGAAACCGTCAGCCAGATGCGCCCGGGCAGCGTCATCATCGACATTTCCGTCGACCAGGGCGGCTGTATCGAAACCACACGGCCCACCAGCTATGCCGATCCCACCTTCATCCACGAAGGTGTGGTGCATTACGGCGTCACCAACATGCCCGGTGCCGTGCCGCGCACGGCGTCCCAAGCATTGTCGGCGGCCCTGGTACCCTATATCCTCAGGCTCACCGAGCCCGACTGGCAGAGCCGGCCGGATCTGGCCGCGGGGATCAATGTGGCCGGGGGCAAGATTCTGCTGTCGGCCTTGTCCGAAACGTGAAACCGGCCGGAATCGCTTGCGCCGCCGGTATCATGGCGGGTCAGGGACAAAATGCGGTTTTTTTCTGAAAGTCGTGCCCGGGCTTGCTATAATCCTTTTAATTTAATAACTTATGTCATTTACTTAACAAAGAAGATTCAGTTTTGGCCCAAGCCAGTGACAAAATAGCCCAACGCCGCCCCATGGCCGGCCACCTGCGCCGTGGCCTGCGCGAGGGCGCCCTGCTGATCTTCGGCTTCAGCGCCCTGTATTTCCTCATCGCCCTGCTCAGTTACCATCCGGCCGACCCCGGCTGGTCCAGCAGCGGCCTCAACGATGGTCACATCGCCAACCTCGGCGGGCCGGTGGGAGCCTGGTTTGCCGATGTGTTCCTCAGCCTGTTCGGTTACCTGGCCTACCTGTTTCCGGTCATGGTGCTGTACAGCGGCTGGCTCATCTATCAGGAACGGCGCAGCGACCAGCCTTTCGACATGCGCAGTTTCACCCTGCGCAGCACCGGTTTCATTCTCACCCTGGCCGCTGGCTGCGGGCTGGCCAGCCTGCACGATGTCTCCACGGTCAGTGCCATGCCGGTCAACGCCGGCGGCATCCTCGGTGATCTGGTGGGGAATGTCATGGAGCAGACGTTCAGTTTCGTCGGTGCCACGGTGCTGTTGCTGGCCCTGTTCTTCACCGGCGTGACCCTGTTTACCCATCTTTCCTGGCTGTGGGTGCTGGATCAGACCGGGGCGCTGACCCTCCATCTGCTCGGCTGGTTGCGTGGCCGGGCCATCGTGCTGCGAGACTGGTGGCAAAACCGCAAGGCGAAAAAGACCCGCACCGAGCAGTTCCGCGTCAAGGTGAAGTCGGCCCCGGCCAACCAGCCCGATCGCAAGCCACCGGTGATCAAGAAACCGGTCAAGGCCCCCAAGCCCAGCGTGCGGGTGGAAAAGGAAAAGCAGGTGCCCCTGTTTGCCACCGAGGGGGATGGTTCACTGCCTCATCTGTCCCTGCTGGACGAGGCCACGCCGAGCAAGTTCCGGATGTCAGAAGAATCCCTGCAGGCCATGTCGCGGCTGGTGGAAAGCAAGCTCAAGGATTTTGGCGTGTCCGTCACGGTCGAAGAAGTCCATCCAGGCCCGGTCATCACCCGCTATGAAATCCAGCCGGCCCCGGGAGTCAAGGTCAGCCAGATCACCAATCTGGCCAAGGATCTGGCCCGCGCCCTGTCGGCCTTCAGCGTGCGCGTGGTGGAGGTCATTCCCGGCAAGACCACCGTGGGGCTGGAAATTCCCAACGAACAGCGCGAAATGGTGCGCCTCAGTGAAACCCTCAAGGCCCCGGCCTTTGCCGATGCCAAGTCACCCCTGACCCTGGCGCTGGGCAAGGACATTAGTGGCCAGCCGGCCGTGGCCGACCTGGCGAAGATGCCTCACCTGCTGGTGGCCGGCACCACCGGTGCCGGCAAGTCGGTGGCCCTCAATGCCATGATCCTCAGCCTGCTGTACAACGCCACCCCCAAGGAAGTGCGGCTGATCATGATCGATCCGAAGATGCTCGAACTGTCCATCTACGACGGCATTCCCCATCTGCTCTCGCCGGTGGTCACCGACATGAAGGAAGCCGCCAATGCCCTGCGCTGGTGTGTGCACGAGATGGATCAGCGTTACAAGTTGATGTCGGCCCTCAAGGTCCGTAATGTCGCCGGTTTCAACCGCAAGGTGGAAGAGGCGGCGGCCGCCGGTCAGCCCATTCTCGACCCCCTGCATCCGGCCGATTCACCGCTGCCGGCCCAGGAACTGCAACCCCTGCCGTTCATCGTGGTGGTGGTGGACGAACTGGCCGACATGATGATGGTGGTGGGCAAGAAGGTCGAGGAACTCATCGCCCGTCTGGCCCAGAAGGCCCGTGCCTCGGGCATCCACCTGATCCTGGCCACCCAGCGGCCCTCGGTGGACGTCCTGACTGGCCTCATCAAGTCCAACATTCCCACCCGCATCGCCTTTCAGGTGTCCTCGCGCATCGATTCGCGCACCATTCTCGATCAGATGGGGGCCGAGCAGCTGCTGGGCCACGGTGACATGCTCTATCTGCCGCCGGGCACCGGCATGCCACAGCGTATCCATGGGGCCTTCGTCGATGACCACGAAGTGACCAATGTGGTGGAAAGCCTGAAGAAAAGCGCCCGGCCCCAGTACATCGAGGAAATCCTTACCGGCCCACCTGATTCCAGCACGGGTGAAGGAGGAGGCGACGGTGGTGACAGCGAATCGGATCCCCTCTACGATCAGGCCGTGCGGCTGGTTACCGAAACCCGCAAGGCCTCCATCTCCAGTGTCCAGCGCCGCCTGAAGATCGGCTACAACCGCGCCGCAAGGATGATCGAGGCGATGGAGCTAGCCGGAATCGTCAGCCCCCAGGAGTCCAATGGCAACCGCGAAGTACTGGCACCGCCCCCGCCGGAATAGGGGATTGTTGCAGCCAGAGCCCGCCCGGGCATGGTAAAATCCCGTTCACGACGTTTCATACACCCATCGACCCGGAAGCCAGAGCCTTGAACCTCATTCACCGACTCCTCCCTGTATTCCTTTTGCTCAACCTGTCCGCCACGGCTCTGGCCGCGACCTCGGTACAGACCCTGCAGCAGCGCTTTCGTGGCCTGGACAGTTTCAGTGCCGACTTCGTGCAAAAGCTGTTCGATGCCGATCAGACCCTGCAGGAAACCAGCAAGGGGATCCTGCGCATCCAGCGGCCCAACAAGTTCAACCTGGAATACAAGGAACCGTATTACCAGCTCTACATTGCCGACGGCCTCAACCTCAACATGTACGACAAGGATCTGGAACAGGTCACCATCAAGCCCCAGCAGGGCCTGCTGGACAACAGCCCGGCCATGATCCTCAGCAACCCCGACAAACTGTCAGACAGCTACAAAGTGGTGGCTCAGGGCAAGGAAGACAGGCTGTTCTGGTACGAGTTGATCCCTAGGGATGAAGGCGGCAGTTTCGAGCGCATTGCCCTGGGGTTCGATGACAAGACCCTGCGGGTGATGGAAATGCACGACAGCTTTGGCCAGACCACGCGGCTGGAGTTCAGCAACATTCGCAAGAACCCGGATCTGGATCCCAAACTGTTCCGTTTTGTGCCACCCAAAGGGGTGGACGTGATACGGGAGTAATCATGAACCCCTCCGGTGACATGTTCGGTGCGGCCAGCCCGGCCTCGTCCACCAGCCATGCGTGGCAGCCCCTGGCGGATCGCATGCGTCCCCGGCAGCTGGAAGACATTGCCGGCCAGAGCCATCTGCTGGGCGAGGGTAAGCCGCTGCGTCAGGCCATCGAGGCCGGCAAGCTGCATTCCATGATTTTCTGGGGGCCTCCCGGTACCGGCAAGACCACACTCTCGCGCATAATCGCCCGTTACTGTGATGTGGAGTTCCTCAGCCTCTCTGCCGTGCTCTCGGGCGTCAAGGACATCCGCGCCGCCATGGATCAGGCGCGCCGGATCCAGCAGGCCCAGGGCAGGGCGAGCATCCTGTTCGTCGATGAGGTGCATCGCTTCAACAAGTCCCAGCAGGATGCCTTTTTGCCCTTCGTCGAGGACGGCACCATCACCTTCATCGGTGCCACCACCGAAAACCCGTCCTTCGAACTCAACAACGCCCTGTTGTCCCGCGCCCGGGTCTATGTTTTGAAGTCCCTGGGTGAGGACGACATCGCCCAGGTCATCCAGCGTGCCCTGGCCAGCCGTGATCACGGCCTTGGGGATCAGCCCCTGGAGCTGTCCGAAGCCGTTGTCCAGCGCCTGGCCCAGGTGGCAGATGGGGATGCCCGCCGCGCCCTCAACCTGCTGGAAATTGCCGCCGATCTGGCCAGCGATGCCGATGGCCGACGCATCATCAGCGAACAGACCCTGGACGAAGTGCTCAGCACCGGCGTGCGTCGCTTCGACAAGCAGGGCGAAGCCTTCTACGATCAGATTTCGGCCCTGCACAAGTCGGTGCGCGGCTCGGCCCCCGATGCCGCCCTGTACTGGCTGACCCGCATGCTCGACGGTGGCTGCGATGCCCTGTACATCGCCCGGCGCGTGGTGCGCATGGCCAGCGAGGACATCGGCAATGCCGATCCCCGCGCCCTGCGCCTGGCCCTGGACGCCTGGGACGTGCAGGAACGCCTGGGCAGCCCCGAGGGCGAGCTGGCCATCGCCCAGGCCGTGCTCTACCTGGCCTGCGCACCCAAGAGCAATGCCGTGTACAGCGCCTTCAACCAGGCCATGGCCGACGTCAAGCAACTGGGCTCTGCCGAGGTGCCCCTGCATCTGCGCAACGCACCCACCCGGCTGATGAAGGAACTGGACTACGGCAAGGCCTACCGCTATGCCCACGACGAGCCCGAAGCCTATGCCGCCGGCGAATCCTATTTTCCCGAATCGGTGGGTGAGCGTCAGTACTACCAGCCTGTGGAGCGCGGCCTTGAAATCCGCATTGGCGAGAAGCTGGCACACCTGAAGGCGCTGGACAAAAAGGCCGGCAAGTCATGAGCCAGCTGCTTGCCATTGCCTTGGGCGGCGCCGCCGGTGCGGTGATGCGCTTCATGACCTCCACTGGCGTGCATCGTCTGGCGGGGCGTGATTTTCCCTACGGCACCCTCACGGTCAATGTGCTGGGTTCATTGCTCATGGGATTCCTGTATATTCTGCTCATCGAACGGGCCAGCCTGTCACCGGAATGGCGTGCCATGCTGCTGGTGGGGTTTCTCGGTGCCTTCACCACCTTTTCCACCTTTTCCATCGAAACCCTGAATCTCATGGAAAACGGCGAACTGATCAAGGCCGGACTCAATGTATTACTCAGCGTCAGTTTCTGCCTGTTGGCAGCCTGGCTTGGCATCATTGCAGGGAGACAATTATGAACAACAACGAAGTCACCGTGGTGCGGGTGTACCTGACCGAAGGGGAAACTCAGCTCAAGGGCCTGCTCAAGCGGCTGCGCAACTGGGAAAAACTGCGTGGCGTCACCGTATTCCGCGGCATCTCCGGCTTTGGTGAGTCCGGCGTGATCCACAGCGCCGATATCATCGACCTGGCCATGGATCTGCCGCTGGTGGTGGAATTCTTCGACGAACCTCAAAAAATCCAGCAGATCGTCGAACACCTCAACGAAACCATCAAGCCAGGCCACATTGTCACCTGGAGCGCCCATACCAATGGCTAGCAGGCTGTTGAAACACACCGTTTTTCTGCAGCCTGCAGGCGATGCAGGAAAGTACCGCCATTTTCAATGGCCGCAAGTCATTGAAAATGTGAGGAAACGGGAAACCGCGTTTTTCGTTTCCGGCTTGAACAAATCCCAGGGAAGGTTTTTTTCAACATCCTGCTAGACAACCGAATTTCAAATCAACAAGAACACAAAGGCACAACATGCTCGATCCCAAACGCTTACGCAACGACCTGGACACCGTCCGCCAGCAACTGGCCGGGCGGGGTCACGAACTGGACACAGAAACCTTCAGCCGGCTGGAAAACCGGCGCAAGGAACTGCAGAGCAAGACCCAGAACCTGCAGAAGGAACGCAATGCCAAGTCAA
>JAJRYG010000048.1 GCA_024275915.1 Gammaproteobacteria bacterium
GGGCTGGACATCATGATCGTGCTGGATGTGTCGCGCTCCATGCAGGCCACCGATATCCGCCCGAACCGACTGCAACGGGCCCGCATCGAGATCCACGAGCTCCTCAGCCAGGCCCCGGATGCGCGTATCGGCATCCTCGTCTACTCGGCCCGGCCTCATCTATTCGTGCCGCTGACATCGGACAAAACGGCCCTCGCCTTTTATCTGGAAATGCTCGATGCCCTGGTACTGCCCACCCATGGCTCCGGGGCGGCCAGCGCCCTGCAACTGGCAGGAAAGGAACTGGCCAACAGCAGGCAGAGTGCCGTGGTGCTGCTCATCAGCGACGGCGATCTGGCAACCGGCGCCGAGCGGAAACAGGCCCTGATGGAGGCGGCACAGGGCCTTGGCCAGGCCAGCATTCCCCTGTATGTCCTTGGCGTGGGCAGTGTCGAAGGTGATGCGATTCCGCTGGCGGAAGGGGGCTGGTTGAAACGGGATGGCAAGGCGGTGATCAGCCGCATGGATGAAACCCTGTTGCAACAACTGGCCCGCCGCGGCGGGGGGAAATATCAGGCCGTAACCGATGACAACAGTGACTGGCTGGCCCTGTATGATCATGGCATGCAACAGCAGGCCAGGCACACGCTCCCCGACAAGAACGATGCTCAGGTTGCCTGGAAGGAATATTTTCCCTGGTTCCTGTTTCCGGCCATCTTGCTGCTGTTCGTTGCCAGCCTGCCTTGCCCGATACCACGCCCTGCACGCCACCGGGACGGGACGACCCCCGTGCCGCTTCTGATCGTAGCGATACTCGGCCTGTCACTACTGGCCTGGCCAGCTACCAGACTCCTGGCGGCAGAGACTTCGCCAGCCGGACTCGCAGCCGCCTACCAGGCTTTCCAGGCCCGTGACTACCACCGCGCCCAGGAACTTTACGAAACCCTGCCCGGCTACCCGGGCCGCTTCGGTGAAGGCGCCAGCCGCTATCGGCAGGGAGACTTTACCGGTGCCGTGCGCCAGTTCGGCCAGGCCGCGCTGCAGGCGCGCACGGTCCGTCAACGGGGACAGGCGTTGTACAACCTTGGCAACAGTTATGTCCAGCTTGGCAATTTCAGGCTGGCCAGCGAAGTCTATGCCGATGCCCTGCGCTACATCCCCGACCACCCGGCCAGCCGCAGGAACCTCGAAACCAGTCTGGCCCTGCAGGCACAGGTGGAAGAACGACTGAAAAACGACATTCTTTCCGGCCGGGTTCGCCGGGCAGGAAAGGGGCCCCGCCGGGCAACGGCAGAAACCGAAATCCCGCTCGACGAATCCGCTTCCGTCTCCCTGGGAGAACAAAAGGAAGGAAAATCCGCGGCCAGCGCCCTGCCTGTCCTGCCCGATGCGGGCGAAAGTCAACTGGCTGCGCTGATCGACAGGGGGGTGGAACACGCCCGACTGGCCGCGCAGGGCAGCAGCACAAGCCACTCCCCCGCGCAGAAGCAGGCCATCATCGAGGCCAGAATGCGGATGGGTGAACTGCACGAGAACCGGGCCGGGTTGTGGAAACGCCTGTTTGAAATGGAAGAGGGTTTCCCGGCCACGCTGCAAACACCCCGACAGGTGCCGGGAGTGGAACCATGGTAACCCCCGTTACACGCCGCCTGCTCGGCCTGCTGCTGTTCCTGTCGCTGCCACTGTCAGCCAGCCAGGCGGTCACCCTGAGCATGACCCCGAGCCAGAGCCGGGTCGAGCAGGGCAAGGCCTTCGATCTGCTTATCGAAGCCAGGGACATGGAGCTGCGACTCGAAACAGTGGATCTGTCTGCGATCAAAAAGGCCTTCAGGCTGGTCGCCAGTGATTACAGCAAAAGCCGCGATGGCACCCGGCAGTTCCTGAGCCTCCGGCTCTATCCCCGACTAACCGGCAAGGTGCACCTTCCCCCGCTCGTTGCCGGCCCGGGACGAAGCCCTCCCCTGGACATCGAAGTCATGGCAGCCCGCGCCAACGAAGAACCCATCCGGCTGACCTACAGACAATCGGCCTCGACGCTCTGGGAGCGGCAACAGCTTCGGGTCGAGGTGGAAGTGCAGACGCCCGATCAGTTCGCTTCACTGCGTCTCGACGAAGAGGAGGCCCGCCTGTCCGGGTTCGAGATCATCCCCCTGCCCCCCAGCCGTGACTGGATCGACGTCGATGGCAAACGACGAACCCGGCTGCGTATCGGCTGGCTGCTGTTTCCCCTGGCCAGCGGCATGCAAACCCTCGAACTGCCCGCCATCGGCTACCATCTTGGTGGTGCACGACGTGCCCGCTATTTCCTGCCCGTGTTGACCCTGCAGGTACGGCCCCTGCCCCCCTATATTCCACCGACCCTCCCGGTGGGCAAGCTCGGCATGACCAGCACCATAACCCCCGGAGGATGGTTGTCCAGCGGTGAACTGGCCGAATGGACCATCCACATGCAGTCCGATTCCCTGCTGCCGTTCTGGTTTCCTGCCGTGCTGCGACAGTTGAAAAGCACCACGCAGATCCATTTTTTTCCGGCCAGCACAACGAGACAGACCCGACCGGATCGCACCGGCATGCACAGCCAGGTGGTCCATCACATCCCCTTCAAGCCCCTGAACAATGGCCGGGTCGAACTGCCTGCCCTGCAGTTTCAGTACTTCGATCCCGAGCGCGGCAGACTGGTGGATGTCAGCCACGCACCAGCACGACCCTGGACACTGAGTCCGCTGCTGCAGGTCGTCTTGCCACTGTTGTTGCTGGCGGTGCTGTATCGCCCGTTGCGCCATGTGCTACGGAACCTGGCTCATTATCTGCAGCGCAGGAAGCTCACCAGACAGGCACTGACCCACCTGGCCGAGGCACGATCCCTCGCGGATATACAGCAAGCTCTCCGGCAGTTTGCCCGCGCCGAAGGCTGGCCGCAGAACTTCAGTCTGACGGCATGGCAAAGGCGATTCGAAAGCCGTTACCGGCACAACCAAGTCCTGCGTGATGCCCTGCAAGAACTGGCCAATGCCTGCTACGCCAGAGCGCCGCAAGTCGACGTGGAGGCCTTGAAAGGAAGACTGCGAGAAGGACTGTTGAAACGCAAAAGAACCGGTCCATGGAAAAACCGCCACCGCGAGCGAGATTCATCCCTGTTCACCACCCCCCCCACACCTGTCGGCCCGGCACATCCGGCAAGGCCGAACGGAAATTCGCCGGACAGCCGGTCAGCATAGATGCGGCCCGACAAGGCGAGGTCCGCCACGGGCATGATCATGCACAGACAAGCCGCCCTCCTTGACCGAAGCCCCCGTCATGCATCCACGGTCAGCGCGCCACCACAACTGCTGCCCTGCCCGGCAGTACAACCATAACAGTGATCGGCGACGACGACGGAATTGCCGCTCAGCGCCTCGGTCTCGATGTCCCGCAGATGGCTGCGGGGCCGGCCGGCGATCTTCAGTGGCAGATTCAGCATCTGGTTGAAGTCACAGTCGTAGACGAAACCCTGCCAGTCGACACTCATCAGGTTGCGGCACATGACCGTCTCCAGGTTGCTGTCCTGGTGGGCACCCTTGAGCAGATCCATGTAATCGCCAAACTGTTTTTTCGAGACGAGCATGCTGCCGAAGCGCTTGATGGGCATGTTGGTGATGGTCAGCAGGCGATTGAACCGCACGTCATGGTGGTGTTGCAGTTCACGCCGGTAGTCTTCTTCCAGTTGCCGCTGGGGTGGCGGCAGGCTGGGACCTGCGGGGTTGTAGACCAGGTTGAGCTGCAGGCCTGAAGCCGACTGGCCATAGCCTTGTTGATTGAGCTTTTTCATCCCTTCGATACTGCCGACATAGACACCCTTGCCACGCTGACCATCGACGTTCTCCTGCAGGTAACAGGGCAGCGAGGCAAAGATTTCCACCTCATTTTCGGCCAGAAATTCGGCCAGGGTTTCCTGCCCCGGCTCACCGAGCACGGTGAGATTGCAACGGTCCATGACATGTACGCCCAGACCGCGGGCGGCACGAACCAGGTCCCGAAAATGGGGGTTCAGCTCGGGTGCACCACCGGTCAGGTCCAGGGTCTTGATGCGGTTTTTTTGCACAAAGTCCAGCACCACCTCCATGTTATCGCGGCTCATGATTTCCTTGCGCGTCGGTCCGGCATTGACATGGCAATGCAGGCATTGCTGGTTGCACAGGTGACCCAGGTTGACCTGGAGGATTTCCAGCGGACCCCGGCGGATGGCCGGAAAGTCCGTATCGGTGAGCAGGGGTAAGGTTGCGTGCATTGGTTCAGTCTCTGTTGTCTGTCATTGGTCGTCCGGCAGGGGTGCTGTGGCGGTCTTGCCCAGCAGGGCCGCCAGCAGCTGGCGGGAGGTACTGGTGATGCTCGACTGGCTGAGCTGCCGCGGCCGGTACAGCAGTTGTTCCATGAGCGCCCGCTGCTGAAACAGGATCTGGGCCGCCTCCGGGGCAAAGGCCCGGTCACGGCAAACCCGCAGCACCTGTCCCAGGTTCACCCCCCGGCCATCATCCAGGATCAGCATGTGGGGATAGAGTCCGCGAGCCGGATCATGGGCGGCAAAGTCAATCACGTCCAGCAGGATCAGCGGCCGGTTTTCCAGGGTCACCGACAGGTGGATGTCACTGTGGTTGAGCCTGGCCAGATAGACCGTTTCACCCACACTGTCGCGCAGCCGGGCGAGTTGCTGCGCATACTCCGCCGAAGGCCATAGGCTGCTCCCGGCCAACGGCATGATGCCCTGGTCTTTGCTGTCCTGCATGTTGTTGTCCCGACCGCCATACATGGTTGTTATGGTTTGAACGCCACCACCGCCAGAAAACCGCCCAGCGGCAAACTGGCCGGCAAACAGTGTTCCACAGCCCGGGCAAAATGGCCAGCGCCGGGCAGGAAGATCCCGCTGGCCTGGCGGCGGCGCCGCGGCGCGGGATGCAAACCATCGAACCAGTGTGCCACCTCCCCGCCCGTGTCCCAGCGGGCGCCGCCATAACCGGCACTGTGGCGCTTCTGCCAGTACAACAGGCTGTGACGGTTGAGCAAGCCCAGCAGCAGGGCACGGTTGCTCACCCGCCACAGCTCCGCGATGGCCGCCAGCGGATCTCTGACGAAACACAGGCTGGTGATGGCGATGACACAATCGAACTGGCCATCCTCGAACGGCAGACTGAGCATGTCGGCCTGGACGAACCGGGCCCCGTCAACCGCCTGGCGCGCAAAATCCAGCATGGCCGGATCCGGATCGACACCGCTGACCTGCAGACCGTCTGCGACGAAGCGCCCGGTGAAGTAGCCGGTACCGCAGCCCACATCAAGCAGGCTCTGGCCAGGCGACGGCCCCAGCAGGGTTTTCAGCAACCCGTACTCCTGCTGCCCCATCCAGGCCCCCCGGGGGGTTTCATACCAGTGTGCATAGGCTTGAGGATCTTTCATTGTCCATGCTGCCCGGCAAGGTTGGTTTTTCCTGCCCGTTCATCCGTCCCCTGAGCGGAGATGGTCTGTATGCGCTGCAGTTCGTCGAGCTGTCCCTTGATGCGCAGCAGATCACCGTCCATTGCGGGCTGACCGTGCCACCATTGATAATCCGGAGACTGGTGAGCCACGCCAAGATAAATGTTTTTCAGATGATGCCGCATGGTCTTCAGTTGACGATGCACGGTAACCAGATCTTTCTCACCAAAACGGACGCTGGCCTGTTCGACGATTTGCATGGCTTCACGCAGTTTGCTGCGACCAACCTCGAGCATTTTTTCGCCGTTGTCGAACAGGCGGCCGACATAGCGAGGGGAATGACAGTCCTGACAAACCTGGTGGATCTCGTCCTGTACGGCCTGCCGATCCGTATCATCGAGAATGTCTTTGCGTACCCCCTTACTGACATCGTGCTGGCCGCGATGCATGTGGCAATAGGCGCAACCCGGTGTCCGGTAACGGGCGTCCTGCAAAGGCCGGGACCAGCCTTGCTGCGGGGCTTCCAGACGCAGGATCAGTCCGTGCTTGGAGGTGGCATAACTGTGTGTAACCGGTGCCTTCGGACCACCATGACAGTCAATGCAGGTGTCATCCTGATGCGCCCTTTCCAGTCCGCCATGATGGGTCTTGCCATGGCAGGCGGTACAGCTGGCCGACCGCTGCTTGCGACCGTGGGCACCGTGTTGCCAGGCCGAGATCAACGGGGCATTTTTCTGCAGGTGGCACTGGATACTCTCACGGTCGTCATAGGCGCCTGAAGGGGGTGTTTCCCTTTCTTGTGCCAGCGAACCGTTGCCCGGGCTCACCAGCAGCAAGAGCAGAATCACGAATCCCGCGGTGCCGAACTGGTAGTCTGGCCTGACCCGTAGCCTGTTGCCGATGGACATCAGTTGTGCTCCCGGTTGTGATCCGTGTAGTCACCGATGCGCCAGTATGACCCTGCCCTGGCGTCGATGCCAAGCTCCCGCTCGGCCTCACCGAGGGTACGCAGAATTCTGGCCTCACGTTTTATCGATTGCAGATCCCGATCCATCGCGGCATGGGCGCGGCGTTGCAGCGCCGCGTCACCATGGGCGGCGGCCTTGTAGGTGGAAAGATTATCGAAATACCACATTTCGAAATAGTCACGTTCGATGGGGGAGACATTATAGAAAGCCGAGGCCTGCCCCTCGAAAAAACCAATCCGTTCGCGAGGCCAGATTTCATCCAACCAGTCTGTGGGATAGGCAGGACGCTGTGAGGCCGGCGGGAAAAGCTGATCATCGGCCCGCAGCCTGCACAATACTGACTCGGCGGCATAGAGTTTCTGCCAGGCCTGCTTGCGCTCGGTATCCAGTTTTGCCAGTTGCCGGCGTGACCAGTCGGCTTCATGACAATCACTGCACAGCTTCACCCAGCGATTGCGTTTGACCTCGTTGCTGGAGGTCAGCGGATTGATTTGCCGGATACCGAACTTCCAGATGGACTTGTCCACCACCTGGTGTTTGCCATCTTCCATGTGACAATAGGCGCAGGTGGGAACCTTGTAATTTCCCTTGTGCAGGGGCTTCGACCAGTCCCAGTCCTTGCCTTCCTCTAGGTAGATCTGGCCATGTCTGGAGGCAAAATAACTTTCATCATCAGGATGCGGTGGCCCGCTGTGACAGGTGATACAGGCTTCGGGACGTCGCGCTTCGGCGGCATTGAACAGATGACGGGTATGACAGGAATCACACTTGCTGGCCACCGAGTGGCACTGCAGGCAGGCGCTAACCTCGGCCTTGGGCTTGTCGACAAAATGTCTGGCATCCAGAGCCCGTTCCATGGCCAGGCCATGGCTGGGAAAACCATAGCGTTTTTCATCGACAAACTGGCCATACTGGGTGGCATGACAACCACCACAGATCTGCGGCGTGGGCAGGTGCAGGTTGCGGTGATCATTGCCATGACAGGCCGTGCAGTAAACTGGCTCACGGGCCTGTGAATGACGGCTTTTGCGCCAGTCGTTAACGATCCCCGGTGTCACGCCTTCATGGCAGGTGACACATTCCCTGCCTGCGAAGCTGCCGGTCAGGCTCTGCACGGGATCATAGAAGTCGGCGGGATTCCAGTAGGCGAACAGGGCCTCCGGTTGCCAGAGACGTGAATACAGACCGGCACCAGACTTGCTCCAGTTGACATAGCCAATCCCGGCCAGCAAGGCCACACCCACCGGCAACCATACATAGCGAATCCTCCGGTATTTCATTGACCCGGCCTCTGACGCCACCAGCGAACCAGCCCAAGCACCAGCATCAATCCCAGCGCCCCCCAGATCAGCCAGATCCCGGCCACTTCGGTTCCCTGCCGGGTTGCCGCAATCACCTGCCGGGCGTCTTCTGCCAGCATCATGTGATCACGGGTATGATGCGCCCAGGCCGTTAACGGTAGCCATAACCCGCACAGCAATGACAGCGACCACCTGCTCATCGCGGTGCGTCTCCCTGATCCTGGGCCGCAGCAGGTCGACCCGACATGGCCGGTGACCACAACCGGGCCGTGAACACCCTGCTGATCCGCTGGCGGATCTTCTGAACCGGTCGAAAATGATGGAGCATGCCATCGGCCGGCTTGCGTCCGGCGGCAATGGCGGTCACCACCAGATCCGGGCCATGGGTATTGTCACCCCCGGCAAAGATTTTCGGGTTGGTGGTCCGGCCCCGCTCATGGATCACGATCCTGCCCTGTTGGTCTGTTTCCACCCCCAGATCCTGCAACCAGCCCGGTGGACCCACCTGCTGGCCGATGGCACAGATCAGTGCATCACAGTCAATCTGCTTCCGGTCTCCGCCCGGGCTCTCAAACACCACAGCCCGGAGCGACTGCCCGCCCAGCACTTGCAGCGCAACCCGCTGGAACAGAAATTCAACCCCTTCGGCCCGGGCGGCCTGCTGTTCCTGCGGTGAAGCTCGCATGTTTTCGCGGCGTCCCCGGCACACCACCGTTACCCGGGCAGCCCCAGGGATTGTGTTCGGCAACAATACGCCACAGACCAAAGCCGAGAATGATGGCGTATTCGGTGTAACGGTTAAGCCAGATCGGATTGTCGAACCAGAACAGCCAGGTCTCATTGAGCCAGCCAAGGAAGGCCAGGGTAAATGCCGCCATGCTCAGCAACTGCACGACCAGGCTGTAACGGATCGGCATCAGGGCCTGCCGGGTGCCCGCCGATGCTCGCGGCCGGTGGGTCAGAACAGTTTCTGTCGCCATTTCGTTACCCCTTTCATCAATACCTCGTTCCCGTGGACGTGCTTCGGTTGCCATGCCAGGACAATCGATCACAATCCTGCGCCGGGTTTATCCTCCTGCCACCTTGTCATTTTCTAGCGTGCTGCTCTGCCAGGCCTCGATCAGCATGGCGGCGGCAAACTCGATCTCGATATCGGTGGTGGGTATGCCTACCGACAGGCGTACCGCCCCATCGATGCGTGCTGCCGACAGGCCCATGGCCTGCAGAACCGAGCCGGCCCCCTTGTGGTCACCGGCATGGCAGGCCGAGCAGGTAGAGGCAGCAACTTCACTGGCTACCCTGTCCAGCAGGGCCTGTCCGTTTACATGAGGGAAGGAAACATTCAGGGTGTTGGGCAGGAGCCACTCAGGATGACCGTTGATTTCCAGACCGGGAATTTTCCTCGCCAGAAGCTGATAAAGCCTGTCCCGTTTGTAGCGCAGCCGGATGGACTCGGTGTCCTGCCGTTGCCGGGCAATCCGCGCCGCCATGCCAAGACCGGCAATACAGGCGACGTTTTGTGTTCCGGTCCGTCGCCCGTGCTCCTGATCGGCACCAAACATCAATGGCGACAGTCGAATGCCCTTTCTCACATACAGGGCGGCCACGCCTTTGGGAGCATAAAACTTGTGACCGGCAAGGGTCAGCATGTCGGCGCCCAGCTGTTTTACCGAGATCGGGATCTTGCCTGCCGTCTGGGCCGCATCCACATGCAACAGACTGTTGTGCCGTTTGACGATGTTGCTGATTTCGCGGATGGGCTGGATGGTGCCCGTCTCGTTGTTGGCATGCATGACCGAGACCAGCACCGTTTCCGGGCGCATGGCTTTTGCAACCTCAGCGGGATCGACCCGTCCATACTGATCCACCGGCACGATACTCAGCTGCCAGCCCTGCTCGCGCAGATGCGCGAAGGGCTGGCGAACCGAGGGGTGTTCAATCGCGCTAGTGACAATATGCCCGCCACCACCGGCAACCGAGCCGGCCAGGCCAAGGATGGCCATGTTATTGGCCTCGGTGGCGCTGCCGGTAAAAACGATGTCATCCTCACCGGCATCGATCAGCTGGGCGACCTGACGCCTGGCCCAGGCAAGCCCTTCGGCGGCACTGCGACCAAAAAAGTGGGCGGAAGACGGGTTGCCAAAATGTTCCCGCAGGTAGCTGTTGATGGTCTCGACCACCCGGGGCTCAAGCGGGGTCGTTGCGTTGTAATCGAGATAGACGGGCAGGCTCATGTTACAGCACGCTCTTGAACAGGATGTAACTGGCGACCAGAACGAGAAACACGCCAAAGCCGGTCTTCAGTCTGTCCGCATGCAGGCGGTGACACAGCTGACTGCCTGCGACGCTGCCGACGATGGCAATGGCGGTAAACGATGCCATCAGGAAATAATCGATTTCTACCGCACCGGCATAACCGGCAAAACCGGCGAACGACTTGAGCGCAACGATACTCAACGAAGTGCCCACCGCCTGCTTCATGCTCAGCCCGGACAGCAGCACCAGGGCCGGGACGATGAGAAAACCGCCACCGACGCCGACCACACCGGTCAGCACGCCCACACCGATACCATGCATGGCGACATGCCGGTAATCGAGATCATCACAGTTGCCATCCAGGCACTCGGTGCGTGCTGCGCCAACAGACTTGTGCTGCACGGCCGGCCTGAGCATTTTCCAGGCCGCGGCGTACATGACCAGTGCGAAAATCGTCAGTTGCACCACCACCGGCGTGATGAGACCGATGCGTGCACCGGCATAGGTGCCAATGACCCCGAACAGGCCAAAGATGGCCGTGATTTTCAGATTCACGTTGCCCCGTTGCCAGTGCTGAAAGGCGGTGATGCTGGCGGTGATGGCCACGATTCCCAGGCTCATGGCAATCGCCGACTTGGGTTCCACATCCAGCAGGTACAGCAGGGCCGGCATGGTGATGATGGAACCACCACTGCCGAAGACGCCCAGCAGTAACCCGGTGATCAGGCCGGCGATGATGACACTGATTGACATGTGCGATACCTCTTGCTGTTTGATATTGAAAAATTGTCAGCCTCGTTCAGGCCAGTGGATAGGCCTTTTTGTTCCAGTCGGTCATGCCACCTTTGGTTACATGCACATCGGCAAAACCGTTCTCGGCCAGCAGACCGGCCGCCCTGGCCGAACGGCGATCGGTGGTGCAGACGATGGCCACGGGTTTTTCCGTGTAATCGACCAGTTCATCCAGGCGATCGGTCAGTTCTTCCAGGGGAATGTTGCGGGCGTTGTCGATGTGCCCCAGCTTGCCGTTGAAGTTCTCCGCCGTGCGCACGTCCAGCACCAGCACGTCCTCACCGGCATCCAGGCGCTGTTTGAGATCCGCCACCGACAGCATCGGCCCCTTGCGCAGGGCGCCCACCAGGCGCGGCAGAAAGGCCACCACCGCCAGCAGCGCCAGGGCCAGCAGGGCCTTGCGGATCACGCCTTCGTCACCGGCCATGGCCTCGCGGCCCACATAGCCCAGGTAGGTATAGGCAATGGCACCCGGCAGCATGGTGATGTACGAGGTGATGACATAGTGGGACAGTTTGATCCGCGTCAGGCCCAGCGCGTAGTTGAGCAGGTTGAAGGGAAACAGCGGAACCAGGCGCACGAAGGCGACGAAACGCCAGCCCTCGCCTTCCACGCCGTCCTTGAGCTGTTTCATGCGTCCGCCGGTTTTCCTTTCCACCCAGTCCGACGCCAGGTAGCGGGCGATGACGAAGGAAATGGCGGCGCCGATGGTGGCGCCGGTGAGGTTGTAGAAGGCGCCCCACACCGGACCGAACAGGGCGCCACCGGCCAGGGTCAGCACCGAACCGGGAAAGAAGAACACGGTGCCGACGATGTAGATGAGCATGAACACCAGCGGGCCGGCGGTACCGGCATTTTTTACCCAGTGTTCCAGCGCCTCGGCATCGAGCTGATCGCGGTAGCCGATGGCCACGACGATGCCGGTAAGCAGAAGTAACAACAATGTGTATCGAAGAGCCTTGTTTTTCATAGCATGTTCCATGACAGGGAAAAAAATCTCCCTCGTGGGAGGGAGGTAATGGATGTAGGGGGTGGGGGTGACCGATGCCTATTTTTCGCTTTTGTTCCACTGACGCCGGTTGATGGTGTAACCGGTGATCCTGCCAACAAAGGGCAGGGCCAGCATGCCCGGCAGCCAGGTGACCAGTGAAGGCTCGCGGTACTTGTGGATGCCAATCTGCATGCCTTCATGGCCGCCACGGGGCTGGTCCCGGTAGGTACCGAACAGGCGGTCCCACCAGGGCAGGCTGAAACCGAAATTGCTGTTGGCCTCGTCGTCCTCCACCGAGTGATGAACCCGGTGCATGTCGGGCGTGACCAGGAACCAGCGCAATACCCTGTCGACCTTGCCGGGCAGGCGGATGTTGCCGTGATTGAACATGGCGGTGGCATTGAGGATCACCTCGAACATAACCACCGCCACCAGAGGCGGCCCCAGCAGCAGGATGGTGGCGAACTTGATGCCCATGGAGAGGAAGATCTCCAGGGTATGGAAACGGGCGCCGGTGGTGACATCAAAGTCGGGATCGGCATGATGCACCCGGTGCAGGCGCCACAGTACCGGAATGGCATGCACCATGACATGCTGGATATAGATGACAAGATCCATGACCACGATGGCCGAGACCACCTTCAGCCAAAAGGACAACTCCACCTGGTTGAGCAGTCCCCAGCCGTTTTCACGGGCAATCAGGGCCACCCCCACCGCCAGGAAGGGCAACAGGGCATTGAGCAGAAAACTGTTGAAGAACACCAGGCCGAGATTGTTGAGCCAGCGAATCCCCTTGGACACGGTCAGTGCCCGCCTGGGTGCCAGCAGCTCCCACAGACCGATGAGGATCAGCATGCCGAAAAAAAAGCCCATGCGTATCGGTTTTTCATTGCTCATGATGAATTCTTCCAGTGACATGGGCAAAACCTCCTTGAGAAATGTTGTCTGCCCCGGGTTTAGGGCTATAATGGTTTAAGAGAAATCTACTATTCAATTAATTACTTGAATAGTAGAATAGTGGATTCAGGAAATATGTCAAGCAGCAATTTCAAACACGACCTGTTCAGCCAGTTTGCCCGCGTCGGCAAGGCCCTGAGCAATGCCAACCGGCTGGAATTGCTGGAATTTCTCGCCCAGGGCGAGCGCAGTGTCGACGAGCTGGCCACGGTCAGCGGTCTGACCGTGGCCAATACTTCCCAGCATTTGCAGCAATTGCGCCAGGTCGGGCTGGTCAGCACCCGCAAGGAAGGCCTCAAGGTCTATTACCGGATCAGCGGTGAGGATGTCATCGAGCTGTTCCAGGCCCTGCGCCAGGTGGCCGAGCGCCACGTGGCCGAGGTGGAGCGGCTGGTCAATACCTTTTTGACCGTGAAGGATGATCTGGAACCGGTGCCCGCCGATGAATTGCTGCAACGCTGCCGCGATGGTCTGGTCACCGTACTGGATGTGCGCCCACCGGAAGAATACGCCGCCGGCCACGTGCCCGGTGCCATCAATATCCCGCTGGCGGAACTGGAATCCCACCTCGATGAACTTGATCCGCAACAGGAGGTCGTAGCCTACTGTCGCGGTCCCCATTGTGTGCTGGCCTTCGAGGCGGTGGAGACCCTGCGCAGAAAAGGCCGCAAGGCCCGGCGCCTGGAAGATGGCTATCCCGAGTGGAAGGCCAGTGGACTCCCGGTGGAAGGCACATCGAACAACGAATAAGGGAATCCGATTTGTTCACAGATTCCCGCAGCACAGGGTGTGCCGCCAGAATCGACCACCCGGGGTGATCGATTTTGTGAGGATAGCGGAAATCGCAGTTTCGGTTTCCGCTCACAGGGCAATTCTAAGGATGAATTGTTCCGTGTTTCGTAAAAGTGGAAATAAAGGTGAGAAGTTGAAAGACAAAAGGCAAACCAGAGTAACCCTTGAATTTACTGGAGCATATCAATGAGCTGGCTCGACAATTTTTCCTGGCCCGTGCTGATCGTCGTGGCATTGACGCTGGGGCTGGCACCCTTCGTGCCCGAACCTCATATCGTGGAAAAACTGGGCATGCTGTTTTCCGGTGAACTGAGCAAGCCCATCGATATCTTCGATCTGTTCCTGCATGGCAGCCCTTGGCTGCTGCTGGGACTCAAGCTCATTCGTGGCAAGCGCGGCGAACCGGCCCGGTAGGTCTCGATGGCACCGGACAGGACGCTGATCTTCGTCTACAACGCCGACAGCGGCCTGTACAACACCCTCGCGGACATGGGCCACAAGATTTTCTCCCCGGCCACCTATGCCTGCCAGCTGTGCGCCCTTACCCACGGCTATTTTTCCATGCACGAAGACTGGGCGAACTTTCTGGCTGAGCTGGAGGTGGAACTGGTCTTCCTGCACCGTGATGAGTTCATCGGCCGCTTTCCTGCCCTTGCACCACAACTGCCGGCGGTGTTCCTGCAACAGGCCGGAAGCACGCCACAATGTCTGCTCAGTGCAGAACAGATCAACCAGTGCCAGGACCTGCCTGCCCTGAAGGGATTGCTGGAGCAAAAACTGCACGGTGCGTGAGCCCGCCGTTTATTCCCACTCCAGTTCCATGTAGACATGCAGGGCATTGCGCCCCATCAGCATGTCATAGCCGATCAGGCGTTCGTAGGAAGACAGGGGATACTGGTTCAGCGAACTGACCTCTTCAATGGCGCCCTCGTTGTCCATATACGCACGCACGGCCTTGCGCAGCGCCACCAGGTACTCAAGTGTATCGGCCCTGGCCGTGGCCATGTCCGTGGCATGACCATGACCGGGGACCACATGCACCGGTTTGAGTTTTTCGATTTTCCTGAAGTTGTCGATCCAGGAAGCCGTGTCAGAAACCCTTGCAACCGCCAGCATGCGTTCGGTCGAAACGATGTCACCGGTAAACACAACCTTTTCTTTCGGCAACCAGACATAGCTGTCGCCTGGCAGGTAAGCCGGGCCATGATGGTACAGAACGATTTTCATGTCGCCGACTCGCAGTTCCATTTCCCGTTCGAAAGTCTCATGGGCATAACTGTCGACGGTCCCCGCCGCGAAGTCTTCACTGATCAGGTTCTCCAGCCGGCCAAGCTGTTCACTGGCCCTGGCCTTCTGATCCTGCAGGGCATTCCGACTGGTGATGATCCGTGCGCCCAGTGAGTGAAAGTAGGCATTGCCCAGCCAGCGCAGATCCTCACTGCCGGTATTGATGACCAGCACCACGGGCTGATCGGTAATGGTCTTGATGGCCGCATGAATATAGCGGGCCGCCTTGTCACTGGCACCGGGGTCCACCAGCACCACACCCTGACCGGTCACAATCACCCCGAATGTGGCATTGGTGCCAAAATTCCATTTGGACATGGGGCCGCGCTGGCCGACCAGCGCATAGACCCGCTCAGACAGTTTCTGCACCTCCAGCTTGCTGGCCTGTTCGGCCTTGAGCATTGCGCTGCTGGTCACAAGGCCCAGTAACAGCAGGGCGAACCGGCCCCATTGTCCCATTGTGTTTTTCATCAGTATTCAATCCAGAAGAAATATTCATTGAGCAGGTAAAGGCCGGTCAGCACCAGCACGATACCGGCAATGATCTCGAAGGCCTTCTGATAACGGGACAGCACCTGCAACGACTCCAGCCAGCCCATGCTCCAGGCACCAAGGATGACAGGAATGCTGCGACCCAGGGCAAAGGCCAGCAGCAGGGCAAAGCCAAAGCCCACCGAGCCGATGGCGGCGCTGGCCGTCAGGGCCACCATCAGAGCCGGTGTACAGAAGGGACACACGGCCACGGAAAAGGGAATGCCCAGCAAAAAGGCCCCCCACACCCCCGTCACCTTGCGCCCGCGCACACCAAACCAGGGCAGGCGGATATTGAGCACACCCGACCACATCAGGCCCATGACGATGAGCAAGGGGCCGAGCACCAGCCCCCACTGCCGCCCCATCACACCCTTGACCCATTCCCCACCGAGGGCTGCGGCCACCCCCAGCACCACATGGGTCACCACCATGCCGGCAACGAAAGCGCCGCCGAGCAACAGGGCCCGGCGTTCTTCATGCGCCCTGGTGACATAGGCCAGCATCACCGGCACCGAGGCAAAGGACACGGGGTTGAAGCTGAACACGAAGCCGGCCACAAAGGCCAGGCCGATGCCGGCCCAGCTGGCAGTCTTGAGGGTTTGCCTGAGGGTATCGGCATCGATGTTCAAGGCCGGGATCAGCAGGTACAGGGCCAGGCCCAGCAGCAGCGTGGCAGTCAGAAACGGACTGCCCCTGGCCGCACGTTGCAGCAGATCCCGGCCATCGGCATGAATGCCCTTGACCGAAGCGAACACCATGGGCAGGGTAAACAGGGAGGCAAACAGCAAACCGGCCAGGGCGGCAAAGGCTAGCGAATCCACGGTAATGGCAATGCCGATGAGTACCACCACCAAGGGCAGGGTACAGGCCGGCAAGGTCAGGCCCAGCTTGAGTCCCTGAGGGAAGTGCCGGCCCCCGGGCAACAAGCGAAAGAATTCCAGATGGGGAACCGGGATATAGGTTACCCGCGAAACCAGATACAACAAGGCCATCACGGTGAGAATGATACTGGGCAGATACGGCCCCCACTGGGGTGGCGTGGTCAGCAGCACCGCCCCCACCAGCAACAGGATCAACAGGGCGCTGCGACTCAGCCACACGGCAAGCAGGCTCTGGCAACAGGCACGGCTGTCGGCACGGCTGGCCCGTACCGAATACAGGGTGTGGGTGGCAATGGTACAGGGCTCGAAGAAGGCCAGCAGTCCCAGCAAGGTGGCCGTGAGCAGCAGCAGTGCGATCATGATCCGGCCTCCGTGGCCGTTGCCAGCCGCGCTTCGAGCACCTTGCGCATTTTCTTTACCGAAGGCAGGCCGGTAAACACCAGCTCACCATCAATGGCAATGGCCGGGGTCGACATCACGCCCAGTTCCACGGCATGATCCATTTCTTCGAGGATGTTGACTTCACGCCAGTGGATCCGGCCCGTGTCCATGTCCTCGACCAGCTTGCGCAACACCTCCTTGGCATGGCCACACTTGCCACAGCCGGGGGAAGAAAACACTTCGATTTGAATACTCATGACACACTCCTGTTGCACTCTCATGCAAACCTTGACCGACTGTTGACAGCCTGTTGAAAAACGCCGTTTTCGACTACCTGTGTGTGAGGCCAGGAATGTCTGAACAAACCAGACATTACTTGACCCTTGCCTCACCGGGCGTAAATCCGGCTGCAATGATTTGTTCGTTGAGCGTCTTGATTGGTACCTGCTTGCCAGGCTTGATGGTCACCACCGCCCTGCCGGCCTCGAGATCCACTTCGGCCTTTTCCACCGCCTCCAGTTTCATCAAGTTCTTTTCCACGCTGCGTGCACAGAACTTGCAACTCATGCCCTGCACGCCAATTTCCATGACCTGGGGTTTTGCGCCAGCCGGCGGCTCCGCCTGGGCAAACAGAGGCAACAACAGGAACAGACTCATTGTCATCAACAGCTTTTTCATTTTTTCACCTCGAGACAGGGTTTGATTGATTGATTTGTTTTTTCAGACATCCAGCCACATGCGGATGGGCAAGGCCAGGTAGGCGGCAAAGAAGCCGATACTCCAGATCACCACCGAGGTCCAGTAGATGCGCCGGTTCCACTTGTTAGCCGTGTTGCAGGCCCGGCCCAATTGTTCATCCACCGGACAGGCCCGCCCGGGGCGAAACATCAGCCAGCCGGAAATGGCCAGCATCAGACCGGAAAAGGCAAAAACCCAGACCTTGTGCTGACTGAGCACGATGAGAAAGGGAAAGGTGCTGGTCATGGCCGCCACCGTAGCACCCAGTCCCAAGGTAACGAAAATGATCGGCAGGGCACAGCAGACCAGAGTGCCGGTGGTGGTAAACAGGGTAAAGACGGTGACCCCGCTGGTTTTCATGCTGGAAGTTTGTTCTGTCATGTTACCTGGTTTCCTTTACTGTTCGATTCATGAAAGCGAAAAAGACATGTTCGCCTCAAAGCGGGGTCGTTTTCATGCTGCGATAGGTGAAGCCCGAATCATCGAACAGTTTTTTCATCTGTTCTTCGCTCAGTGTCTTGCCCTCGGCCATGTCGACACTCACCAGCCCTTTGTTGAGATCGACCTTGATGTTGCTGACCCCTTCGATGGCCTTGAGTTTTTTTTCGATGCCGTAGGCACAGAACGGGCAGGCCAGGCCATCGACGCGCATTTCATAATGGGTTCCGGCGGCAAAGGCCGGTACCATCAGGAGCAATCCCAGTAATGCCGAAATCATCTGTTTTTTCATGTCTGTCTCACTTGTCTGTCGGTTATTGACACGCTGTGCCGGAAACAATCATAGCCTGAGCCATGGTCACATGTGCCATTCAAGAATCAGCCTGGCACGGTAATCGGATTTGGGCTGGCTGCCGTTGAGTCTGCTGTAGATCGGAATCTGAACCCCGGCCTTGATGGCAAAATAACGCTTGGTCCAGAAGATCCCCGGCGACAGGAACCACTCGCTGCCACCGGTGTTGTCCAGCTGCAGACCGTTGAGATCGGCCCGCTGGCCGTATTCGCCATTGAGCTCCAGCAACCACACCGTGTCCGGTTCCAGATAACCGGTCGGTTTTGGCCGAATGCCGCCAACGAAGTCCACCAGCACCTTGTCGCCCCGCTTCAGGCCATTGTCACTGGTGCCGTTGGCGCGGTAACGCACACTGGCCCAGCGGTACCACTTGCGCCCTTCATAACCATAGGTCAGGCCGAGAATGCCATCGGTTGCACCCTTGCTCAGACCGGGGAAGGTCTCTTTTGCGGCCGTGTCGGTCACCACCTTGAACAAAACTGCCGCCGATTCCTGCAGGCCCAGCGAATCCTTGCGCCAGAAGCGGTATTTGGTGAACAGACTCACATCGCCGGCCCCACTGGCCGACTGATCGGCCAGTTCGTTGCGCACGTAGGGCAGATCGATGCCGATCGCCCAGTCGCCGGTGATGCCATATTTGACCTCCAGCATCAGCTCCTGTTCTTTGGCTTCGCCCCGTTTTTTTGCATTGGTTTCGATGGCCACTTCATAGCCGTTCTTGAACAGCACATGGGGGCCAATACCGAATACCGGATCGTGGGCCTGGGCCACGCCACTGAACAGGCCAAACATCGCCAGTGCGGCACTCGCGGGAATATAAGCTCTCATTCACGGCTCCTGAGCATGATGTCAATGTGACAACCTGGAGCAGGCTCCAGGTTCAATGTATCTTTCACTGATTTCAGATTCTGTGGCAAGCCTATTACCTGGAGCCGACTCCAGATCAAGACCTTTTTGATATTTTTTCGGGACACTGCCAGACTCTGTATCGAGGTACGGACTTTACAGGGGGCAAACATGACAGCAAAACCACTGACCATAGGCCATCTGGCGCGTGCCGCCGGGGTCAATGTGGAAACCGTGCGTTATTACCAGCGTGTGGGGCTGGTGACGGAGCCACACAAGCCTGCCAGTGGCTATCGCCAGTACCCGGCCGACACGATCGAGCGGATTCGATTCATCAAGCGTGCCCAGAAACTGGGGTTCAGTCTGAAGGAAATCAATGAACTGCTGGCACTGGGGGAAGGCCACTGTGAGGATGTGCGACAGCGGGCCGAACACAAACAGCGGAAGATTGAACAGCAGATTGCCGATCTCGAGGCCATGAAAGCCACTCTCGAAAGCCTGATCCAGGCCTGCACGGAAAACGGCCAAGCCCACTGCCCCATCATCGAAACTCTCAATCGCCACAACTGAGCCAGGCGGAGCGGTACAGACTTGCCAGGACTCGATGCAGAGCATGGGAACCAGGAATTGCTTTCTGGCGGCAGAAAGCTGGCAGGATGTTGAAAAAAGCCCCAGCCAGGGTAATTTCTAGCCGGGAACGGAAAACGCGGTTTCCCGTTCACCCACTTCTTCAATGACTTGCAGCGCACACAGGCTGTCGAAAAACGGCGTTTTTCAATAGTCTGTTAGAACGGAATATCGTCGTCGAAGTCCCCGGCCGGTGCCGGTGAAGACGCCTGGGGCTGGGCGGCCGGTGCCGATGCCGGGGTCTGGTTGAAGTCGGCGGTGCCGCCACCGCGGCTGTCGAGCATCTGCATTTCGTTGGCGACGATTTCCGTGGTGTAACGGTCGTTGCCGTCCTTGTCCTGCCACTTGCGGGTCTGCAGCTTGCCTTCGATATAGACCTTGGAACCCTTCTTCAGGTATTCTCCGGCGATCTCGGCCAGGCGGCGGAAGAACACCACCCGGTGCCATTCGGTCTTTTCCACATTCTCGCCGGTATTCTTGTCTTTCCATGATTCGCTGGTCGCAAGGGTAATGTTGGCGACAGCCCCGCCGTTGGGTGAATAACGCACCTCGGGATCCTTGCCAGGATTACCGATGAGGATGACTTTGTTTACGCCCCTTGCCATATTTTTCTCTCCTGTCTTTGTGCAGACTCTGGTGTTTGTTTGTAATGTTCAGATGATTATGCCGCGTCTTCGCTTACCGAAAAGGCGTTCAGTGCTTCGTTGTCCAGCTTGTTCTTTTCCACCTTGAGGTAGGCGACACCATCCTCGGCGATGACCGTGGCTTCCACTACCCCATTGACCCGGCTCAGGCGGTCGGCAATCTCCTCGGCCCGGGCCTGGTTGAGCTCGCCCAGGTTGATGAGCTGGCTACTCAGGTAGACCGGTGGTTTCATGGTCATGGCCAGCAGCAACCAGACACTGGCGGTGGCGGCATTGAACATGAACACGGCATTCATGCCGTAATGCTGCAGCAAGCTGCCACCGATCACGCCACCGAGAAACACGCCGAGAAACTGGGAACTGGAATACACGCCCATGGCCGTGCCCTTGTGCTGCGCCGGCGCCAGCTTGGCCACCAGCGAAGGCAGCATGGCCTCGAGCAGATTGAAGGCGGCAAAGAACAACAATAACATGATCACCACCCCAGCCATAGAGTCGGTAAAGGCCGGCATGGCCAGCTGACTGACCAGCAGCAGAGCGATGGCGCCAATGAGGACCTGCTTGAGCTTGCGTTTCTTCTCGGCAATGATGATGAAGGGCACGATCAGGCCCATGGCCACCACCATCACCGGCAGGTAGACCATCCAGTGCCGGGTCACCGGCAGCGTCAGCTGCTGCAATTCGGTGGGGATGACCAGGAACATGGCCATCAGGCTCATGTGCAAAAACAGGATGCCAAGATCCACCCGGATCAACTGGCTGTCGGAAACGGCGTTGCGAAACCAGCGCGGCTCCACTTCGGTATCGCGGTGGAAACGGCTGATGACCGGTCTGGGTACCAGAAAACGGATGATGAACATGCCCCCTACGGCCAGCGCCGCGGTGATCCAGAAGATCCCCGAAACCCCGAACAGGCCGTGGAACACGGGACCCAGCACCATGGCCACGCCAAAGGACACGCCGATGCTGATGCCAATTAAGGCCATGACCTTGATGCGGTGTTCCTCCCGGGTCAGATCGGCGGCCAGCGCCATGACCGCACTGGCCACGGCACCGGAGCCCTGCAGGGCACGCCCCAGGATCACGCCGTAGAGGCTGGTGGACATGGCCGCCACCACGCTGCCCAGGGCAAACACCAGCAATCCCCCGATGATCACCGGCTTGCGGCCGATGCGATCAGAGAGCATGCCCAGGGGTACCTGGAACAGCGCCTGGGTCAGTCCATAGATGCCGATGGCCAAACCCACCAGGGTCAGGCTGTAATCCTCCAGTTCAACGGCATAGATAGCAAATACAGGCAAGATCATGAATAATCCCAGCATTCTCGTCGCAAAGACTCCCGCCAGCGAAAAGGCGACCCGGCGTTCTCCTGCCGTCATAGCATCGTGTTTCATGTCTGTCCTGAAAGTTCGAGGGGGTTGAAATTCTGCAAGCCGACAATATTAGCAGTTTCACGATTAAGAAGAAATCTGAGAAAATTTCTTGATTTTGATCACAATCTCGCCAATAGTCATAGCACTAATGTCATATTTACCTTATGCTATCTACTACTGATAATTACTTTAACGTATCGTTTTCTTCAATTAAGGGGAATGACATGAAAAGTCAATACGATGTGTTACATATCGGCCAGTACGCAGGGCGACACGGACAGCTTATCACCCCCATACCCAGTGTACCGCGCCATATGTTGTCCAAACAGAGTATGAATGTTTACACCTACCGAGGGGTAATTCTATGTTAGCAGGACGCTGGATCAATATCGTTGGTCCAAACCCCAGCAGTTATGAAGCCCTGGCTTCTCATCTGGTCTCCGCCACCGAAGGGCGCGTTCACGTCACCGATTGCAGTCCCGGCCAGTCGCCAACCCTGAAATACAATGCAAAATCCGGCCTGGTGCTCATCGACAGCATGGAGGACCGCCCGGGGCAGGCGCTGGACATCCTTCTGCAATGCCGGAAATCGGACAAGAAGCAGCTCAACTATGCCTTTTTCAATGCCGAAAGCAGCAGCCGCCTGGAAAAACTGGTGGCACCGCCGGACATTCGTGGCATTTTCTACAAGGACAGCAACTTCGACCATTTTGCCAAGGGCGTGCTGGCCATCTTCAACGGTGAGCTGTGGTTCCCGCGCAATGTCATTGCCCGTTACCTGATCAACCAGGCGCCAGGCAACGAAAAGTTCATCAAGAAGGAACACGACATCCTCACCAACCGCGAGATGGAAATCCTCAACCTGCTGTCCACCGGCGCTAAGAATACCGATATCGCCGAGCAGCTGTGCCTGAGTGTGCATACCATCAAGACCCATATCTACCACATCTACAAGAAACTGGATGTCTCCAACCGCACCCAGGCGGTCAACTGGGCGACCAACAACCTTTGCTGATCTGCCCTCGGGATCGAAGAAAATCTTACTTCGATCCCGATTCCCTGTTTTCCTGCCCGCCCGCTTCGGCGTATAGTAAGGGGTTTAGTTGTAGCGGAAGCCATATCCATGGATACCATCCATCTGCGTGGGGCGCGTACCCACAATCTCAAGAACATCGACATCGATCTGCCCCGGGACAAGCTGATTGTCATCACCGGCCTGTCCGGCTCGGGCAAGTCCTCACTGGCCTTCGACACCATCTATGCCGAGGGTCAGCGCCGCTATGTGGAGTCCCTGTCGGCCTATGCCCGCCAGTTCCTCTCGGTAATGGAAAAGCCCGATGTGGACCACATCGAAGGCCTGTCACCGGCCATCTCCATCGAGCAGAAATCCACCTCGCACAATCCCCGCTCCACGGTAGGCACCATCACGGAAATCTACGACTACCTGCGTCTGCTCTATGCCCGTGCCGGTGAACCGCGCTGCCCGGATCACGACCTGACCCTCAATGCCCAGACCGTCAGCCAGATGGTGGATCAGGTGCTGGCCTACCCCGAAGGCAGCAAGCTGATGCTCCTGGCGCCACTGGTTTCCGGGCGCAAGGGGGCCCATGATCAGGTATTCGACAGCCTGCGCGCCGACGGTTTTGTCCGTGCCCGGGTGGATGGCAGGATCATCGAACTGGATGATGTGCCAACACTCGACAAGCGTCGCAAACACAGCATCGAAGCGGTGATCGACCGTTTCAAGGTGCGCGAGGACATCAAGACCCGGCTGGGCGATTCCTTCGAAACCGCGCTCAACCTGTCAGACGGCCTGGCCATCATTGCCTGGATGGATGACGACAAAAAAGCCGATACCATTTTCTCCGCCCGCTTTGCCTGCCCCAAATGCGGGTACTCACTGACCGAGCTGGAACCCCGTCTGTTCTCCTTCAACAACCCGACCGGGGCCTGCCCCACCTGTGACGGCCTGGGCCGGCAGCAGTTCTTCGATCCCGAGCGGGTCATCAGCCACCCGGAGCTGAGCCTCAGCAGTGGCGCCATCCGTGGTTGGGACCGGCGCAGTGTCTATTACTTCCAGATGCTCACCTCGCTGGCCGAACATTACGGTTTCGACATGGACACCCCGTTCGAACAGCTGGACGAAGACATTCAGCATGTGGTCCTGTACGGTTCGGCTGACGAGGACATCGAATTCGTCTACTACAACGACCGCGGCGGCGAACACCGCAAGGTGCAGCCCTTCGAGGGCATTATCCCCAACATGGAGCGCCGCTACCGCGACACCGAATCCAACGTGGTGCGTGAAGAACTGGCCAAGTTTCTCAATCATCAGTCCTGTCCCGACTGCCATGGCACCCGACTCAACCGTTCGGCCCGGCATGTCTATATCCAGGAAAAGACCCTGCCCGAAATCACGGCCATGCCCATCGACCGGGCACGGGCCTTCTTCGCCGAGCTGAGCCTGCCGGGCAGGCGCGGCGAGATTGCCGGCAAGATCGTCAAGGAGATCAGCCAGCGGCTTGACTTCCTGGTCAATGTGGGACTGGAATACCTGACCCTGGAACGCAGCGCAGACACCCTCTCCGGCGGCGAGGCGCAGCGTATCGGCCTGGCCAGCCAGATCGGCGCCGGGCTGGTGGGCGTCATGTACATTCTCGACGAGCCATCCATCGGACTGCACCAGAGAGACAATACCCGCCTGCTCAACACCCTCACCTATCTGCGGGATCTGGGCAACACGGTGATCGTCGTCGAACATGACGAAGAAGCCATTCTCAGCGCCGATCACGTGGTCGACATCGGCCCCGGTGCCGGCGTCCATGGCGGCCACATCGTTGCCCAAGGTACCCCGGAGGAAGTACTCGCCAACCCCGCCTCGCTGACCGGGCAATACCTGTCGGGGCGCAAGGCCATTACCGTGCCCACCCAGCGCACCGCCAATGATCCCGAGCGGCAGCTGATCATCGAAGGGGCCAGTGGCAACAACCTCAAGGATGTTACCGTGCGCATTCCGGTGGGCCTGATGACCGCCATCACCGGGGTCTCCGGCTCGGGCAAGTCGACCCTGATCAACGACACCCTGTACCGCCATGCCGCCCGTGAAATCAACCGCAGCAAGGAAGATTCGGCCCCCTGCGTGGCGGTGCATGGCCTGGATCATTTCGACAAAGTGGTCGATATCGATCAGAGCCCCATCGGCCGTACCCCCCGCTCCAACCCGGCCACCTACACCCAGCTGTTCACGCCGATCCGCGAGCTGTTCGCCAACACCCAGGAAGCCCGCTCCCGTGGCTACACCCCCGGACGCTTCAGCTTCAACGTCAAGGGCGGGCGCTGCGAGGCCTGCCAGGGGGATGGCCTCATCAAGGTGGAGATGCACTTCCTGCCCGACATCTACGTGCCCTGCGACGTCTGCAAGGGCAAGCGCTACAACCGCGAAACCCTGGAGATCCGTTTCAAGGGCAAGAACATCACCGAGGTGCTAAACATGACCGTCGAGGATGCAGTGGAATTCTTCTCTGCCATCCCGCCGGTCAAGCGCAAGCTGCAGACCCTGATGGATGTGGGGCTGAGCTACATCACCCTGGGCCAGAACGCCACCACCCTGTCCGGCGGTGAAGCCCAGCGCATCAAGCTGGCCCGCGAACTGTCCAAGCGCGACACCGGCCGTACCCTGTACATTCTCGATGAACCCACCACCGGCCTGCATTTCCATGACATTGAACAACTGCTGACGGTACTGCACCGACTGCGGGATCACGGCAATACCATCGTCGTCATCGAGCACAACCTGGATGTCATCAAGACCGCCGACTGGATCGTCGACATGGGACCGGAAGGGGGCTACAAGGGGGGCACGGTGGTCTGCAAAGGCACACCGGAAGACGTGGCCAGGGTCAAGGACTCCCACACCGGGCAGTATCTCAAGCAGGTGCTGGATCTCACCGCCCAGCGCCTGGCCAGCCAGGGTTAGTCAGAGACCAGGTCGATCGGCTCGCCGATCACCAGGCCCGTTTCACGGGCGAGGCTGGCCTGATTGAGCGCCAGTTCCACCAGGCCATTGGAATTCTCGTACCAGAGCCCCGCTCCCGGTGCCACAGAGGAAAAGGTCTGCCCATGCTCAAAACGCCGACCCTTGCAGAGGATCCGTTGTGACGGGTCAACTTCACAGGCCCGCAAGCCGGTCATGCCGTTGCCGAAGCCATCGACATAGATGATTTGCGCCAGGTCTGCTGGCCACTGCGCTGGCTCACCATGGAAGTTGCCGGGGCTCAGGCCTTCGAGCTTGCCCCTTGCGATGCGTGCGGCCACCGGTGCAAACAGATCACGGCCGTGGAAACTGGGCGACAGGACTGCGGGACGCCAGTCGATCTGCCAGATCCGGCTGCGCCGAGCTTGCGCGGCAAGCACGTTGAACAGGCCGTTGTTGGGGCCCACATACCATCTGTCCTCCACCTCGACCACACAAGGCTGACGGCGCTCATCGCCGACACCGGGATCGACCACCGCCACGGTAACACTGCTGGCGGGCAACATGGGGCTCAGAGAGGCCAGCAGGTAGGCCGAAGCCTGGGGATTGAAGGCGGGAGCATCATGCATCAAATCGATGACCGGCAAGCCGGCGGCCTGCTGCGCCAGCACGGCTTTCATCTGCCCCACATAGGGACCCTGCCAAGAAAAGTCGGTAAAAAGAAAAATCATCCACCAAGCATAGCCCACGGAACGGCCATCCCGTCAATTCGAGGCAATAAAAAACCGGGCAATGCCCGGTTTTCATGCGGCAACTTCCGGTTTTATGCAGAAGTGCTTTCAGCCGTTGTTTCTTCGACTTCATCGGCAACAATCGGGCGATCGACCAGTTCGACAATGGCCATGGGTGCATTGTCACCGGCACGGAAGCCGCACTTGAGGATGCGCAGGTAACCACCGGGACGTTCCTTGTAACGGGGACCCAGTTCCTCGAACAGCTTGGTGACGATGTCGCGATTACGCAAACGCGCAAAGGCAAGGCGGCGATTGGCGACGCTGTCGGTCTTGGCCAGGGTGATCAGGGGCTCGGCCTTGCGACGCAGTTCTTTCGCCTTGGCCAGAGTGGTACGGATCATTTCATGCTCAAACAGTGAAGCAGACATGTTCTTGAACATGGCCTTGCGATGACTGCTGTTACGGTTGAGTTGACGACCACTTTTACGATGACGCATGGTTTTATACCTTAAAAATCAGTGTAGTTTTACTGGTAGTGGTGGCTTTATGCCCCACCCTCTTTCTTTTCTTTCAGACTTGGCGGTGGCCAGTTCTCCAGACGCATGCCCAGAGACAGGCCACGGGATGCCAGCACGTCCTTGATTTCGGTCAGGGACTTCTTGCCAAGATTCGGAGTCTTGAGCAGTTCGACTTCCGTACGTTGAATCAGATCACCGATGTAGTAAATCTGCTCGGCCTTGAGGCAGTTGGCTGAACGTACGGTCAGTTCCAGATCGTCCACCTGACGCAACAGAATCGGATCGATATCGGGCTCTTCCGGCTCGGCTTCGGGACCAGCAGGAGTATGCAGGTCGACAAAGGCGGAAAGCTGATTCTGCAGAATCGTGGCAGCACTGCGAATGGCTTCTTCGGGGTCGATGGTGCCATCTGTTTCCAGCTCGATGATCAGCTTGTCGAGGTTGGTACGTTGCTCCACACGGGCGCTGTCTACGGTGTAGGTAACACGATGGATGGGGCTGAAGCTGGCATCCAGCTGCAGACGACCAATGGGACGATCTTCTTCTTCGTCAAAAATACGGGTATTGGAAGCCTGATAGCCACGACCGGTCGCAACCTTGAGGGTCATGTTCAGCTCACCGTTCTTGGTCAGGTGGGCGATGACATGGTCCGGATTGACGATTTCGACATTGTGGTCGAGGGTGATATCGGCGGCAGTGACCGCACCTTCACCACGCTTGTTGAGGGTCAACGTGACTTCACCATCACAGGGCATGCGCATGGCAACACCCTTGAGATTGAGCAGAATATCGACGACGTCTTCCTGCACACCTTCAATGGTGGTGTATTCGTGTAAAACCCCTTCGATTTCGGCCTCGACGATCGCACAGCCTTTCATTGAAGAAAGCAGGATGCGACGTAACGCGTTACCAAGAGTGTGCCCAAAGCCACGTTCCAGAGGCTCCAGCGTGACCTTGGCGTGGGTATCATTCAACTGTTGAATATCAACAATCTTTGGGGACAGAAATTCTGATGCTGAGACCTGCATGTACGAATGCCCTCTCAATTATTCCAATTGTAATTTCTGAAATCGTCGTGATCAGACTGTACTTACTTGGAGTACAGTTCGACAACGAGATGTTCGTTGATGTCTGACGGCAGTTCCGAGCGCTCAGGCAAGCTCTTGAAGGTACCAACAAACTTGCTTGCATCTACATCAACCCAGTCGACCAGGCCGCGCTGTTGAGAGGCATCTGTTGCCCCCTTGATACGCAGCTGGTTGCGAGCTTTCTCGTCAACGGCAATCACATCGCCAGGCTGTACCTGGAATGAAGGGATTGTAACCTTGTGGTCATTGACCGTGATTGCCTTGTGGCGTACCAGCTGGCGGGCTTCAGAGCGAGAAGCACCAAAGCCCATGCGGTAGACGACATTGTCCAGACGGCCTTCCAGCAACTGCAGGAGATTTTCGCCAGTAGAGCCTTTACGGCTATCAGCCTGCTTGTAGTAATTGCGAAACTGTTTTTCCAGGATGCCGTAGATACGACGCAGTTTCTGCTTCTCACGCAGCTGGGCCGCGTAGTCTGACAGTCGGCTGCGACGCTGACCGTGCTGGCCCGGAGGAAATGCACGATTTTCCATCGCACATTTGCTGCTGAAGCACTTCTCACCTTTAAGGAACAGTTTCTCACCTTCACGGCGGCACTGACGACATTTGGGTCCGATATATCTAGCCAATGTATTTCTCCAGCTTAGACGCGACGTTTTTTGGGTGGACGGCAACCATTATGAGGAATGGGCGTCACATCCGAAATATTGGTTATACGAAAGCCTTTGGCATTCAAGGCACGAACGGCAGATTCACGGCCAGGTCCTGGCCCCTTCACATTGACTTCAAGGTTTTTCATACCAAACTCGAGGGCCATGGTACCGGCACGTTCTGCAGCCACCTGAGCGGCGAAAGGCGTGCTTTTGCGTGAACCACGGAAACCGGAACCGCCAGCCGTTGCCCAGCACAGGGCGTTGCCCTGACGGTCAGAAATGGTGACGATGGTGTTGTTGAAAGAAGCGTGAATGTGAGCGATGCCATCAGCGACATCTTTTTTCACCTTCTTGCGGGTACGACCTGAAGATTTTGTTGCCATAATTCAAATAAACCTGTGTTATCTCTTGATGGGCTTACGCGGGCCCTTGCGGGTGCGAGCGTTGGTGCGGGTGCGCTGGCCACGCAGTGGCAGGCCACGACGATGACGAATCCCGCGATAGGAACCCAGATCCATCAAACGCTTGATGTTCATGGATACTTCACGACGCAAGTCGCCTTCGACAGTAAACTTGCCGACTTCCGAACGCAGTGATTCAATCTCGCTTTCTGCCAGTTCCCTGATTTTGACATCAGGTTTGACGCCTGCGTCGAGGCAAATCTTTTTGGCACGAGTCCGACCAATACCATAAATCGAAGTCAGTGCGATTTCGGCATGTTTGTTGTCCGGAATGTTGATACCAGCTATACGGGCCATGAAGCCACTCCTAAAAATCTATCAATAGTCAAAACGCGGGCACATCGACCCGCGAAAACGCTCAATTTTACGGAATTATGACCTTCTCGGCAAGCCCTGGCGGTCAATTTTATCAATTACCGCAAAAAGCCCGAGTTGGCCAAATCTGTTTGCCAGCTTAACCCTGGCGCTGCTTGTGCCGTGGATCCTTGCAAATTACCCGAACCACACCATCACGGCGGATAATCTTGCAGTTTCTGCACAATTTCTTAACTGAAGCACGAACTTTCATGTCTAGTCTCCCAAAAAATACAACCGGATCAGCGCAGTAAACCTGGGCTGCCCTGGCCTTTCAAATTGGCTTTCTTCATCAGCCCTTCATACTGATGTGACATCAGCTGGGCTTGAACCTGGGCCATGAAATCCATCACGACCACAACGATGATCAACAGGGATGTACCGCCAAAATAGAAGGGCACATTCCAGTAAACGATTAAAAACTCGGGTAACAGGCACACTGCAGTAATGTACGCTGCCCCAACCAGGGTCAGACGACTGAGGATGGTATCGATATACTTGGCCGTCTGCTCACCGGGCCGGATACCCGGCACAAAGGCACCTGAACGTTTCAGATTGTCCGCCGTTTCCTTGGGGTTGAACATCAACGCCGTATAGAAAAAACAAAAAAAGATGATAGCCAGGGCATACAGCAGTACGTACAGAGGCTGCCCCGGAGACAGCATGGTTGCGACATCCTGCAGCCAGCTGAACGGACCTTCTGTATTGCCACCAAACCAGCCTGCCAGGGTTGCCGGGAACAGAATGATGCTCGAGGCAAAAATGGGTGGAATGACACCCGCCATGTTGATTTTAAGTGGCAAATGGCTGGATTGCGCCGCGTACATCTTGCGACCCTGCTGGCGCTTGGCGTAATTGACTGTAATACGCCGCTGGCCACGCTCCATGAAGACCACGAAGGCCGTGACCGCCAGAGCCAGAATGAACAGCACCAGGATGAAGCCATAACTCAGTTCACCGGTACGTCCAAGTTCCAGCGTGCCACCAATCGCGGAGGGCAAGCCTGCAACGATACCGGCAAAGATAATCATCGAGATGCCGTTACCAATACCCCGTTCCGTCACCTGTTCACCCAGCCACATCAGGAACATGGTGCCGGTCACCAGGGTGACAACCGTGGTGAAGTAGAAGGTATTTGCATCGATAATGACCAGCCCCGGCTGCCGGGACAGCGCCACGGCCACACCCAGTGCCTGGAATGTCGCAAGCCCCAACGTACCGTAACGGGTGTATTGTGTGATCTTGCGTTTGCCTGCTGCACCTTCCTTGCTCAACTGTTCCAGTTTTCGGTGAACCTTGGTCAGCAGCTGGACGATGATCGATGCGGAAATATAAGGCATGATACCCAGAGCAAACAGGGAAAGCCTCGACAGGGCGCCACCCGAGAACATGTTGAACATGGACAGGATGGTACCCTGCTGTTTCTCGAACATGTCCGCAAGAACACCCGGGTCAATACCAGGAACGGTAATAAAGGAACCAACACGAAAAACGAGTAAAGCACCGATCAGAAAAAATATCCGCTGACGAAGTTCAGTATATTTACCGGCCGCCATTGCGTCCGCCATGCCTGCTCGTGATCCTGCCACTGGCTTACTCTTCTACCTTTCCGCCAGCCGCTTCAATAGCTTCGCGCGCACCTTTGGTGACACGGATGCCTTTGAGCGTGACAGCTTTTTCAATTTTACCGGACAACATGACCTTGGCACGCAGAGTCGACTTGGTGATCAGGTTTGCCGTCTTGAGTGCGTCGATATCGATGACATCCACATCGAGCTTGTTCAGCTCGTGGAGGCGAATTTCATCACTGACCCGTCCAACCCGGGAGCTGAAGCCAACCTTGGGGACACGACGTTGCAAGGGCATCTGTCCACCTTCGAAACCAACCTTGGTGGAACCACCCGTGCGAGATTTCTGACCTTTGTGGCCACGACCTGCTGTCTTGCCCAGCCCGGAACCAATACCACGACCGACACGCTTGCGTGACTTTCTGGAACCTGCTGCGGGTTTTAGAGTATTCAGAAACATATCAATCCTCCACAACCTTGACCATGTAGCTGACCGCATTGATCATGCCTCTGGTGCAAGGAGTATCTTCAACTTCGACGGTCTGGTGCATGCGGCGCAGACCAAGACCCGCAACACAAGCTTTGTGTGATGCCAGGCGGCCATGAAAACTGCGAACCAGTGTTACCTTGATTTTGCCTTTGTCTGCCATGTTCTTATTCCAGAATATCAGAAACAGATTTACCACGCTTGGCCGCCACATCTTCTGGTGAAGACATTTCGCTCAAGCCTTTGATTGTCGCACGAACCACATTGATCGGGTTGTTCGATCCGATACATTTTGCCAACACGTTACGCACACCAACAACATCAAATACAGCACGCATGGGGCCACCTGCAATGACTCCGGTACCTTCCGATGCAGGCTGCATGTATACTTTCGCAGCTCCATGCTCTGAAGTAATCGGGTATTGAAGCGTACCTTCATTGAGGGAGACTTTCTGCATGTTCTTGCGTGCATTTTCCATGGCTTTGGAGATCGCAACGGGTACTTCGCGAGCCTTGCCACGACCAAAGCCTACACGACCTTCGCCATCACCAACTACTGTCAGTGCCGAGAACCCGAATATACGACCACCCTTAACGACCTTGGCTACACGACGAATGCCTACCAGGCGTTCCTGCAGTCCATCAGAATTCTGTTCTTTATCAAATCCAGCCATTGTTCAGTTCCTAGAATTGTAAACCAGCTTCACGCGCCGCATCGGCAAGTGCCTTGATACGACCATGATATTTAAAACCAGAGCGATCGAAAACAACGCTCGTTATGCCTGCCGCCTTGGCCTTTTCTGCAATCACGGTACCGACAGCGGTTGCGGCATCAATGTTACCGGTACTTTTCAGTTTACCTTTCACATCGGCCTGTACTGTGGATGCACTGGCAACAACTTCGCAACCATTAGGTGCAATAACCTGGGCGTAGATGTGACGTGGGGTACGGTGTACCGTCAGTCGATGTACTGCCAGCTCACGAATTTTGGCACGTGTACGACGTGCGCGACGCAAACGACTTGGTTTTTTATCCATCGTCTTATCCTGCCCTTACTTTTTCTTGGCTTCTTTACGAATGATGTGCTCATCAGCATATTTCACACCTTTGCCCTTGTAAGGCTCGGGTGGGCGATAGGCGCGAATTTCCGCAGCCACCTGACCAACACGTTGTTTATCAATACCCTTGACCACGACTTCCGTCTGACTTGGTGTTTCGACGCTGATACCTTCAGGAATCTCATAGTTTACAGGATGAGAAAAACCCAGTGTCAGGTTCAGTGATTTGCCCTGAACCTGGGCACGGTAACCAACACCGACCAGTTCCAGTTTCTTTTCAAAACCATTGCTGACACCGATAATCAGGTTGTTGATGACCGAGCGCACCGTACCACTCTGGGCCACTGCACCAGGCATCTGTTCACGGGGAACAAATGACAATAAAGATTCGTCACGCACCACTTTTACCGATGGGTGAACAGAATGTTCCATTGTACCCTTGTTACCCTTGACGCTGATGTGCTGCTCATTGATGGTCACATCAACACCAGAGGGGATAGTAATAGGAGTAATTCTTGCCATGTCCTTCTACCTTACGTTTTTACTGTACGATACAGATCACTTCGCCACCATGGCCAGCCTTGCGAGCGGCACGATCTGTCAACAGACCATTTGAGGTGGAGATGACTGCAATACCGAGACCGCTCATTACTTTTGGCAATTCATTCTTGCCTTTGTATATGCGCAGACCAGGACGACTGACACGTTTAATCTTGCTGATAACAGGCTTGCCTTCAAAGTACTTGAGTTCGATGGTCAGCGTCGGTTTGCCTTCGACAACCGCATTGGCAAAGCCTGTTATATAGCCTTCTTCCTTGAGAAGCTGGGCAATTGCCTGCTTCTGCTTGGAGGCAGGCATGGAAACTTGTGTCTTACCACTGGATAATGCATTACGAATACGAGTCAGCATATCAGCGATGGGATCTGTCATACTCATCAGAGTTGCTCCTGAAAATTCTTACCAACTGGCCTTGCGCAGACCAGGGATATCACCACGCATGGCGTGTTCGCGTAACTTGTTACGGCACAAGCCAAACTTGCGGTAGACCGCATGTGGCCGGCCAGTAATGCGACAACGACGCTGCATACGAACAGGACTTGCGTTACGTGGCAACTTTTGCAGCTTGGACTGTGCATCCATGCGCTCTTCGAAGCTGACGTCAGGATTCTTGATGATTGCCTTCAATTCCTTGCGTTTTGCTTCGAGTTTTTTAACTGTCTTCAAACGTTTTTTCTCACGTTCAACCATGCACACCTTGGCCATCTGTTTCTCCTAGCCCTTTGTCTTGAGTGGGAAATTGAAAGCCATCAACAATGCACGACCTTCTTCATCATTTTTCGCTGTAGTGGTAATGGTAATATCCATACCACGCAAGGCATCAATCTTGTCATATTCAATTTCAGGAAAGATGATTTGCTCGCGAACGCCCATACTGTAGTTACCACGACCATCGAATGACTTGTAATTCAGTCCACGGAAGTCACGAATACGAGGAATAGCGATACTGATCAGTCGATCGAGAAACTCATACATGCGCTCACTGCGCAGTGTAACCTTGCAACCGATCGGCCAGTCCTCACGAACCTTGAAACCAGCAATAGATTTACGCGCCTTGGTGATGATCGGTTTCTGACCTGCAATCTTGGTCATGTCCGATACAGCATGTTCAAGCACCTTCTTGTCACTAAGCGCCTCACCAACACCCATGTTGAGGGTAATCTTGGTGATTTTAGGTACTTCCATAACGCTGTCATAGTTGAACTGCTCCTTGAGCTTGCCAACCACGCTATCTTTGTAAAATTCTTGTAACCTTGCCATGTTCTTTTAACCTGACTTGCCTAGGCGTCGATAACTTCGCCGTTGGATTTAAAGAAACGTACCTTGCGACCATCTTCGAGTACCTTAATACCTACACGATCAGCCTTGCCGGTGACCGGATTGAAGATGGCAACATTGGAAATTGCCAGCGGCATTTCCTTGTCTACGATTCCACCAGGCACACCCATGTTCGGGTTTGGTTTCTGGTGTTTCTTCGCTACGTTAATGTTCTCGACAATTACACGGTCTTCTTCAGTCAAGACACGTACAACGTTGCCGCGTTTACCTTTATCTTTACCAGTGATAACAATGACATCATCACCTTTTTTAATCTTTTGCATGGCTATTACTCTCTGCCGTCACAAAACTTCAGGGGCCAATGAAATAATCTTCATAAAATTCTCGGTCCGCAGTTCACGGGTAACCGGTCCGAAGATACGTGTGCCTACAGGCTGCAGCTGGGTATTCAGTAATACGGCTGCATTGTTATCAAAACGAATCAGTGAACCATCCGGGCGACGCACACCTTTTTTCGTGCGCACAACAACTGCGTTGAAAACATCGCCTTTCTTCACACGTCCACGAGGAATCGCTTCCTTGATGCTGACCTTGATAATATCGCCAACACGTGCATAGCGGCGATGAGACCCGCCGAGCACTTTAATACATTGAACACGACGAGCTCCGCTGTTGTCAGCCACGTCGAGTATTGTCTGCATCTGGATCATCAGTAACTCCGCTAATACAAATTCGTAAAATTTTTATACTATGGCTGCACGTTCAACGATTGCTTCCAGTGTCCAGGTCTTTGACTTGGACAGTGGACGACATTCACTAATCGTAACGAGATCGCCTTCATTACATTCATTGCTTGCATCATGAGCATGCAGCTTGGTAGAACGTTTGATGTATTTTCCGTAGACCGGATGCTTGACCTTGCGTTCCACGAGTACAGTAATGGTTTTATCCATCTTGTTACTGACTACACGGCCAGTTACTGTACGTTTTTCTTTCTGATTCTCACTCATTCTGCATTACCTGCTTTCTCATTCAGGATTGTTTTTACTCGTGCAATGTTGCGGCGAACTTCTTTCATCTGATGTGGACGAGCCAGTTGCCCAGTTCCCTTCTGCATACGTAGATTGAATTTTTCACGAGCAAGACTCAACAACTCAGCATTGAGTTCTTCAACGGTTTTTTCTCTTAAGTCATTCGCTTTCATTACAGTACCGTCCGAGTAACAAATGTTGTTGCTACAGGCAATTTGGCGGCGGCAAGACGGAATGCTTCGCGTGCAATTTCTTCACTTACGCCTTCCATTTCATACAACATGCGACCTGGCTGAATCTGAGCTACCCAGTATTCAACATTACCCTTACCTTTACCCTGACGAACTTCCAGTGGTTTCTTGGAAATAGGTTTGTCAGGAAAAATTCGAATCCAGATTTTCCCACCACGCTTAATGTGACGAGTCATGGCTCGACGAGCTGCTTCGATCTGGCGCGCTGTAATACGGCCACGAGCAGTGGATTTCAATCCAAACTCTCCGAAACTGACTTTACTACCACGAACCGCCAATCCACGGTTGCGGCCCTTCATCTGTTTACGGAATTTTGTACGTTTTGGCTGCAGCATTACTTAACTCCAATTAACCGGCGGCTTTGCTTTTGGATTTACGGGGTTTTTCAGTTTCAGCAACATCCTGCTGACCAATAATTTCACCCTTGAAAATCCACACTTTGACACCAATGATGCCGTAGGTTGTATCAGCTTCTGCAAAACCATAATCAATATCTGCACGCAATGTATGCAAGGGCACACGACCTTCGCGATACCATTCTGCACGTGCGATTTAAGCACCATTGAGACGACCCGCAACATTGATTTTTACACCCTGTGCGCCAAGACGCATGGTGTTTTGGACGGCTCGTTTCATGGCACGACGAAACATGATGCGTCGTTCCAGTTGCTGGGCAACACTTTCGGCTACCAGCTGGGCATCCAGTTCAGGCTTGCGAATTTCTTCGATATTGATGTGAACCTGGGGTAGATTCATCATCTTGGTAACTTCTTTACGAAGACGTTCGATATCTTCACCCTTCTTGCCAATAACCAGGCCCGGGCGAGCGGTATGAATAGTGATGTTTGCATTGCCGGCTGTACGCTCGATCTGGATACGACTCACAGATGCCTGCGACAGTTTCTTTTTCAGGAAGGCGCGCGCTTCAAGATCTGAATTAAGATAATCTGCATAATTATCAGATCCGGCATACCACTTGGACGTAAAGTCCTTGACGATGCCGAGGCGTATGCCTGTAGGATGTACTTTCTGACCCATACCAGTCTCTCTTTTACTTTTCGGCAACAGTCACAGTAATGTGACTGGTACGCTTGAAGATGTGATTTACAGAACCCTTGGCGCGAGCTTGCCAACGCTTGAGAGTAGGACCTTCGTCAACATAAATACGGCTGACCTTGAGCTCGTCGATATCAGCACCTTCGTTATGCTCTGCATTGGCGATGGCTGACTCGAGTACCTTCTTTACTATGCCCGCAGCTTTCTTCGGGCTGAACGACAGCAATTCAAGCGCACGTTCAACGGGCAGGCCACGAACCTGATCAGCGACCAGCCGACATTTCTGTGGCGAGATATGGGCATGCTTTAATTTAGCTGCAACTTCCATCGTTAAAACCTCTTACTTGGCTTTCTTGTCAGCCATATGGCCTTTGTATGTGCGAGTCGGGGCAAATTCACCCAACTTGTGTCCAATCATGTTTTCCGTGATCAGAACGGGTACATGCTGTCTGCCATTATGAACAGCAATTGTCAGCCCAATCATATCGGGGATAATCATGGAACGACGAGACCAGGTTTTAATCGGTCTTTTGTTATTTGACTCAACAGCAGCCTGAACCTTTTTAACAAGGTGCAGATCAACGAATGGACCTTTTCTAATCGAACGTGGCACGATACTTTCTCTCTACAATTATTTCTTGTTGCGACGACGTACAATAAGGCTGTCAGTACGCTTGTTTTTACGCGTTTTGTATCCCTTGGTCGGGACACCCCAGGGGGTAACCGGGTGACGACCACCGGAAGTACGACCTTCACCACCACCGTGGGGATGGTCAACCGGGTTCATGGCAACACCACGAACAGTCGGACGAACACCACGCCAGCGCTGGGCACCGGCCTTGCCGAGCTTGCGCAGGTTGTGCTCACCATTACTGACAACACCCAGGGTTGCACGGCAGTCTGCCAGAACCTTGCGCATTTCACCTGAACGAAGGCGCAGAGTTGCATAAGCACCTTCGCGAGCTACCAGTTGTACGGATGTACCGGCACTGCGAGCGATCTGGGCACCCTTGCCGGGTTTCAGTTCGATGGCGTGAACGGTTGAACCAACAGGAATGTTACGCAGAGGCAGACAGTTGCCTTGTTTAATTGCGGCATCCTGTCCGGACATCAGGGTATCCCCTGATTTTACACCTTGTGGCGCAAGAATGTAACGGCGTTCGCCGTCTGCGTACAATAAAAGTGCAATATGGGCACTGCGATTCGGATCATATTCGATCCGCTCCACTTTCGCATCAATTCCGTCCTTATTGCGTTTGAAGTCAATAATACGGTAATGCTGCTTGTGACCACCACCCTTGTGACGTGTGGTGATGCGACCCATGTTGTTACGACCACCACTCCTGGATTTCTTTTCCAGTAATGGGGCGTGTGGTGCACCCTTGTGCAGATCGGGCTCAACAACCCTAACGACGAATCGACGCCCTGCTGATGTTGGTTTTGATTTAACTACTGCCATGATCGTATCCTTAAACCTTTATTCTGCGCCAATAAAGTTGATATCCTGACCTTCTTTAAGGCGGATATAGGCTTTTTTCCAGTTTTTACGACGACCCATACCAGTCTGGGTGCGCTTGGTCTTGCCTTTAACGTTAGTAACCTGCACGGATTCAACATTGACCTCAAACAGCAGCTCAACCGCCTGTTTGATTTCGGCTTTGTTGGCATCAGTCGCAACCTTGAAGACTACCTGATTCATCTTGTCTGCACAGATTGTACTTTTTTCAGAGACATGCGGCTCAAGTATGACGTTCATCAAACGTTCCTGATTCATGCTAAAGACTCCTCAATCTGCTTGACTGCTGACACAGTCATGACAATCTTTTCTGAACCGACCAGACTGGCAGGATCGATTGATTTGACGTCAGAAACATAAACATTTGGCAAGTTACGCACTGACAGGTACAGGGCATCATTAGGCTCATTGACGACAAGCAGGCCTTTTTCCAGTCCCAGCGCATCGAGCTTTGATGCCAGTTCCCTGGTTTTCGGCGCTTCCATGGTGAAATCATCGATGACCAGCATGCGATCCTGGCGTACCAGTTCTGACAGAATCGAGCGCATTGCGGCGCGATACATCTTCTTGTTCAGCTTCTGTGAATAGTTTTGCGGCTTGGCTGCAAAGGTCACACCACCAGTTCGCCAGATGGGGCTGCGGATTGTACCCGCACGGGCACGACCGGTACCTTTCTGCCGCCAGGGCTTCTTGCCGCCACCCTTGACTTCAGAGCGGGTTTTCTGTGCACGGGTACCCGCACGGGTACCGGCCAGATAGGCGACAACTGCCTGATGCACCAGCGTTTCGTTGAAATCTGCGCCAAAGTTGCTATCAGAAACCTCAACGGTTTTCTTTGAAGCTTTGCCAGTGGCTGTTGTTAATGCTAATTCCATTATCAATAATCCCCTTAGCTAGCTTTCACGGCCGGGCGGACAATAACACTGCCACCCCTGGCACCAGGCACGGCACCCTTGACCAGTAACAAGTTACGTTCGGCATCAACACGAACAACTTCCAGATTCTGCATGGTGCGCTTGACGTTACCCATCTGGCCAGCCATACGCTTGCCCTTGAATACACGTCCAGGCGTCTGACACTGGCCGATTGAACCAGGAGCACGATGCGACAGGGAGTTACCGTGAGTGGCATCCTGCATGTGGAAGTTATGACGCTTGACGCCACCGGCAAAACCTTTACCTATGCTGACGCCACTGACGTCGACTTTCTGGCCGGCTTCGAAAATGTCGACCTTGATTTCACTCTTGACATCAAGCTCGCCGACTTCGCTTTCTTCGACACGAAATTCCCACAAGCCACGACCCGCTTCGACTCCGGCCTTGGCAAAATTCCCTGCTTCGGGTTTATTCACCCGGGAGGATTTCTTGCTGCCAGTGGTAACCTGGATTGCACGATAGCCGTCAGTTTCAGGCGTTTTAACCCGGGTGACACGGTTAGGCTCAACCTCAATCACGGTCACGGGCAGAGAAGCCCCTTCGTCTGTAAAGACGCGGGTCATGCCTACTTTGCGACCTACTAAACCAATTGTCATTTCTAAGCTCCAGTAACGGAATAGCAACCAAACTTCAGGAAGCAGTTTCTATCCCATGCCTAATTAGTTAAGTTGAATCTGAACATCAACGCCAGCGGCAAGATCCAGCTTCATCAATGCATCTACAGTCTTGTCTGTAGGATCAACGATGTCCATCATGCGTTTGTGCGTACGCAGTTCATATTGATCACGCGCGTCCTTGTTGACGTGTGGCGAAATCAAAATGGTAAAACGTTCTTTCTTCGTCGGCAGGGGAATCGGACCCTTGACATGCGCACCAGTGCGCTTGGCAGTTTCCACGATTTCCTTGGCTGACTGATCGATAAGACGATGATCAAAGGCCTTCAGACGAATACGGATGTTCTGGTTCTTACTCATAAATTTTCTACTCGGTCGATTATTCGATGATCTTGGCGACGACACCGGCACCAACGGTACGACCACCTTCACGAATGGCGAAGCGCAAGCCTTCTTCCATCGCAATCGGTGCAATCAGGCTGACAGTCATCTGTACGTTGTCACCCGGCATGACCATTTCCACACCTTCCGGTAAGTCACAGGCGCCTGTCACGTCCGTGGTCCGGAAGTAGAACTGCGGACGGTAACCATTGAAGAACGGGGTATGACGCCCACCTTCGTCCTTGCTCAGTACGTAGACTTCGGCTTCGAACTTGGTGTGGGGCTTGATTGAACCCGGCTTGCACAGAACCTGTCCACGCTCGACTTCTTCACGCTTAGTGCCTCGCAGCAGTACACCCACGTTGTCACCCGCCATGCCTTCGTCCAGCAGCTTACGGAACATTTCCACTCCGGTACAGGTGGTGGTGGTGGTCTCCTTGATGCCGACGATTTCGATTTCGTCGCCAACCTTGACGACTCCACGCTCGATTCGGCCGGTTACGACCGTGCCGCGACCGGAAATCGAGAATACGTCTTCTACCGGCATCAGGAAGTCGCCGTCGATGGCGCGTTCCGGCTCCGGAATGTAGCTGTCCATGGTTTCAACCAGCTTGAGAATGCTCGGCACGCCAATGTCGCTGCTGTCCCCTTCCAGGGCTTTCAGGGCGGAGCCAATGGTGACCGGAGTGTCGTCACCCGGGAAATCGTAGCTGTCCAGCAGCTCGCGCACTTCCATTTCAACCAGTTCCAGCAGCTCTTCGTCGTCAACCATGTCGGCCTTGTTCAAGTACACGACAATGTAGGGCACGCCAACCTGACGGGACAGCAGAATGTGCTCACGGGTCTGTGGCATCGGGCCATCGGCGGCGGATACTACCAGAATTGCGCCATCCATCTGTGCCGCACCGGTGATCATGTTTTTCACATAGTCAGCATGGCCGGGGCAGTCAACGTGGGCGTAATGACGCGTGTCACTTTCGTATTCCACGTGGGCCGTGGCAATGGTGATGCCGCGGGCACGTTCTTCAGGGGCGCTGTCGATGTTGGCGTAATCTTTGAACTCGCCGCCGTGCTTCTCCGCCATCACCTTGGTGATCGCCGCTGTCAGTGTGGTTTTGCCGTGGTCAACGTGACCAATCGTGCCAACGTTGAC
>JAJRYG010000049.1 GCA_024275915.1 Gammaproteobacteria bacterium
GGCGGAACTGATCCAATTCAACACCATGACCGATCACACCCTGCCCAAGTGTGATGGCCTGTTTCTTGGTGGTGGTTTCCCGGAAACCCACATGGTGGCACTGGAAGCCAACCTGCCCTTGCGGCAACACCTGAAAACGGCCATCGATGCCGGCCTGCCAACCTATGCCGAGTGTGGCGGCCTGATGTATCTGGCCCGCTCCATCAGCTGGAATGACACCCGCTGTGACATGGTCGGCGCCATCCCGGGCGACATCACCATGTACCCCCGCCCGGTCGGACGCGGCTATGTGCTGCTGGAAGAAAATGATAACCATCCCTGGCCGGCTGAGGCTGACAGCCGCCTCGCTCCCTTTCCTGGCCATGAATTCCACTATTCAGCCCTGGAAAACCTGCCTGCTGATGCCTGTTTTGCCTATAACGTCAAACGTGGCATGGGTATAAAGGGACAACATGACGGCCTCGTGCATAAAAACCTGCTGGCCTCCTACGCCCACCTGCGGGATACTTCAAAAAATCACTGGGCGGCACGATTCGTCGCTTTTATTCGTTCCATCAAAAGCAAAAAGCCCGTATAATTGACTATTACACTTGGTTATTATTTTAAGTCATTGTTATTATTGGAGTTATTTTTATGTTTACTGTTTCGCCCGCTGCTGCCGAGCAGATCATGGCCTCAGCCAAAGAAGCCAATATCGAAAAAACCGTCATTCGTGTCGCCGCCCGACGTGACGACGATGGCTCAATCCAGTACGCCATGGGATTCGAGGATCACACCAAGGATAATGACCTGAGTTTTAATTCCGAAGGTGTTACTATTCTCATCTCGCCAGGCAACATTGAACTGCTCAATGGTGCAAAACTGGATTATGTCGAACTGGAACCGGGTCAGTTCAATTTCATATTTTTGAACCCGAATGATCCTGAACATGTGCCACCCAAAGATGAAAGCGGCCCCAGCGAACATCATTTTTAAAACAGGTTTGTCTCTCACGCCCCCCCCTGTCTCTGTCTTTGACAGGCTGTTGAAAAAGGTCATTTTTCAACAGCCTGCTGGCGATACAGGGGCACATGGCCATATTCAATGGCACATGTTCATTGAAAATGTGAGGAAATGGAAAATCACGTTTTTCGTCTTAGGTGTTGAACAGGCCAGGAATGCTCTTTTTCAACTGCCTGTCAGGATGCAGTAACGATGTCCGAAGCCGATATCAACGTCACACCAGCTGCCAGCCCCGCTTCCGAGGCAGGCACCTCCCGTCCGGAAAAACCCAGATTTCCCGATTACCAATCTGTCGTATCCTATTGCCCGTCGAAAACCAGTGCCTGGCGCAGTTACCTGTGTTCCACGGTACTAAGCATTGGCGCCATCATGATCCTCTCGACCCTGGCAGCCTTCTGGTACCTGTATGGAACGCCGGCTGGCGCTACCCTGTATGTGGTCATCGCGCTGGCCGCCATTTCCGGCGTGCTGCTCATCTTCCGCCTGCTGATGCTGATGCAGAAGACCTTTCTGCAACCCCTGACCGCACTGCGCAACTGGGCCATCGCCATGCGTGAAGGCAACCTCTCGGCCCGCCTGCCGGCCACCGACTCACGGGAATTCAATGCCCTGTTTGCCGACATCAATACGCTGAGCGACAACCTGCAGACCCTGTCCCAGGACATGCAGAGCCAGGTCAAGAAGCAGACCGAACACATCGAGCGCAAGACCCATTCGCTGGAAATCATCTATGATGTGGCCGCCAGCATCAACGTCTCGCGGGACCTCGACGACCTGCTCACGCGCTTCCTGCACAGCCTGAGGGACGTGGTCGATGCCCGTGCTGCCGTAGTACGCCTGATCACCGACGACAATCAGATGCGCCTGGTCTCCAGCATTGGTCTGGACGAGGATCTGATGCAACGGGAACTGCTCATCCCCTCCGACAACTGCTTGTGCGGCAGTGCCTACCGGGATGGCAAGGTGATGTTCCAGAAGCAGATCATCAAGTGCGACAAGATCATCGGCCGTTCCTTCTTCAACAACGAGGAAATCAGTGTTATTGCCGTGCCCCTGCAGTACCGCGACAAGATCCTCGGGGTCTACAACCTGTTTGTGGATCATGCCAATTTCAAGGAACAGCAGGAGCTCGAAGAACTGCTCACCAGCATTGGTCGTCATCTTGGCATGGCCATCGACAAGGCCCGCTCCGACGACGAATCCAACCGCCTGTCGATCATGGAAGAACGCACCCGTCTGGCACATGAACTTCATGATTCCCTCGCCCAGACCCTCGCCAGCCTGCGCTTCCAGGTGCGCGTGCTCGACGAAACCCTGCGCCAGGGGCAGGAGCCGGCGGTCTGGCACGAGCTGGAAAAAATCGAAAACAACCTCGATGAGGCCTACAGTGAACTGCGTGAACTGATCACCCATTTCCGCGCCCCCATCGACAAGCGTGGCCTGATCCCGGCCGTCGAACATCTCATCGAACGCTTTCGCAACCAGTCGGACATTTCCATCTACCTGCAAAAGGAATGGAATGTTCTGCAACTGCCGGCCAGTATCGAAGTCCAGGCGCTGCGCATCATCCAGGAATCTCTCAACAACATCCGCAAGCACAGCCAGGCTCACACAGTGCGCGTCATCATGCGCAGTGATGTACATGGTGACTGCCGCATCCTCATCGAGGATGACGGTGTGGGCATGCACCTGCTGCCTGAAAATGAACGGACCATCAGTGATCATCTTGGCCTCAGTATCATGGATGAACGCGCCAAACGCATTGGTGGCAATATTCGCATCGAAAGCGAACCCGGCGAAGGCACCCGGGTTATCCTGTATTTCCGTTATCCCGAATTGCAGACAAGCACTGATGACAAAACCAGCGTAAAAGTTGAATTACCCAAGGCAAATACTCTTCCATGAACTTACGTGTCCTGTTAATCGATGATCACACCCTGTTCCGGGTCGGCCTGGAAGGTCTGCTGACCAGCCGCGGAATCGAAGTCGTTGCCTCGGTGGGCAGTGGTCAGGAAGGCCTGCGCCTGGTGGATGATCTCAAACCCGAAATCATCCTGCTGGACATGCGTATGCCAGGCATCGACGGTCTTGGCGTACTGAAACTGTTGCGCGAAAATGAACTGAACATCCCCATCGTCATGCTCACCACCAGCACCGAAGAATCGGATCTACTCGAATCCTTGCGCCAGGGAGCCCAGGGCTACCTGCTAAAGGACATGGAGCCCGATGAGCTGGTGCTGGCATTGCGTGACATCGTATCCGGCAAGACCGTGGTCGCGCCGGATCTAGCCCCCATCCTCGCCAAGGCGGTACAGGGGGGCAACATCAGCGAGGAAGAGGAAGTCGACACCAGTCCCTTCTCCGAACTGACGCCGCGGGAAACCGAAATACTCGGCCTGCTGGCCGAAGGCCAGAGCAACAAGGCCATTGCCCGTAACCTGGGCATCTCTGACGGCACGGTCAAGCTTCACGTCAAGGCCATTTTGCGCAAGCTGAATGTCCACTCACGGGTCGAAGCAGCAGTAATGGCCGTGGAACACGGCTTCTCCAGAAATGCCGCCAACTCTCAATCCTGAATGAATGATTTAACTGTCATGAAAAAATTTACCGAACTGGTTGCCGAAGCAGCAGAACGTGTAAACGAAATATTTCCCTGGGATCTGGAAGAGATCCTCGAAGATCGGGATGTCATGATCCTCGACGTGCGCGAACCCTATGAATTTGATGCACTCAGCATCAAGGGCGCCATCAATGTACCAAGGGGAATTCTCGAAACGGCCTGCGAATACGATTACGAAGACACCGTACCGGAACTGGTCCAGGCCCGAGACCGGGAAATCATCGTCGTCTGCCGCTCGGGGAACCGCAGCATCTTTGCCTGCGACGTCATGCAGCAGATGGGCTATACCAATGTGGTGTCACTGAAGACCGGCATGCGCGGCTGGTTCGACTACGAACAGCCCATGGTCGACAAGGATGGCAACGAAGTCCCGGAAGACGTGGCAGAAGAATACTTCTCGCCGGTGATGAGGCCGGAACAGCTCAGTTCATTTTACAAGGACAAATAAACCACCCACGTGGCACAAGGCCAAAGCCGGGCTCGTAACGCCGGGAATGTGCAGACCCGGCTCTGCTGCTAACCCACGCCCTTCCACTCACTCCTCGCGCCTTGCTCGTTCAGTCCTGATAGGTATATCGCTTGCGATCCTTGCGCCGGCCATTGGGGGCAGCCTGCTGGACGATCACGCCCTTGAGATCTTCGAGTTTCACCTCACGACGTTCGTGCATGTAGTCTTCATGCAGAGGCTGGATGAAATAACGGCCGCCTTCGATCTTGAGCTGGCGGAAGATGTAACCGCTTTCGATCAGCGCCAGCACATACACACCGTCCTTCACCAGACCTTCGGGATCGATAATGATAATACAGTCCTTCTTGAACTCCGGCTCCATGCTGTTATCGACCACCTGAAGGGCAAAAGGCTCGGGAGCGGCACAGGCACTGACATCACCATCGGGCATCATTCTTGAAACAGGGGGTTGTTGCTGTGACATGGGAATCTCTCCAACTTCGACAAACCCCATTATAACGGTTGTGCGGATGCAGCGCGACACAGCCAGCACCACTTCCCCACTCTGACTGTATGGTTTCTAAGTGACAAGAGACAAGCGGCAAACCGTTCAGCATGTAGGGCATGCCGCAAACCAGCCTGTGAAAGATAAGGGACGAGTTGCAAGTGACGAGGACCGGAATTCCACCTTCATGCCAACACAGACTGGCATCCAGAGAGGGTTGGGGTGTGGAAACGTTGCTGTTCGCTGACGCCGCCCCGGATCCGTGGCAATCAAAAACCCCATACCCCGCACCACCCCTGCCTGGGTTCCAACCTGCGCTGGAATGGCGTCGGAGCCGGGTTTTACTCATCACTCGTCAGCAGTTTTTCTTCCTGCTGCAGGGCCCACATGTGTTCGTAGATGCCTTTTTGTGCCAGCAATGCCTGATGACTGCCCTGTTCGACGATTCTTCCCTGCTCCAGCACCAGTATGTTGTCGGCATCGATGACAGTGGAAAGACGATGGGCGATCACCAGGGTGGTGTGGTGGGCTGCGACTTCCTGCAAGGCCTGGAGAATGGCTTTTTCCGATTTGGAGTCCAGTGACGAGGTGGCTTCATCGAATATCAGCAGCGGCGGGTTTTTCAGGATCACACGGGCAATGGCAACACGCTGTTTCTCACCGCCGGAAAGCTTGAGTCCGCGCTCGCCCACCACCGTGTCGTAACCCTGTGGCAGGCTCTGGATAAACTCATGAATGGAAGCGAGGCGGGCCGCGCGCTGGACTTCTTCCTCACTGGCCTCGGGGCGGGCGTAGTGGATGTTGTAGAAAATCGATTCGTTGAACAGCACCGTGTCCTGCGGCACGATACCGATGGCACGGCGCAGGCTCTGCTGGGTCACCTCGGCAATGTTCTGGCCATCGATGAGAATGCGCCCGGCACTGACATCATAAAAACGAAACAGCAGGCGTGACAGGGTCGACTTGCCCGCACCCGACGGCCCGACAATGGCCAGTTTCTTGCCCGCCGGAATGGTAAAGGATACATCACACAGGATCTTGCGGTCTTCGTTGTAGCTGAAGTCCACGTGTTCGAAGCGTACCTCGGCCTGGCTGACCTGCAGATCCGGCGCACCGGGTTTGTCGCTGATCTCCGTTTTCTGATCCAGCAGGGTCCATACCCGATCCATGTCGGCCAGGGTGTGTTTCAACATGCGGTAGATGACGCCAAGAAAACTCAGCGGCATGAACAGCTGCAGCATCATGGTGTTGACCAGCACCAGATCCCCCAGGGTCATGCTGCCATCGACCACGCCCTTGCCGGCATAGATCATCATCAGGGTCAGGCCGATGGCAATAATGGCACCTTGGCCAAAGTTGAGCAGCGACATGGAAGTCTGACTCTTTACTGCAGCCTCCTCCCACTTCGACAGGGTTTCATCATAACGCTTTAGCTCATGGGCCTCGCTGTTGAAGTACTTGACCGTTTCATAGTTGAGCAGGCCATCCACTGCCTGGCCATTGGCCTGGGAATCCAGTGCGTTCATGGTATGGCGAAAATGCATGCGCCACTCGGTGACCGCCAGGGTAAAACCGATGTAGACACCAACGGTAACAAAGGTAACCGCCGTAAACTGCCATTCATAGCGACTCAGCAGGATCACTGCCACAAGAATGAATTCGGCGCCCGTCGGCAGGATGTTGAACACCATGTAGTTGAGAATGGAGCTGATGCTCAACGTGCCGCGCTCCAGATCCCGGGTGATGTTGCCTGTGCGCCGATCGAGATGGAAACGTAACGACAGTTCATGCAGGTGTTTGAGCACCTGCCGGGAAAGCCTGCGCATGGCATGGTAACGCACCCGGGCAAATACCGCGTCACGCAGCTCGTTGAACAGCGAACCGGCCAGGCGCAGGGCACCATAGGCCAGAAACAGCACGATGGGCAGGGCCAGCACCTGCTCCTGCGAGGCATCCAGGGTGTCGACGATCTCTTTCAACACCAGCGGCACACCAACGATGGCCATCTTGGAAAGAACCAGGCTCAGCAGTGCAAAAAGAACCCGGCCACGGTATTGCCAGATATAGGGAAACATGCGTTTGAGATTGCGCAGATCCTGCCTGCCCTTGTGCGGTGCATCGGTATAGTGATAGTGCTGCATGGAATCCTGTTAATCGGGGCAAAATTGCAATAATATCATATCTTTGAATCGCACCGACGCTGGCCAATAGCCCTGAAAATCACAGGATACTCATGAAATACCTGCTGCTGTTACTGTTACTGACAGGACTCGTTGCCTGTGACAAGACATCCCCTGTGCACCACCGTGCAGCCAGTGCCCTGCTGGTTGAAACCAGCGAGGTGGTGCGCAGTCCGCTGACCGATACCCGACTGGTGTCCGGCTCCCTGCAGGCCCGCGCCGTGGTGCGCATTTTCAACCAGGAAGAAGGCCGTATTCTCGAACTGCCCTTTTACCCCGGTGACCGGGTGAAAAAGGGCGAGCTGCTGGTGCGCATCGACGACAGCCTGATCCGCGCCCAGCTCAACAAGGCCATCGCCAACCTCAAACAGGCGAAGCTCGATGCCCGGCGCATCATCAGCCTCTCGCAGAAGAAAATGGCCTCCGAAGACGAACTGGCGCGACTCCAGACTGCCCAGACCCTGGCCCAGACCGAGGTCAATCTGCTCAAAACCCGCCTCTCCCACACCCGCATCAAGGCCCCACTGGATGCAGTGGTCAGCCAACGCTTCAACGAACCCGGCGATGTGGTGGCCAAATACAGTCAGATCCTCACTCTCATCGATCGCAGCCAGCTGAAAATCGTCGTCACCCTCTCGGAGCTGTTGCTGGTCAATATCCGCGAAGGTGATCGGCTCGAGGTGCGTATCGATGCTCTGGGCGATCAACGCTTTCCGGCCCGCGTCAGCCGTCTCTACCCCACCATCGATGAACAGACCCGTCAGGGCAGAATGGAAGTGCTGCTCGAACAGGTGCCAGACAAGGCCCTGCCCGGCCAGCTGGCCCGCATCATCATCCGCTCTTCCACCACGCCACGACTGAACGTGCCCTTTGCCGCCATTCGCCATGACAGCCGTGGTGAATACGTGTTCCGCCTGCGCCCCGACAATCACATCGAACGGGTGCGGGTGCAGTCCGGCATTCAACTGGGTGACAGAATCGAGATCCTCGCCGGACTCGAAACCGGTGAGCAGATCATCAGCAAGGGCTTCATCGGCCTCAAGGAGGGCGCCAGGGTCAAACCCCTGCCTGCGTCAGGCGACAACGCTGCCACTGCCAGCACAAGCGGGCCCTCCTGATGCAAATGCGTTTTCGTAGCGGTGGCCTGGCCGCCTGGTCCATCCGCCGTCCCGTGGCTGTGGTCATGCTGGCCCTGTCGGTGGTGGTGCTTGGGCTGTTTTCCTTCGACAAGCTGTCCATCGATCTGCTGCCCCATATCATCTATCCGGAAGTCCGGGTGCGCATCAGCGATCCCGGCGTGCCACCGCGCATCATGGAAGATCAGATCACTCGCCAGCTCGAAGAACAACTGGCCATTACCGAAGGCGCCATTTCGGTCCAGTCCTCCACCAGCGAAGGACGCAGCGCGGTGGATCTGAGTTTTCCCTATGGCGCCGACATCGACCTGGCCCTGCGTGATGCCAGTACCCGACTGGACCGGGCCAAGCGCTTTTTGCCCACCAGTATCGAACCTCCCATCATCTACAAGCGCGACCCGTCACAGATCCCCATCATGGAACTGGCAGTCAGCACCACCTCGCGGGAGGCCCGCGAACTGCGCGACTGGGTGGACTTCCAGTTTTCCAACTGGTTCGTCAACCTGCCGGGGGTCGCCTCCACCGAAGTGGGCGGCGGTGACAAGCGGGAGATCCAGATCATCGTCGATCAGGAAAAACTCGCCCGTCTGGGCCTGACCTTCAACGATGTGGCCGATGCACTGGACGAGGAAAACCGCGACTACCCCGGTGGCCGGCTGTACATTGCCATGCGCGAAATGGCCGCCCGCACCGAAGGGCGCATCACCGACCCGGCACAACTGGCCGAGCTGCCCATTGGCCGTGACCGCAAGACCCGCAGCACCATCCGTCTGCGGGATGTGGCCCGGGTGCAGGACGGCACCGAGGAATCACGCCTGCGGGTACGGCTCAATCAGCAGCCGGCCATCAAGCTGTCCATCCAGAAGCAGCCCCAGGCCAATACGGTCGACGTGGTCGATGCAGTCATCAAACGCCTCGCCTGGCTCAAGGCACAAAAGCTCATTCCACCCGACATCCAGGTGGACGTCACGGCAGATCAGTCTATCTACATTCGCCACTCGCTCAATAACGCCACCATCGCGGTGCTCAGCGGTGCGTTGCTGGCCATGCTGGTGGTCTACCTGTTCCTCGGCGATCTGAACCGGACCCTGGTGATCGGCCTGTCCATCCCGCTGGCCATTTTCGTCACCCTGATCATCATGGCCCTGAGTGGGCTGACCCTCAACATCATGACCCTGGGCGGACTGGCTCTGGGCGTCGGCCTGCTGGTGGACAATGCCATCGTCATGCTGGAAAACATCAACCGCCACCAGCAACAGCACAATGACACCAGTGCCGCCATCGAAGCCGCCCAGGAAGTCAACAGCGCCATCGTTGCCTCCACCTCCACCAACCTGGCGGCCATCCTGCCCTTCCTGTTCATCGGCGGCCTGGTTGGCCTGCTGTTCAGCGAGCTGATCATCACCCTGTCGGCCGCCATCCTCGCCTCCCTGCTGGTGGCCCTCACCGTGGTCCCCGCCCTGGGCAGCCGGGCCGTGATCAGCGCCACAGAACAACGGGACACTTCCCCCATCAACCGGGCCTTCACTGCCCTGCAGCGCCTCTACGACCGGTTTGTCGAAAAAGTCCTCAGGCGACCCTGGTTACCCGTCCTTGTCCTGCTGCCGGCATTGCTGGCCGCGGTGGCCTTCATCGCTAGCGAACGCCAGTCCTTCCTTCCGCGCATGGACGAAGGCAGTATCTCGATCAGCATCAGTGGCGACAACGGTACCCAGCTCGAAGAAATGGACAAGGTCGTCAAACAGGTGGAAAACCTGTTCCTCGCCAGCCCGGAAGTCAGCACCGTATTCACCACCGTGGGTGGCTTCATCTTCGGCCGCTCGGAATTCCAGGCCAGCAACCACACCGGCATCAATGTCCAGCTCAGCAGCGACTACCTGCGCGAACACAGCAGCCAGCAGTGGATCCGCCAGATGTCGAAAAAAATCAAGGAATTGAACATCGTCGGTTTCCGCGTACGCATGCGTGCCCGTGGCATACGTGGCTTCCACCTAGGCCGGGGTGACGACGACATCAGCATCCGCGTGCAGGGCGACGATCTGGATGTGCTCAAGTCGCTGGGCGATGAAATCGTCGAACGCCTCAACGACGTCCCAGGCCTGCGCAACCTGACCCACAGCTACGAAAATCTCAACGAGGAAGTGGTACTGAAAATCGATCGCGAACGCGCCGCCAGCCTGGGAATCCAGCCCGGCAAGATCGGCCGTTCCCTGCAGGTGGCACTCGACGGGCGCATCGTCTCCCAGTTCATCGACAAGGACCGGCAGTACAACATCCGTCTGCGCATCCCCCGCAACCAGGCCGACTCCCGCTCACGACTGGAAAACCTGCTGGTGGGGCAGAAAAACGCCACCCCCATCCGCCTGAGGGACATCGGTAATCTCATCATCGATGTCACGCCACAACGTATCCAGCGAGACAACCAGCGGCGCATCGTCGAGATCAGCGCCTCGGTCACCGATGAAAAAGCCCTCAGCGAACTGCTGCCGCTGATCGACCAACGGCTGGCCGACATGCAACTGCCCGACGGTTATCTGCTCTACGACGGCGGCCTGCGCGAGCAACTGCAGCAAGGCCAGAGCACCGGCTACCTGCTGCTGATGCTGGCCATCTTCCTGGTCTATGTGGTCATGGCAGTGCAGTACGAATCGCTGAGAAACCCGCTGATCATCCTGCTGGCCATGCCCTTCACCATCATCGGCGTGGCTGCCGGTCTGTACGTCTCCGGTGCCAGCCTGTCCATCCCCGTCTGGCTGGGCCTGATCATGCTCGCCGGCATCGTCGTCAACAACGCCATCGTGCTGGTCGAACAGATCGAAATCGAACGGGAAAAGGGCAAAAGCATACTCGACGCCATCAAACACGCCGCCCATCTGCGCCTGCGCCCCATCCTCATGACCACCCTCACCACCGTGGTCGGCATGCTGCCCCTGGCCCTCGCCTTTGGCGAAGGCTCGGAAATGCTCCAGCCCCTCGCCATCGTCATCGTCTGGGGCCTGCTGTTCTCCACCCTCGTCACCCTGCTGCTCGTCCCCGCCCTGTATGCCATGATCAACCGCCGCCAAGTGGCGAGCAAGCCGGGTGTGCAATAAGCAAAGCACATTGCACCTTCCATCCAAGTGACGAGGACGGAAATTCCACCGTCATGCCAGCGCAGTCAGGCATCCAGGGAGGATTGGAGTGGGCTAAGGAATCCCGCGACCGATGCGCCTCCTTGCGTCGGTGCATCCTACATGAATATAACCCCGGTAGGATGCCGCTGAGCAAAGCGAAGCACATCGAACACCCTCAAAACCGGCAGGAATGACGTTGGAGCCGGGTTTTACTTGTATCTCGCAACTTGTACCTTGTATCTGCCTTTATCTTGATACCTACCCAGACAATGGATATTCCATCGGCTCGTCCCCGTCGGGCTCGAACCAGGCCAGCTTGTCGTGCAGTTTGACCACGTCACCGACGATGATCAGGGTCGGGGGTTCGACCTTGTTGTCCTTGACCAGTTGCGGCAGTGTGCCGAGATCGCCGATATGGACGCGCTGGTGCTGTGTGGTGCCCTTCTCCACCAGGGCCGCGGGAGTGCTGGCAGGTAGGCCGTGTTCGATGAGCTTGGCGCACAGGCCTTCGATCTGGGACAGGCCCATGTAGAACACCACGGTCTGGCCCGGCTGGCTCAGTGCGGTCCAGTTGAGATCGCTGCTGCCGTCCTTGAGGTGACCAGTGACGAACATGCAGGACTGCACGTAGTCTCGGTGGGTCAGCGGTATCCCGGCATAACTGGCACAGCCGGCCGCGGCGGTGATCCCGGGCACCACCTGGAAGGGCACGCCTTCTTCCATCAGGGTTTCGATTTCCTCGCCACCTCGGCCGAAGATGAAGGGGTCGCCACCCTTGAGACGCAGCACTTTCTTGCCCTCCTTGGCCAGACGTACAAGCAGAGCGTTGATGTTCTCCTGCTTGATGGCATGCTTGTTGGCGGCCTTGCCGGCATAGATGAATTCGGCATCACGGCGCACCAGATCGAGGATACCGGCAGAGACCAGGCGGTCGTAGACCACCACGTCAGCCTGCTGCATCAGTCGCAGGGCGCGGAAGGTGAGCAGATCCGGATCACCAGGACCGGCCCCTACCAGGAACACCTCACCCCGTTTTTCCGGCGCCTTGGCGTTCTCGATGGCTTCCTGCAGGGTTTCCCTGGCCAGCTTGTCCTTGCCGCCCATGAGCAGATCGGCCACTGGCCCTTCCAGTATCCCTTCCCAGAAGGTGCGTATTTCGTTGCTGCCGGAGAATTTCTGCTTGACCTTCTCGCGGTAGGATTCCACCAGCCGGGCCAGCCGGCCATAGGCGGAGGTAATGAAGGTTTCCAGCCGGGCACGCAGCAGTCGGGCCAGAACCGGCGAAGCGCCACCAGTGGAAATGGCGATCTGTACCGGATCACGGTCGATGATGGACGGCACGATGAAGCTGCACAGCTCCGGCGCATCCACCACGTTGACCGGAATACCATGGGATTTTGCGGTTTCGGAGACCAGGCGGTTGACCGCCTCGTCATCGGTGGCGGCGATGATCACCACCTGCTTGCCCACCTGCTCGGGGCTGAAATCCTCCGCCAGGTGGGTCAGCTCACCGGCCTCGACACGCCTTTGCAGCTCTTTGCACAACTCGGGTGAGACTACCGTGACATCACCACCGGCACGCTGCAGCATGTACACCTTGCGCGACGCCACCTGCCCCCCCCCCACAACGAGACAGGGCTGATCCTTGATATTCATGAAAATGGGCAGAAATTTCACATCGACTCCAGCGGTTAGATTCCGGTGCCCGCAGCCGGGCGTCCGATTGAGAATTTTGTCCCGATTTGCGTTGATTGTCGGGAATAACTCAGCAAATATTCAGGAAAATCTGGCTAAACCCGTGTTTTCGCCAGGGCCTGGAAAGTCGCCATATTACAGCAATATGGCGCTTATTCCATCACCCCGAAGGGATAGAAGAGAGGCAGAGACAAGATACAAGATGGAAGATTCAAGAAGGCGTATCGATGTCGGTGGCAGCGAACGACCCTTTTCCCTCGCCCCAGCCCTGCCTGGATGCCAGCGCAGGCTGACTGCTGTCAGGAATAAAAAAACCTGAAGGGTTAAAACCCTGTTTGACGACTTAAAAAACAAGATCTACAACATGTACAGAAATACACGATTTGGCGTTCTGATGAAAGGGCTACCAAGAGGTTTTTTTGCGCGTGCCGCAAAAGAAACGGAGGCGGATAAATACAGCAAGGGATTTGGTAGCTGGGATCATCTTCTGGTCATGGTGTATGCCCAA
>JAJRYG010000050.1 GCA_024275915.1 Gammaproteobacteria bacterium
CCATGAAGCCAGGCAGCATGTGGACACAATATGCCCCGTCCCTGCACTTCACAAGGTTGAATGTCGACGGCATCGAACCCATGATGTATGTGTCTGTCGGATACTTTAACAGAATGTTGAAAAAGTCCTGAGCGGGATTTTTTCAATCTGGATAAAAAAACAAGGTTTCTCGTTTTTCCCACATTTTTCATTAACAGACTGCCCTGGAGTTCACATCAATGAGCGATATCAAACACTGTAAAGTTCTGGTTCTCGGTTCTGGTCCGGCCGGTTACACCGCCTGTATCTATGCGGCCCGTGCCAATCTCGAACCCGTCATGATCACCGGACTTCAGCAGGGTGGGCAGCTCATGACCACAACCGAAGTGGACAACTGGCCCGGTGACGTGGAAGGCCTGCAGGGTCCGGCGCTGATGGAGCGCATGAAACAGCACGCCGAGCGCTTCAACACGGAAATCATTTTCGACCACATCAACAAGGTGGACTTGGGCAGCAAGCCCTATACCCTGACCGGTGACGCCGGCACCTATACCTGTGATGCCCTGATCATCGCCACCGGCGCTTCGGCCATGTACCTGGGGCTGGAATCGGAAGAAGCCTTCAAGGGTCGCGGTGTTTCCGGCTGTGCCACCTGTGACGGCTTCTTCTACCGCGGGCAGAAGGTCGCCGTGGTTGGTGGCGGCAACACCGCCGTCGAAGAAGCCCTGTATCTGGCCAATATCGCCGAACACGTTACCGTAATCCACCGTCGTGACAGCTTCCGCTCGGAAAAGATCCTCTCCGACAAGCTCATCGAAAAGGCCAAGACCGGCAATGTCACCATTGAATGGAACAGTGAAGTGGATGAAGTCCTGGGTGACGACTCCGGTGTCACCGGCGTGCGGATCAGGAACACCCAGGATGGCAGTACCAAGGACATTGAGGTCATGGGCGTGTTCATTGCCATTGGCCACAAGCCCAATACCGATCTGTTCGAAGGCCAGCTGGAACTGGAAAACGGTTACATCAAGGTACAAAGCGGTACCCAGGGCAATGCCACCGCCACCAGTGTCGAAGGCGTGTTTGCCGCCGGCGACGTGGCCGATCACATCTACCGACAGGCCATTACCTCCGCCGGCTCCGGCTGCATGGCGGCCCTGGACGCCGAGCGGTATCTGGACAAGCCCGACAAGTGACGAGGGACATGGGAGGCGTGACGAGAAGCCACCCGGTTCTGACTTTCCCCGTCACTCGTCCCTGATTCGGTATGCAATACAGCATCCTTGGCAGTCTGGAGGAGATCCGCGCCTCTGACTGGAACGCGCTTGTCCACCCCGACAACCCCTTTGCCCGCCACGAATTCCTCGTCGCCATGGAACGCCATGGCGCCGTGGGAGAGCGCTTTGGCTGGTACCCCCAGTACCTCATTGCCCGTCGTGGAGGCCAGCTTGTGGGTGCGATCCCCATGTATCTGAAAGACAATTCCTATGGTGAGCTGGTGTTCGACTGGGCCTGGGCCGATGCCTATCACCGCAGCGGCAAGGATTATTACCCGAAACTGGTGGTGGCCATCCCCTACACGCCGGTGACCGGCCAGCGGGTGCTGGCCCGCAGTGACGCACACCACGAGGACATTACCCGGGGACTCATCGATGCCGCACTGGCGCATGCCCGGCAGCTGGGCGTGTCTTCACTGCACTGGCTGTTTACCGACGAGTTCGATACCCGCCAGTTTCAGCAACACCCTGAATTCATGCTGCGCTTGGGTTGCCAGTTTCACTGGCACAACCAGGGCTATGCCGATTTCGATGATTATCTGGCTGTATTTACTTCCGCCAAGCGCAAGAAGATCCGTCAGGAACGTCGCCGGGTGCGGGAGCAGAACATCACCCTCGAGGTGCTGCACGGTGATGAAGTCAGTGATGAACAATGGGACGTCTACCACCGTTTCTATACCGATACGTTCGACCGCAAGAGTGGCTACCCCACCTTTTCAAAGCCGTTTTTCAAGGAAATTGCCCGTACCCTGCCTCGCAACGTGGTGCTGGTGCTGGCCAGCCATGATGGCCAGTATGTGGCCGGCGCCTTCAACATGCGTGGCAGCCAGAGCCTGTATGGCCGCCACTGGGGATGCAGCGCCGACTTCCACAGCCTGCACTTCGAAGCCTGCTATTACCAGGGGCTGGAATACTGCATCGAACAGGGGCTAAAACGTTTCGAGCCCGGTGCCCAGGGTGAGCACAAGATTGCCCGCGGCTTCCTGCCCGTCAAGACCTTCTCGGCGCACTGGATTGCCGATCCGCAATTCAGTCAGGCCATCGGACAGTTCCTTGCGCATGAAACCGGTGGCATGCAGGAGTACATCGACGAACTGGCCGAACACAGCCCCTTCCGGCAGTGAGATCTATCACCATGCTTATAAGATGATTGTCGTAACGACAAAAAAAGCGCACCCCCGAGCCTTCGGTAACATATAATCAGCTGACAATAACAACCGGATCCGTGTTCCATGACAAACCAGAGCCAGAAAATCGAGGAGATGGATGTCTCCAGTCGCAAGGAATTCTACGACTACTATGCCGAGGAAAGCCTCTCCGAAGGTACCCTCAACCGTCTGCAGAATATCAAGAACACGGTAACCCGCACGCTCGGCGACAAGGCCAGAGAAACCCTGGATGTGGTAGACATTGGCTGTGGTGCCGGCACCCTGAGCCGGCTCTGGGCCGAGGATGGCCATCGTGTCTTTGGCCTGGACATCAACCAGCCACTCATCGAGCTGGCCCAGCAGCGGGCAGATGAGGAAGGTTCGGACATCCAGTACAGTGTTGGCACGGCCAACGACCTGCCCTGGGAATCGGCAAGCAAGGATGTCTGTCTGGTACCGGAACTGCTCGAGCATGTGACCGACTGGCAAACCTGCCTGGATGAATTTGCCCGCATTCTCAAGCCCGGTGGTGTGCTATATCTGAGCACCAACAATACCCTGTGTCCCATCCAGCAGGAATTTACCCTGCCCCTGTACAGCTGGTACCCCGGTTTTGCCAAACGTTATTTCGAGAAGCTGGCCATGACCACCCATCCCCAGATTGCCGGCCATGCCACCTACCCGGCGGTCAACTGGTTTACCTTCTACTCGCTGCGAAAAGAATTCGCCAGGCGAGGCATGGACTCCATGGACCGTTTCGACATGATGGATGTGGATAATGGCAACAGCCTGAAAAAAATCATCATCCAGACGGTGCGTGCTGCCCCCCCCTTGCGTTTCATGGCCCATGTATTTACCCCCTACACCGCCATCATGGGGATCAAAAAAGCCACCTGATCCACCGCGGGATCCTGCCGCTTGTCGCGATCATGCCAGCGCAGGCTGGCATCCAGGCAGGGCCGGGGTGTTGGGTAAAAGCGGTTCGCTGTTACCGACCCCGGTACGTATTCTTGTATCTTTTATCTTGTCTCTGCCCTTTTACTCTGGCGCGATTCCCTATATCGTTAATCCCATGACTGCACCCTACTGGCTGGATCTGGCCAATCCGGAACTGTTTCCCGATGTGGCTCTGGCGCTGCGTGATCCCGATGGCTTGCTGGCGGTGGGTGGTGATCTTTCCGAAGCCCGTCTGCTTGCGGCCTATCGCAGGGGAATTTTCCCCTGGTACAGTGATGATCAACCCATTCTCTGGTGGTCACCGGATCCCCGTTTGGTGCTGTTTCCCGAGCGGCTGCATATTTCCAGGAGCCTGAAAAAGACCCTGAAAAAGGCCCCGTTTGATCTCTCCATGGATCAGGCATTTGATCAGGTCATCCTGGCCTGCAGCGAGCCGAGGGCGGATCAACCGGGCACCTGGATCACCGAGGAAATGCGCCTGGCCTATGAGCGCTTGCATCAGGCCGGTCATGCGCACTCGGTCGAGTGCTGGCAGGACAACAAACTGGTGGGTGGCCTGTATGGTATCGCCATCGGCAAGGTCTTTTTTGGCGAGTCCATGTTCAGCCGGGTAAACAATGCATCCAAGCTGGCCTTTGTGTCCCTGACCCGGCAACTTCAGCAATGGCAATTTGGCCTCATCGATTGCCAAGTGGAAAGTGCACATCTCAACAGCCTGGGTGCCAGCCCAATCCGGCGCAGTGAATTCATCCAGTACCTGAATGTATTTTGTGAAATAAAAACCCCGCCAACGACCTGGCAGTTTGATCCTGCCCTACTCGAACAGCTACAGAAAACCGGCGGCATACTTGACACCCTAACAGCATGAAAAATGAAAATCTTTCCAGTGTTGCATTCTCATTATTGCAACCTATAGTTATAGGAAGATGACGCATTCTTGCTTATGTTATGAATGACGAAACCTCACTTTTTGACACTATAGATCAGCTGCGTTTCTACGTCAGTCCGCCTCATCCCTGCAGTTATCTCGATACCAAGGAAGCCATTACCCTGTTTGTCGATCCTGAAGCCAGGATGGACATGTCCACCTATCAGCAGTTGTCCCGAGCAGGTTTTCGCCGCAGTGGCAACTTTGTCTATCGACCCCATTGTGGCGACTGTCGCAGCTGTGTACCGGTGCGTCTGCCTGTGGCCGATTTCCAGGCCAGTCGCAGTCAGCGGCGCTGCTGGAACAGGAACCGGGATCTGAGTCTGACGATCAGGCCGGCCAGCTATGAAGAAGATCACTATCTACTGTACCGTCGATACATGCTGTCCCGGCATCCCGGAGGTGGCATGGACAAGGATGACCCGGAAGCCTACCAACGGGTGATGTTGGCCGAGTGGTCCGATACCCGCCTGTTTGAATTCCGCCGTGATGACAGGCTGATGGCCGTTGCCATCGTCGATGCAGCCGAAAACAGCCTGTCAGCGGTGTACACCTTTTTTGAGCCCGATGAGCCACAGCGCAGTCTTGGCGTGTATGCCGTGCTCAGCCAGCTCGAGCACGCCCGGCAGTCGGGCATCGACTGGCTCTACCTGGGCTACTGGAACCCCGATACACCGAAAATGGCCTACAAGAATGCTTACCAGCCGCTGCAATATTTCGATGGAAAAACATGGAGGGACCGCTCACCACTGGAATGATTTAAAAACCATAAAATAATCAATAACTTGGCATGAAAGATATATTAAAGCGGTGGGTTGTGAGGCCGATATTCAATATAAGTAATTCGTCTGAACTGCGTGCGGAAACAGACGTCTAACAGGGTAAGGACACTTTCAACCGTTTCAGGAGGACGACATGCTGAGCTTCATCTATCAACTTGTGAACGAGTACGAACATGAACATGGTTTCCGGCCCAATGTGCTGTATCTCAACCGGGAACATTTTCATGAACTGACCTCCCAGCTGGCCGAGATCCGCAATCTAGGCACCATCAGCCGCCTGCTGGGTATGGAGCTGGTGCTCGATACCGATGTGACTCACCCCCATGTATGCTGGTCGGAAATCGACTGGCAACGGGCGATTGCCGTCTAATCCACCTCTCCGGGCCCGCCATTGGTGGGCCTTTTTGCCTGTTTGCTTGCCATTTTGGTGAAAAAGCACCGGTAACGGCCAAATTATCCCTTCTGGTTTTTGATAATCTGTGCGGATTCAGGCATTATTCGCGCTTGATTTTTCTAGTCTGCAAACAACCTGTCGAGATAGATAACCGGATGGCGAAAGAAGAGCACATTGAAATGGAAGGCACGGTCATCGAGACCATGCCCAATACCACGTTCCGGGTCGAACTGGAAAATGGCCATGTAGTCATTGCCCACATTTCGGGCAAAATGCGGAAACACTACATCCGCATCCTCACCGGTGACAAGGTCACCGTGCAACTCACTCCTTACGATCTGAGCAAGGGACGCATCGTTTTCCGCGGCCGCTAAATAGCGGTTCCAACTACCAGATCAATTTGCGGGCAAGTAGTTTTTCATGAACACCGTCCCAGGCACGGAAGAATTCGGCATGACACGCCGTGAATACATCCCTGCAAGCTCGACAGTCGTAGTCGCTCCGGGCAAGCTGACGGTCATGCCAGGTTCTTCCGCACCCGCGACACAGCAAGGCCGTCTTACTGTGTCGCCACCTCGTTTTTCCCTTCCAGCTCGAAGTCCAGTTTTTCATCACTGACCGTGATGCGAATGCGGCCACCATCGGCCAGCTTGCCGAACAGCAGTTCTTCGGCCAGCGGCTTCTTGATGCTGTCCTGAATCAGGCGGGCCATGGGCCGGGCGCCCATGTCGGGATCATAGCCGTGCATGGCCAGCCAGGTGCGGGCCTCGTCGTCCACTTCCAGGATCACGCCCTTCTCTTCCAGCTGCCCTTCAAGTTCGAACAGGAACTTGTCGACAACCTGGCTGATGTGCTCTGGTCCCAGCTGTTTGAACTGGATGATGCCGTCCAGGCGGTTGCGGAATTCAGGGGTGAACATTTTCTTGATGCTTTCCATCGCGTCGGTGGAATGATCCTGCCGGGAGAAGCCGATAGAAGCTCGGCTGAGGCGATCAGCACCGGCATTGGTGGTCATGATCAGCACGATGTTGCGAAAATCGGCCTTGCGCCCGTTGTTGTCGGTCAGGGTGCCGTGATCCATCACCTGCAGCAGCAGGTTGAACACATCCGGATGGGCCTTTTCGATTTCATCCAGCAGCAACACGGCATGGGGATGCTTGTTGATCTCTTCGGTGAGCAGGCCGCCCTGATCGTAGCCCACGTAGCCAGGCGGGGCACCGATGAGACGGGACACCGTGTGGCGTTCCATGTACTCGGACATGTCGAAGCGGATCAGCTCGATGCCCATGGTACGGGCCAGCTGGCGGGTGACTTCGGTCTTGCCCACCCCGGTGGGGCCGGCAAACAGGAAAGAACCGATAGGTTTTTCGTCCACAGACAGCCCGGAGCGGGACAGCTTGATGGCCGCAGAAATGCTGGAAATGGCCTCGTCCTGGCCGTAGATCACCAGTTTCAGATCCCGTTCCATGTTGCGCAGCACGTCCATGTCGTCAGACGAGACGGTCTTGGGCGGAATACGGGCGATCTTGGCGACAATGGCCTCGATGTCCTTGACGCCAATGGTCTTCTTGCGTTTGGACGGCACCTGCATGCGCTGGTTGGCGCCCGCCTCGTCGATGACGTCGATGGCCTTGTCGGGCAGATGGCGGTCGTTGATGTAGCGCTCGGCCAGCTCGGCGGCGTGCCGCAGGGCGTGGTGGGTGTAACGTACCTCGTGGTGCTCCTCGAAACGGCTCTTGAGGCCTTCGAGGATCTGCACGCATTCCTCGACGGTGGGTTCGGGTACGTCGATCTTCTGGAAGCGCCGTGACAGGGCGCGGTCTTTCTCGAAGATACCGCGGTATTCCTGATAGGTGGTGGAACCGATGCACTTGAGTTCGCCAGTGGCCAGCACCGGCTTGATGAGATTGGAGGCGTCCATGGCCCCGCCCGAGGCGGCCCCGGCACCGATGATGGTGTGGATCTCGTCGATGAACAATATCGAATGGTCCAGCTTGTCCAGCTGCGCCAGCACGGCCTTGAGGCGTTTTTCGAAGTCGCCACGGTATTTGGTGCCGGCCAGCAGGGCGCCCAAGTCCAGGGAGTAGATGGTGTAGGGCGCCAGCACTTCCGGCACTTCCTCGTCGACGATCTTCTTGGCCAGACCTTCGGCCAAGGCGGTCTTGCCCACGCCGGCCTCACCAACGAACAGGGGGTTGTTCTTGCGGCGACGGCACAATACCTGAATGGTACGCTCGATTTCCGCCTTGCGGCCGATGAGCGGATCGATCTTGCCGGCCCGCGCCAGTTCGTTGAGGTTGCTGGTGTACTGGTCGAGGGGATTGTTGGCCGTGGATTCGGCCTGTTCCTCGTCGTTTTCGCTCTGATGTTCGAGCTGTTCCTCGTCCCGGATCCGGGAGATGCCGTGGGAGATGTAGTTGATGACCTCCAGCCGTGAAATCCCCTGTTTCTTGAGGAAATACACGGCCTGGGATTCCTGCTCGCTGAAGATGGCCACCAGCACGTTGGCACCACTGACCTCCCGCTTGCCCGAGGACTGCACATGGAAGACCGCACGCTGCAAAACGCGCTGGAATCCCAGGGTCGGCTGGGTTTCGCGATCGTCATCGTTGGGTAACAGGGGCGTGGTTTCATCGAGGAAAGTCACCAGCTCGCCACGTAATTCTTCCATGTCGGCACCGCAGGATTCGAGGATTTCGGCCGCCGAGGGGTTGTCCAGCAGGGCCAGCAACAGGTGTTCGACGGTCATGAACTCGTGCTGTTGTTCACGTGCATCCTTGAATGCCTGATTAAGGGCGCTTTCCAGTTCTTTGTTCAACATAATAATTCCACCTTCATACTTTTTCAGGAATCGACTTCCAGGGTGCACAGCAGAGGATGTTCGTTCTGCCTGGCATAGTCGTTGACCTGGGCTACCTTGGTTTCAGCAATGTCCCGTGGATAGAGGCCACAGATGCCCTTGCCCTTGGTATGTACATTCAACATGATATGAGTAGCCTGTTCACGATTCATGCCAAAAAATGCTTCCAGCACGTGTACAACAAATTCCATGGGGGTGTAATCGTCATTTATCAAGACAACTTTATACATGGGGGGACGTTTTGTTTTCGGTTTGGCCTCTTCGAGGAGCAAACTGTCGTCCGATTTTCCGGGTAAATATTTATCGCTCATATTGGTAATTTTAGCTGATGGTTTATTTTATGCTTGTATGCTTATATTGAGGTCTGTTTCACATGCAAGTCAAAAATTATTGTCTATATTTAGACGGTGTGAAGTGGTACAGGTTCCACATTAAATATGTTTATTTAATGTCTTTGTTCAACCCCGTAAAGTTTAAATAATAATACGGGTTCGTAGTCTAGCATGACAAGGAGGCTAGGAAGGCATGTCTACAGGTACAGTCAAGTGGTTCAGTAATGCAAAGGGTTACGGTTTCATTGCCCCTGAAGAAGGGGGTGATGACATCTTCGCCCATTTTTCCGCCATTTCGATGGAGGGGTATAAAACCCTGAAAAAAGGCCAGTGCGTGGAGTTCGAATGTACGCAGGGCCCCAAGGGTAAACATGCCACTGAAATCAAACTGGCATCACAACCCGACCTAACCGAGCATTAGCTGTTCAGTTGCCGGATTAAAAAAGCCCCGTTTTATCGGGGCTTTTTCGTTGTTGCGGGTTTCTGGCGGCTCTGCTCGCTCCTCCATCCCTGGAATGAGTCAATCACGCCTCCCCTGTTTCATTGTCAGGACATTTTGCTGATGATGGCATCGCCGAAGCCGGAACAGCTCAGCAGCGTGGCCCTGTCCATCAGGCGCTCCAGATCATAGGTGACAGTGCCGGCGGCAATGGCGGCCGACATGCCCTTGACGATGAGATCCGCCGCTTCGGTCCAGCCCATGTGGCGCAACATCATTTCTGCCGAGAGGATCAGGGAACCGGGGTTGACCTTGTCCTGGCCTGCGTACTTGGGGGCGGTGCCGTGCGTGGCTTCGAACAGGGCCACGGTATCGGACAGATTGGCACCGGGAGCAATGCCGATACCACCGACCTGGGCCGCCAGGGCATCGGAAACATAGTCACCATTGAGGTTGAGGGTGGCGATCACGTCATAGTCCTCCGGGCGCAGCAGGATCTGCTGCAGGAAGGCGTCGGCGATCACGTCCTTGACGATTATCTCCTTACCTGTATTGGGGTTTTTAAAGGTACACCACGGTCCACCATCGATTTCCTGGGCTCCGAACTCTTCCTTGGCCAGGTCATAGCCCCATTCCTTGAAAGCCCCTTCGGTAAATTTCATGATGTTGCCCTTGTGGACCAGGGTCAGGGAGGCGCGATCATTGTCGATGGTGTACTGAAGGGCCTTGCGCACCAGTCGTTTGGTGCCTTCGCTGGAGACCGGCTTGACGCCGATGCCCGAGGTGTCCGGGAAGCGGATCTTGGTGACGCCCATTTCATCCTGCAGGAAGCGGATGACCTTCTTCACCTCGTCGCTGCCGGCAGGCCACTCGATGCCGGCATAGATGTCCTCGGAGTTTTCCCGAAAAATCACCATATCGGTCTTTTCCGGTTGCTTGAGCGGGCTGGGTGTGCCGTCGTAGTAACGAACTGGCCGCAGGCAGACGTACAGATCCAGCTCCTGACGCAGGGTCACGTTGAGCGAGCGGATGCCGCCCCCCACCGGTGTGGTCAGCGGCCCCTTGATGGCGACACTGAAATCACGGATGGCGTCCATGGTCTCGGCGGACAACCAGGTGTCCTTGTCGTAAACCCGGGTCGACTTTTCACCTGCAAAGATTTCCATCCACTGGATGGCCCGTTTGCCTGCATAGGCCTTTTCAACGGCGGCGTTGGTGACTTTGATCATGACCGGTGAGATATCGACACCGATGCCGTCCCCCTCGATGTAGGGGATAATCGGCTTGTCCGGAACACTCAGAACGCCATTGGCGCTTACGGTGATTTTTTCACCCCCGGTGGGGACGGTAATGTTTTGGTATCCCATGCAGGCTCCAAGAATATGGTTGAAATAAAAGCGGGAATTGTAGCAGTTTTATGTCATTTTCGCCTGTTGGCCGGAAATTCGTCAGGGCAGACGCCTGCTCAGCCCGCAGCCGGTGTAAGTCATTGATATTCAGACACCGTGAAGCCCCGGCCGCGGTTGCTCCGGGGAACATTCGTCCCGGCGGGATGGCCAGGGCGTGATCCAGATCAGGCCGGTTTCAGATGGAAACGGCCTGTTTCAGCCTGTCCTGCTCACTCGTGGGGATGCGAGGCTGGCCGATATGGAAGCCCTGCAGCAAGTCGATGCCGATCTCGCACAGTATTTCCATTGCCCGGGGTGTCTCGACAAACTCGGCAATGGTCGTCTTGCCCATCAGGTGGGCAATATTGTGCATGGACTGGACGATTTCCAGGTTGAGCGGATCTGTCTCGATATTCTTGATGAATGAGCCATCGATTTTCACGAAGTCAACCGGAAGCTCCTTGAGGTAGGCATAGGACGAATAGCCGGCGCCAAAATCATCCAGTGCAGTCTTGCAGCCCAGGGCCTGCAGACGCCCCAGAAAACCGGCCGCCAGCGACAGGTTGCTCATGGCCACGGTTTCGGTGATTTCGAAAATGAGCAAGGTGGGATCGATACGGTGACGTTCGATCTCCTCGGTGATCACCTGGATGATATCTGCCGATTCGAAAGAGACCGCCGAGAGGTTGATACTGAGTCGGCGATCCTGGTTGTTGTCCTGGATTTCCCTGAGCATGCGCAGGGCATTCCGGATCACCCATTTGTCGATATCGGCCATCAGGCCGAAGCGTTCTGCCGGCGGGATGAATCCCGATGGCATGATGATATTACTGTGCCGGTCGGCCATGCGTAACAGGACTTCATGGCAGGCTACCGTGCCGGATGGTTCGACAATCGGCTGACAGGCGATCAGGAACATGTCATGTTCCAGTGCCAGTTTGATGCGTCGCGTCCAGCCCATCTCGTCAAACAGTTCACCCATGAATTTTTCATCGGCATCGGAATAGATATGTACCTGGTTTCGGCCGGAAAGCTTTGCCGCATGGCAGGAAAAATCAGCCCGTGCCAGCAGGTTTTCCTTGCCTTTATGAGGTTCGATCATGGTGATCCCGATGGAACAGCCAATATCCACGACCTGTTGCTGGTATTTGAAAGTGTAATCCTGTACCTGTTTGCGAAAACTCTCGGCAACATAGACGGCAGTTTCATCGGTTACGTCATACAGCAGCAGTGCGAATTCATCACCCCCGATACGGGCCAGCAGATCAGTGTGACGCAAGCGATTGTGGAGAATGCTGGTGATTTCGATCAGTAACTGATCGCCGGCAATGTGCCCGAGAGTGTCATTCACATACTTGAAGTTATCCAGGTCGATGTACAAAAGTGCGCAGGAAAGTCCACGATTTTCCATTCTGTCGACACGTTCGACAACATTTTCCAGTTCCTGCATGAAATAGTTTCGGTTATTCAGGCCGGTCAATGAATCGTGCTGGGCGATGTACTGCAGATCCTCAATCATGGCCTTGCGTTCGCTGACATCCGCGACAATGGCGGTAAACATCTTCTGGCCGGCCAGCATGTAGCTGCTGATCTTGACCGACATGCAAAATGTTGTCTGATCCTTGCGCCTGGCGTGCATTTCTTCATCCAGATTGAGGAGCTCGCCACGTTTATGGGCACGCAGATAACCCACATTGACTTCAGCAAGCAGAATACTAACCGGCTTGCCCCGGATTTCCTCCAGGCTGTAGCCAAACAGCTTTTCGGCGGCATGATTGAAAGACTCGATATGGCCACACTCATCGTAGGTGACGATGCCTTCAGCGGCATTGTCCAGTACCGCTTCAAGTCTGATCTGCCGGTGATGAACCTGCTGTTGCATGTTGCGAAAGGCATCGAGCAACAGACGTGTTTAGGCAAGGCGGAAGTCATGCAGGGGCGTATAGGGTGCTCCTGCAGCTTCTGCATTCAGGGCGCTGGCGATATTGAGTACCGGCCGGCGAATGAGGTATTCAAATATCACGTAGCCAACCAGCATGAAAAGAAAAATCCCCGCAACTGACAACCAGTTCATCATGGATATTTTCCTTGCCACCGCATAGGAATTCTGGATATTGTTATCCGTATCGGCTTGCTGTAGCCGGTTTATCTTGTCGACGATCATACGTGCCTTGCTGAAATCGGGACGGATCGTGGATGTCAGATATGCAATATCAATCCGCCAGGCATCGGATGTATAAATATCCCTGATTTGCTGATAGTGCTTTTTATAGTCATTGAATGACTCGGTCAATACGGGGAGAGAACTGCTGACCTCAAGGCCAAGTTTGTTTTCACTGTCCAGTTTCTGTAATTCTGCGAGATAAGCATCAACCTGATCTACATAGAGTTGCCGGTTTTCCAGATTCTGCTTCATGCTGTTTTCGGGTAAACCAAAGATACCTGAACGGTTGGCAATAAAAAGCCGAAACCAGCTGATTTGTTGTACCCAGACATAGCGCAGATCTTTAAGTAGATTGATCACCTTGTAGGAATTTTCATTGATCTTTTCATTTTCCAGCTCGGTGATGGCAGGTTCCAGCACCTGTATGAAGCGGGTATTTGCCGGTAACAATTTCTGTTCCATCAGCCACATGCCGGGAAAGCGGATATTTGGTTCCAGAATCATCGACTGATATTGCTTAACATGCTGGCTCAGTTTCTGTACCTGCAAGTCCAGTTGTTCGATCAGTTGCGTATACTGAAGATTGTCACCATTTTCCTGACTGATCTGGTCTTTTAAAATACCGACCAAGCTGCTCAGACGGCTATTGCCCCGTTCGATTTTATTTCTGGTTTCAGGGTCGAACGAGTAGGAAATCAGTGTGTACTGGTGGATGTAGACTTCGAGATCCTGCAGGGTTTCCTTGATGCGGCGAATTTGCCAGTCGATCTGCCGGCTTTTATCAATGTCACGGATGGACTGGCGAGTGGTTTCCTGCACCAGGTAGGCCGAATAGATCACCACACCCACCGAGAGGAAAAGCACAGGCAGGGCGATGAGCAAAAATCGCTGTTTGAGACTTAAACTTGCCATGGCAAGACGACATATTCTCTTTTTGTTCTGATTACTGGCATTATCCATCAATATAGCGTCACATGGCTGCCTGCCTTTAAAATAATCACCCTGTTGAAAAGTGTATCCTTTGCCGATATGTCGCAACTTGTTGTTTTTAATAAACCTTTTGATGTCCTGAGTCAGTTCACGCCGATTCGGCAGAGTGACCGGTCCCTCTCGAATTACCTGGATGTGCCCGGTTTCTACCCGGCCGGTCGGCTCGACAAGGACAGTGAGGGCCTGCTGTTGCTCACCGATGACGGTGAAATCCAGCACTGCATCGCCCACCCGCAGCAGAAAATGGCCAAGACCTACTGGGTGCAGGTGGAAGGGGAAATCAGCGAGGTGGCCCTCCAGCGGCTCCGGGAGGGCCTGGAGCTCAAGGACGGCCTGACCGCCCCGGCCCAGGCCCGCAAGATGGCCGAGCCCGACCTCTGGCCCCGGCAGCCACCGGTACGCTACCGGGCCAGCATCCCCACCAGCTGGCTGTCCCTGACCATCACCGAGGGCCGCAACCGTCAGGTACGGCGCATGACCGCCGCCACGGGATTCCCTACCCTGCGCCTGATTCGTTATGCTGTGGGTCCGTGGAGCCTGGACGGCCTGCAACCGGGCCAGTGGCGCCAATTCGACATCGACAGGAGCCAGATCTGCCATGAGCGAAAACCCCGACAACCCGCATCTGCACCTCACCGTGGCGGCCATCATCGAAAAGGCCGGCCGGTTTCTGCTGGTGGAAGAAATCATCAAGGGAAAAAACGTGCTCAACCAGCCCGCCGGCCACGTGGAAAATGGTGAATCCTTCCTCGCTGCGGTCAGGCGTGAAACCCTGGAAGAAACCGCTTGGCACTTCGAGCCCGAGGCCGTGACCGGTATCTACCGCTGGCGGCTGCCGGGCACCGAGGAAACCTATTTTCGTCACTGCTTTTGTGGCCAGGTCGTGGCATTCGAAGCCGAACGCCAACTGGACAGCGATATCCTTCGCACCGTGTGGCTCAGTCTCGACGAGCTTCAGCAGCAACGGGAGCGGCTGCGCAGTCCACTGGTGCTGCGCTGCCTCGAAGATTATCGGGCCGGTGCCCGCTATCCGCTGGATCTGTATCATGATGTGATCTGATCCCGGCGTCTGCTACACTGCCTGCTCCACCGCTCAACGACAACGACGTAGATTCATCTTGACCAGTCAATCCCTTTCTCCCTCCCAGTCCGTGATCGTCGGCATGTCCGGTGGTGTGGATTCCTCTGTCGCTGCCCTGCTCATGCAACAGCAGGGCCTCGAAGTGCGCGGGGTATTCATGAAGAACTGGGAAGGCGACGACACCGAGGATCACTGTGCCGCCGAGGACGATCTGGCCGACGCCCGCAAGGTCTGTGAAAAACTCGGCATTCCCCTGCAGGGCGTCAACTTTGCCGATCAGTACTGGGAGCGGGTGTTCGAATATTTCCTGCAGGAATACCGGGCCGGTCGCACCCCCAACCCGGACATCCTCTGCAACCGGGAAATCAAGTTCAAGGCCTTTCTCGACTACGCCATGCAGCAGGGGGCCGACTACATCGTCACCGGTCATTATGCCCGCATTGGCCAGCAGCAGGGCCGCTATACCCTGCTGCGTGGACGGGACAGCAACAAGGATCAGAGTTACTTTCTCTACACCCTTGGCCAGCACCAGCTGGCACGCAGCCTGTTTCCGGTCGGTGAACTGGAAAAAGCCCGGGTGCGGGAAATTGCCGAGCAGCATGGTCTGGTGACCTTCGACAAGAAAGACAGTACCGGCATCTGTTTTATCGGCGAGCGGGATTTTCGCGCCTTCCTCAAGCGCTACCTGCCTGCCCAGCCCGGTGAGATCCACACCCCCGACGGGCTCCGTCTGGGCCAGCACGAAGGCCTGATGTACTACACGCTAGGCCAGCGTCAGGGGCTTGGCATTGGTGGAGTGAAAGGCCATGAGGGGGCCACCTGGTACGTGGCCGACAAGGATCTGGACAACAACATCCTCATTGTTGTCGATAGGCATAACCATCCCCTGCTCCACAGCCAGGCACTGATGGCGACCGATCTGCACTGGGTGAGCGGCCAGGCCCCGGCCCTGCCATTGAAATGCACGGCAAAAACCCGATATCGCCAGCAGGATGCCGCGTGTGTCATCGAATCGATACAGGAATCGGCTTGCCGTGTCAGTTTTGACCAGCCCCAGTGGGCGGTAACCCCGGGCCAGTCCATCGTCTTCTACCAAGGTGAGGAATGCCTGGGTGGTGGTATCATCAACAGTTATGAACGGAACAAACAGGCATGAGCAAGACCCTGCGTGACAAAACCCTGGCCCTGGCCGGGATCTTTCAGGCCGCCAGTCTGGTCAATGAACTGGCTTCCACCGGCAATGTGGACAAACACGACTTTGAAACCTGCATCCGCAGTATTTTTGTCACCGACCCGGACAGTACCGAGGAAGTTTTCGGGCAGCTGGAATACCTGCAAAAGGGTCTGAGAGTACTTGGCGAACAACTCGGCAGTGAACAGACCGAACGGGACATCAACATCGCCCGCTATGTGATTTCCCTGTTGCACCTGCAACGCAAGCTGGCAAGGAACAAGACCATGCTGGATCGCCTGTCCAGCGGCATCGAGAACGCCCGGCGTCAGAGTGAACATTTTCATGTTACACATGAAAACGTGATAGCCAACCTGGCCGAACTGTATAGGGAAACCATCAGCCGGCTCAACCCCACCATCATGGTCAATGGAGAAAGCCAGTACCTGTCCAACCCGACCACCGCCAACCAGATCCGTGCCCTGTTGCTGGCCGGCATCCGCGCTGCCGTACTGTGGGCACAAAGTGGCGGCAGCCGCTGGTTCATCCTCCTGAACCGGGGCAAGATCGTCAACGAAGCCGAACGTATCCGGCGCCAGGAAATCCAGCAAAGGTTACATTGAGTTGTATTGAGACAGAGGCAAGGCCAGAATTCAGGCTATTCCGTGGTTAATCTCCAGCTGTTCCCAACGGTTACTGCATACTGATTCTCAGGCCAGTTGTGACAAGTACACATTGATATCAAAATACCGAGGCCAGCTCTGTCGAAAATATCAAACCGTCAATGCCAGACTCTTCAACAAGGTTTTGAACTTTTCAGTATAGTACACGTTCCTGTAATCGTCATATTCTGTTCGAAGACCAATAAATTCATCAGTTTATCTTCCCTGAAGACAAGACTTCTCATATCAATGTAACCGCTGTCTTCCGCGACCCGTTTACTGGTGGATTCATCGATCTTGTCCAGCCCGGTTTTGCAGGTAACATGAAACACCCAGTATGGTATGCCTTCGCAGCTGATGGGAAGGAATTTCCCATATTCTTCGAGTGGATCTGACAAACACTTGAATGCTTTCTCGTTTATCACAAGTTGCTCTATGAACCAACAAGTAATATCTGGTGGTGACAACACGGTTTTACTGTCACTTTCATCAAAAAATTCGACATTGAGTGTTTTCCAGAAACCTGACCATTCAGGTTCCTCAAGCACGAAATAGTAATCTCCACCAAACTTCTCAACAAGTTCATCGGGGGGAATATTGAAAACCAGGTATTTTGTACGATCATATCGTAGCTTGTAAATCATGCCAATCGTCCCCTGGGTGATGCAGTCAGGTCCTTTTTGAGCATGACATACTCGGGGAAAGTATGTTCCTGCAAATGTCTGGCAATCAGCTGTAAATCCTTGCGAAATGCAGGCTTATGATACATGTTCCCAAGTCGGCTGCGTATCCGGAAGTAATAGTTGGAACGGTGAATACGGCTGTGTGGTACCGCTTTTGGCATTTGTGGGTGAATGCAGCACAACTTCGGCTTATCATGGCAAGTCTGGGTATTAGGATCGATGATCCGGATAATGGCTGCTGGTTACCTGAAAATACAGCCGCTACACATCACGTGCCCGCCAGCAACGATTGCATGGGCATGGCAACGTGCAGGGTGCTTTTTACCATTTATCTCAAGGTGCTTTCCAAGCCGGGCTGAATTGTGATTTTCATTCCGCAGTTCACTTCTTGTCATGCATTTTGCCTGAAGTCGGTATTTATCAATACCTTCTTGAATTAGGTCTGCAACAGCCACTTTATTGAGGTCGGCGTCAGTGAGTCTGGTCTCTTGAGCGAGAACCTGATCAATCGCCCGATCAAGCAGGTTTTTTTCATGATACTTGACAGTTTTTCTGGTACAGGCATTCGTGTCTCCTTACATTTTACCTTGATGCATGCTGTGGCCCGATAACGGCAGTTTCAGCCGTTCATTGCAAGTCGCATGTTTTTTCTGCCCAGTTATCTTTACATCTTCAGGAGGCTCTGAATAATTCATCCCTGAATTATCAGAGCACAAAAACAAAAAGTACGATTTTCGTTTTTTGCACAAAACCAAACGCTTGTCGTGTTTGATTTTGGCGGCACTTCCCTGTGCCGCGGGAATCTCTGAATATATCAGAGATTCCTTCATTTTTATCTTCTGGCATTCCTGAACAGGGAAAAGAAATTTTCCGTGGTCTGCTCGGCGATGTTTTCCAGGCTTTCGTTGCGCAGTTCGGCGATGCATTCGGCGACGTTGCGCACCCAGGCCGGCTGGTTGCTCTTGCCACGGTATGGCACCGGTGCCAGGTAGGGGGAATCGGTTTCCACCAGCATGCGATCCAGGGGCATGTTCCTTGCCACTTCCTTGAGGGCCCTGGCGCTGTTGAAGGTGACGATGCCGGAGAAGGAGATGTGGAAGTTCAGATCCAGGGCTTTTTTCGCCACTTCCCAGTCTTCGACAAAACAGTGCATCACGCCACCGACTTCGTCGGCCTTTTCCTCCTTCATGATCTGCAGGGTGTCTTCGGTGGCGTCACGCATGTGGATGATCAGGGGCTTGTGGGTCTGTCTGGCCGCGGCGATGTGCTGGCGGAAGCGCAGTCTTTGCCACTCCACGTCACCTTCGGTACGAAAGTAATCCAGCCCGGTTTCGCCGATGGCAACGATGTTTTCGTCATGAGCCAGTTCCACCAGCCGTTCACAGTCCGGATCCTCGCCTTCCTGTTCGTTGGGATGCACACCCACCGAGGCGGAAATGAAGTCGTGCTGACGGGCCGGTTCGAGCACATCGTCGAGGTGTTCTAGATCGATGCAGACACAGAGCATGTGTCCGACCCCCTGCTGTTTGGCGGCATCGAGGGTACCGTCGAGTTTGCCTTCATAGGGTGTAAGGTCGAGCCTGTCGAGATGACAATGGGAATCTACAAGAAACATGGAAGTTGACCGGAAGTTTAAGGTGAATAAGGTTCGTCAGGGTGAAAACGGTTTGTTTTTGTCGTTGCCCCGGTTCGGGGCAACCATTACATGGTATGAGTCTGGCGGTCTGATTTCAGGGCGCCGGCCAGATAGGTTTCGATCTTGTTGCGTGCCTGACCTTCGTCCTGGTTGGTGAATTGTACACCGATACCGGCGGCACGGTTGCTTTGCGCGCCCTTGGGGGTGATCCAGATGATCTTGCCGGCCACGGGCAGTTTTTCCTTTTCATCCATCAGGGTCAGCAGCATGAACACTTCGGCACCCAGCTTGTAGGGTTTGTTGGTGGGAATGAACAGCCCGCCGTTTTTCACGAATGGCATGTAAGCGGCATATAGGGCACTCTTGTCCTTGATGGTCAGGGAAAGAATACCTTGTCTGCCCGCAGGAATACTCATTGTCGAACCTCGTTCTCAGTTTGGACTTTTACCGGCATGTTGCTCCAGTAGAGCAGGATGCCTTCCAGGATGGATTGGACATTGACGGCCGTGTTGAGCAGCCGACGCCCTTCTTGCACCTGGTCCAGTAATGTGTACAGTTTGCTCAAGTCTAACGCCTGGGCCAGTTTCTGCAAAGGGGCTTTGACGTCAGGGTTGAACAGACGAGTGCCCGGGCTGATCTGCAGGCGGATCAGGTCACAAATCCAGCTGTATACCCAGTATATCGTCAGTTCCGTGTCGGTCTTGACCCAGTTGGCCGCCAGTTTGACCGGATCCCCCTGCCCTGCTGGCAGTGCCAGCCAGGCCTTGAGCATGGCTTGACGCTGTTCCAGCTGGCTGTTTTCGGCCATTTCCAGCGCCTTCAGGGGGGCACCGGCGGCCAGGGCCAGCAGCGTTTGCGTCTGGCTGGTGTCCGGCAGGCGGGATTCGAGCCATGCCAGGCACTGCTCTGGCACGGGAACGGGCAGTTTGAGGGTCTGACAGCGGCTGCGAATGGTCGCCGGCAGACGTGATGGTGTGGCGCTGATGAGGATGATCAGGGTATTTTCCGGAGGCTCTTCCAGGGTCTTGAGCAGGCTGTTGGCAGCCGCTGTATTGAGCCGATCTGCCGGCTGGATGAGGATCACCCGATGGCGCGCATAGTGTCTGGCCAGCGCGAGTTTTTCGATGAGCTCCCGGATCTGGGCGATCTTGATCTCTTTTGCCTCTTCCTGGGGCTGGATGTGCAGAATGTCGGGATGGGCACCGGAGGCGAACAGGTGGCAGGCATGGCACTGACCGCAGGCCTGGCTGTCGTCCACGGGAGTTTCACACAGCAGCAGCCGGGCAAACTCCTCGGCAAGCAGTTGCTTGCCGATGCCCGCCGGCCCGCTGATCAGCAGGGCGTGAGGCAGCTGGCCGGCCTGGCGCAGTCTGTCGAGATTGGCAAAAGCCGGGGCCAGCCAGGCCAGCGCTTCGCTCACTGTGCCAGGATCTCGCTGAGTACCTCACCGATCTGGTGCTGGACCTTGTCCAGGCTGGGCGAGGCGTCGATGATCTTGACCCGTTCGGGCTCGGCCTTGGCACGGCGCAGGTAGGTATGACGGACATGTTCAAAGAAATCCTGCTTTTCCAGTTCGAAGCGATCGGGCTCACTGCGGGAACTGGCCCGTGCCAGACCATCCTCGACGGGCATGTCCAGCAGGAAGGTGAGATCGGGTCGCAGATCACCCTGTACCCATTTTTCCAGAATCGCGATGCGACTCTGGTCGATGCCTCGTCCCCCGCCCTGATAAGCGTAGGTCGCATCGGTAAAGCGATCACAGACCACCCATTTTCCGGCTTCCAGTGCAGGGATAATGAGCTGGTGCAGATGCTGGGCACGGGCGGCAAACATCAGCAGCAGTTCGGTATCATCACAGATGTCGTCCTGATGGGTATCCAGCACCATCTTGCGGATGGTTTCCGACAGGGGTGGGCCTCCCGGTTCACGGGTACGGACGACATCGATGCCTGCGTCCCTGAGAATGTTTTCGATAAAGTTCAGATTACTGGTTTTACCGACACCTTCGGTGCCTTCCAGGGTAATGAATCGACCTTTCATGTTGACCACCATGGGTTGATTATTGTTTCGGTGTATAGGATGAAAACGGCTTGCGGCGACCCTTGAGCTGATATTTGATCACCGCTTCGTTGTGTTGCTTCAGGGTAGCAGAAAACTGGTGGCTGCCGTCGCCCCGGGCAACAAAATATATGTTATCACTGTCGTCCGGATGCAGGCTGGCATGGATGGCATCACGGCCCGGCAGGGCGATGGGGGTGGGTGGCAGCCCTCCACGGCGATAGGTGTTGTAGGCGGTGTCCCGTAACAGATCCGACTTGCGAATGTTGCCCTGGTAACGTTCCCCCATGCCGTAGATGACGGTGGGATCGGTCTGCAGGCGCATGCCTTTTTTCAGGCGCCTGACGAACACCCCGGCAATGGCGCGACGTTCACTGGCCAGTCCGGTTTCCTTCTCGACGATGGAAGCCATGATCAGGGCTTCGTAAGGGGTCTTGTAGGGCAGGTTCTCGGCCCGTCTGGCCCATTCGCTGTCGAGCACCGCCTGCATGGCCTGGTTGGCACGCCGGAGGAAGGCCAGATCCTTCATCCCCTTGGGAAAATGATAGGTGTCAGGCAGAAACCAGCCTTCCGGATGCACTCCCGGCTGGCCGAGACGTTCCATGATGGCCGCACCGTCCAGCCCGTTCAGGGTCTGTTTCAGTTCGCGGCTGTGACGGACGAGATCCATCATCTGCCGGAAGGTCCAGCCTTCGACGATGGTCAGGGAATACTGGCGTACCTTGCCACTGGTGAGCAAGGCGATCAGCTGACGGGGTGTCATGCCGGCCTGCAGCTGGTATTCACCGGCCTTGATTCTGCGATCCAGCCCCGAGATTCGCCCGTACCAGCGCAAATAGCGCGGCTTCGTGACGATCCCCTGCTGTGACAGTTCGTTGAGCACACCAATGAAGTTGGACCCACTGCGCAGTTCATAACCGACCGGTTCGTGCAGGGGCAGTGGCGCATCGAGATAGGTGTTAACCTGCATGATCAGCCAGCCGCCGGCCAGCACCATGCTGGCGAGAATGAGAAACAGAAACAATTTGAGTCGTTTAAACATTTCGTACCGGATAGGATGCGCTGAGTGTCTGTATCATGTTGCGGTATACCTGACCGACCGGGTAAGTCCTGCCGGCATATTCCCTCACCGGCCAGAGGCCGATAAGGCTGTTGCTGAGAATGATTTCATCGGCGTGGCGCAATTCATCACGCCCGATGCGGCGTATTTCAAACAGTATGTTGTGCGCTTTCGCATACTCGATTACCCAGTCACGCATGATACCGGCGACACCACACTTGCGGGTATCGGGCGTGATCAGTAATTCCTCCTTTACCAGGAACACGTTACTCATGATGCCCTCGACCAGTTCACCCTGCAGATTGAACATCAGGCCTTCGGCAAAATCTTCCTCTCCCCACTCCATGCGGGCAAGCACGTTTTCCAGCCGGTTGAGATGCTTGATGCCGGCCAGCCGCGGATGGCAGGCCATCGGGGTTTGGCACTCATGGACGCGGACCCCCTGCTGCCAACAAGCGGCCGGGTAAGCGGGCCAGGCATGAGCGGAGACGATGCGGGTGGAGGTCGTCTCATCAGGAAGCCGATAGCCACGTCCGCCACTGCCGCGAGTGATGATGATCTTAATCACGCCCCTGCCCTGCCCCTGTGCCAGCCGGTTCACTTCAGCCAACAATACCTGTTTATCGGGCACAGGAATGCTGAGCCGTTCACAGCCCTCTTGCAGGCGGGCAAAATGCCGGTCGAACCAGGGACAGCCTGCATCGACAAGGGCCAGGGTTTCGAACAGGCCGTCACCATAGTGAATCGCCCGGTCACTGACCTCAACCCGCTGTTCCTGCCGTCCATTGATCAGCACCGGGCCACTCATGGTTTGCCTCCGGTTGCCAGCAGCATGCCCCGGGCCTTGTGACGGGTTTCTTCCAGCTCTCTTTCGGCAATGGAATCGGCCACCAGACCGGCACCGGCACGTACGGTGATATGTTCGTCATCGACACTGATGGTGCGGATGAGTATGTTCAAATCCATGTCGCCATGGTGATTGATATAGCCCATGGAACCCGTATAGGCACCCCGGCCGCTCTGTTCCAGCTCGGCAATGATGGCCATGCAGCGTTCCTTGGGACAACCGGTGATGGTGCCACCGGGAAAAACGGCTCGCAGGACCTGACCGGGAGTGACCCCGGGACTCAAGCGGCCACGCACATTGGAAACGATGTGGTGCACATGAGCATAGGATTCCAGCACCATCATTTCATTGACCTCGATGCTGCCTGGCACGCAGACGCGTCCCAGATCGTTGCGTTCCAGATCGATGAGCATGACGTGCTCGGCCTGCTCCTTGGGGTGGCCCATGAGTTCGGAGCGACTCAGGTGGTCTTCGTCATCGTCCTGCTTGCGTGGCCGGGTACCGGCAATGGGGCGGGTTTCCACCTGACCATCCCGCACCCGCACCAGTCGTTCCGGTGAAGAACTGACGATGTGGGCATTATTGATTCTGGCCAGTCCGGCAAAGGGCGCGGGATTGGTCTGGCACAGGCGCCGGTAAAGCTGGCTGCTGTCCAGGCCTTCCGGTGTCTTCCCACGCCAGGCCCGCGACAGGTTGACCTGAAACACGTCACCATCGACGATGTAGCGTTTGATCCGTTCGATCTGGCTCAGATACCGCGTCGCCGGCTCTTCTTCAAGTTCAATCGGTGTGGACACCGGGGCATGTTCATGTTCAGCTGCGGACTTCGCCAGACAATCTTTCAACAACAGCATGTATTCTGTCGTTTCGGCCACCAGAATGGTCCGATTTTCCTGGTGGTCCTGAATGATCGCCGCCGGAATGCGGCAGGCATAGGCCACGGGCAAGGCATCGTCCACCTGAGGCAGGTGCAGGCGGGGTTCGACCTGACCTGCAAGTTCATAACCCAGATAGACGAACCAGCCGCCGTGAAACGGCAATTCCCTGTTGTCGGTCGGTACATCCCTGCGATTGATGTTAATACGGGCATCCAGGGCACTGAGAAAATCGTCCTGAACCTGGTTTTGAAGTTCTTCGTCGATATGGACACCCCTCGGCCACTGGAGACGACCATTCTTGTGCAGTTGCAGGGTCTCGCCGGGAAAGGCGAAGAGGATGTCATAACGGGCATGGGTATGGCGGCCGGCATCGGCCACTGCACTTTGCAGCAGGAAGGGAAAACGATCAGGCTCATGACGGTGCAGGCGAAGCAGATCGCCTGTCCCGTCCTGATACTGATACAGCAAAGCGGATTTCATGGTTGCGCCTGTGCGCTGTGCAATGAGACTGTTTGCCGCCTTTGAAACAACCGCCTTAGTCAGGCCGGCGGAAAATCAGCGTGCCGTTGGTGCCGCCAAAGCCAAAGGAGTTGGACATGGCCACATGGATCTCCATTTCTTTTGCTGCATTGGCGGCAAAATCGAGATCACATTCGGGATCCTGGTTGAAGATGTTGATGGTCGGTGGTGCTACCTGATCGCGAATGCTGAGGATGGTAAAGATGGCTTCCAGACCACCGGCGGCACCCAGAGCATGGCCCGTCATGGACTTGGTGGAAGTCATCACCAGCTTGTAGGCGTGATCGCCGAAGCTACGCTTGACCGCCATCACCTCGGCCTTGTCACCGGCTGGCGTCGAAGTACCATGGGCGTTGATGTAGTTGACCTGTTCCGGGTTGATGCCACCGTTCTTCATCGCCAGGTTCATGCAGCGGCTGGCGCCCTCGCCCCCTTCGGACGGAGCCGTCATGTGATAGGCATCGCCACTCATGCCAAAGCCACTGAGCTCGGCATAGACCTTGGCGCCACGTTTTTTGGCATGTTCGAATTCTTCCAGTACCACGACGCCGGCACCGTCACTCAGGACAAAACCATCACGATCCACGTCCCAGGGCCTCGAAGCGGTAGTGGGATCGTCATTGCGCGTAGACAAGGCACGGGCAGCAGCAAAGCCGGCCAGGCCACAGTGGCTAGTGGCCATTTCGGCACCGCCGGTGATCATCACGTCGGCATCGCCGTACTCGATGATGCGGGCCGCATCACCGATACTGTGGGTGGCGGTGGCACAGGCGGTGACCATGGCAATGTTCGGTCCCTTCATGCCGTACATGATGGACAGGTTGCCGGAGATCATGTTGATGATGTTACTGGGCACGAAAAAGGGCGAGACCTTGCGCGGCCCGCCTTTCATGAAGGCCTCATGACCTTTTTCGATACCGGGCAGTCCACCGATGCCGGAGCCGATGGATACACCGATCCGTTCGGCATTTTCATCGGTCACTTCCAGGCCAGCATCTTCGATGGCTTCCTTTGACGCGGCAATACCGTAGTGGATGAAGGGATCCATTTTCCGGGCTTCTTTCTTTGACATCACGGTGGTGACATCGAAACCTTTCACGGAACCACCAAAGGTCACCGGGAATCCGGTGGTATCAAAATGTGTAATCGGGGCAATACCGCTTTTACCGGCGAGGATATTCTCCCACGAGGATTCGACACTCAGGCCGACAGGCGAAATCATGCCCATGCCAGTTACGACAACACGACGCTTAGACAATGGTAGCTCCTTGAGATGGTCTGGTTATTTGTGCGACAACTTAAATACAAAAGGCCGCAACCATGGGATCATCGATGGTTGCGGCCAGGTAGCCAGAAATCAGCTAATTGATCAGGAATGTGAGGTAACGTAATCAATGGCCTGTTGTACGGTGGTGATCTTTTCAGCGTCTTCGTCAGGAATTTCTGTTTCAAATTCTTCTTCCAGCGCCATTACCAATTCAACGGTATCTAATGAGTCGGCGCCCAGATCGTCAACGAAGGATGCTTCCTTGGTGACTTCTTCGGGTTTAACTCCGAGTTGTTCTACAACGATCTTTTCAACGCGTTCTTCAATACTGCTCATGGTTTAATATTCCTCTTGTGGTTATGTTCAGCCTGAGCTGCGGACGCTATTGTATTGAAAACGACCGCCAGATGCCACATTTTATACCTTTTGGTGGCGTTTCGCCCAGACACTAAAAAACAGAAGTGTTATCAGTATGTTAGGGCTGAATATCAACCCATGTACATGCCTCCGTTGACATGAATGGTCTCGCCGGAGATGTAACTGGCGCCCGGAGAAGCCAGAAATGCTACCGCCTTGGCGATTTCGGCCGGATCACCGAGGCGTCCCAGTGGAATCTGCGACAGCAGGGCTTCGCGCTGTGACTCAGGCAGGGCGCGGGTCATGTCGGTGTCGATAAAACCGGGGGCAACCACATTGACGGTGATCCCCCGTGAGCCCACTTCCCGGGCCAGCGACTTGCTGAAGCCGATGACGCCGGCCTTGGCGGCCGAATAATTGGTCTGGCCGGCATTGCCGGTGACACCGACCACGGAAGCGATGCTGATGATCCGACCCTTGCGGGCTTTCATCATGGCCCGCAGCACCGACTTGCTGAGACGGAAAATCGAGGTCAGGTTGGTGTCCATGATGGCCTGCCATTCCTCTTCCTTCATGCGCATCAGCAGGTTGTCACGGGTGATGCCGGCATTGTTGATGAGAATGCTTGGCGCGCCGAAGGCTTCGGTCACGGCTTTCAGGGCGTCATCGATGCTGGCCTGATCGGTCACGTTCATGGCCACACCCATGCCTTTGATACCCTTTTCTTTCAGGTAGTTGGAGATGTTTTCTGCACCGGATTCCGAGGTTGCGGTACCAACGACGGTCGCACCGTTCGCACCCAGTTCCAGCGCAATTTCCTTGCCGATGCCGCGACTGGCACCGGATACAAAAGCGATTTCATTTTCCAGACTCATGGTCTACCCCCAGGAGATTGATATTGTGGTTGTCTCAGGCTTGCAGCGCGGCGGCCAGCGTGTCGGGATCATACACGGCCTGGGCTGGCATTTTACGGTCGATACGCTTGTTGAGGCCGGCCAGCACCTTGCCGGGTCCGCATTCGATGAGCCGATCCACGCCCTGCTGCTGCATGGCCTGAATGGTTTCCACCCAACGAACCGGGTTGTGCAACTGGCGGACCAGGGCATCACGAATGGCATCGGCATCCTCTGCGGTCGCCACATCGACATTGTTGATGACCGGGATGGCGGGCACCTTGATGTCGACCGCTTGCAGGACATCAGCCAGCTTTTCGGCAGCCGGCACCATCAGGGCACAGTGAGACGGTACACTGACCGGCAGGATGATGGCGCGTTTGGCCCCTTTTTCCTTTGCCACCTCGACAAGTCGTTGTACAGCGGACTTGTTGCCCGCCACCACCACCTGACCCGGTGAATTATAGTTGACGGCGTCGAGCACTTCGCCGTCAGCGGCCTGTACACAGGCTTGACGAACCGCCTCGTCCTCCAGACCCAGCACCGCAGCCATGGCACCGGTACCGGCCGGGACGGCCTCCTGCATCAGCCGGCCACGCTCGGCAACCAGCTTGATGGCATCGGCAAAGGCCAGGCTGTCGGCACAGACCAGGGCCGTGTATTCACCCAGGCTGTGACCTGCCATGACTTCGGGACTGGCCCCACCCTGAGCCTGCCAGACGCGCCACACGGCGACGCCGGCGGCGAGCATGGCAGGCTGGGTGACGTCAGTGCTGTTGAGCTTTTCTGCCGGACCATTTTGTGTGATGTCCCACAGGTCGTAATCCAGGGCTTCGCTGGCCTGAGCGAAAGTGGCCTGTACTTCAGGGAAGGCTTCGGCCAGCTCTGCGAGCATGCCCACCGACTGGGAACCCTGGCCGGGAAAGACAAATGCGAGTGACATGTTGGTACCTCTGATTCTTTAATTCTTTTTGGTGTTGGCAATCTTCCGCGATGCTCAGTACTTGAGCAGGGCCGAGCCCCAGGTGAAGCCACCGCCAAAGGCTTCCAGCAAGACCGTGTCGCCCTTCTTGATGCGGCCATCGCGCACGGCGATATCCAGCGCCAGCGGAATGGAAGCGGCCGAGGTATTGCCATGTTCGTCGACAGTGACCACGACGTTGTCCATGGACATGCTGAGTTTCCTGGCGGTGGCCTTGATGATGCGGATATTGGCCTGGTGGGGCACCAGCCAGTCGATGTCCGATTTCTGCATGTTGTTGGCATCCAGGGTTTCATCGACGATGCGGCCGAGGGTATTGACCGCCACCTTGAAGACCTCGTTGCCCTTCATTTCCATGAATGCCTTGCCGGACTTGAGTAGCTCGGGGTTCTCGGACAGGCCGGCGGGCACGGTGAGCAGCTCCTTGTACTGGCCGTCGGCATGCAGGTGGGTGGAAAGAATGCCCTGCTCCTCACTGGCGGACAGGACCACGGCACCGGCACCATCACCGAACAGCACACAGGTGCCGCGGTCGGTCCAGTCGACGATGTTGGACAGGGTTTCGGCGCCCACCACCAGGGCGTTCCTTGCCTTGCCGGTGGTGATGAACATGTCGGCCAGCCCCAGCGCATAGACGAAGCCGGTACACACCGCCTGCACGTCGAAGGCGGCACTGCCATGGATGTCGAGGCGGTCCTGCAACAGGCAGGCCGTACTGGGAAAGATACGATCCGGTGTGGTGGTGGCAACGATGATCAGGTCGATATCGTGGATGGAGATGCCTGAAGCCTCGATGGCGTTGCGTGCGGCCTGTTCGGCCAGGTCACAGGTGGTCTGGCCATCGACGATATGACGCTTCTTGATGCCGGTGCGATCCGTGATCCACTCGTCGGAGGTATCCACCATTTTTTCCAACTCGGCATTGGTCAGGATCTTTTCAGGCAGGTAGCTGCCTGTGCCGATAATGCGAGAATAAGTCAATTTTTCTGTTCCTTGGCGAGCTCGGCTTCGAGCTGTCTGGTAATGAGTTCTGGAACGTTGGTCTTCACTTCTACCACGGCTTCATTGATGGCCTGGCTGAAGGCGAAGATGTCGGCACCACCATGGCTTTTCACCGTAATGCCCTGCAGACCCAGCAGGCTGGCACCATTGTAGGCACGAGGGTCGATACGCTTGCGGAAGGCCTTGAGCACGGGCATGGCAATCAGGCCGCTGAGCATGGTCAGGGGATTGCGCTTGAATTCCTGCTTCATGTAATGGCTGATCATCTTGGCGACGCCTTCGGTGGTCTTGAGCATGACGTTGCCAATGAATCCATCGCAGACCACCACGTCGGCATCGCCCATGTAGATGCCGTCGCCTTCCACGTAGCCGATGTAGTTGAGGTTGCTCTTCGCCAGCAGACGACCGGCTTCCTTGACCCGTTCGTTGCCCTTGATTTCCTCTTCACCGATATTCAGCAGACCGATGGTGGGATTGGGATTGTTGTCCACGGCGGTGGCCAGTGCAGAGCCCATCAGGGCGAACTCCAGCAGGCTTTCGGCACTGGAATCCACATTGGCGCCCAGATCCAGCACATGGGTATGCCCGCCCTTGATATTGGGCAGTACGGTGCAGATGGCCGGGCGGTCGATACCGGGCAGCATTTTCAGTACAAAACGGGCGGTTGCCATCAGCGCGCCGGTATTGCCGGCACTGACACAGGCCTGGGCCTGCCCCTGCTTGACCAGATTGATGGCCACGCGCATGGAGGAATCCTTTTTGCCGCGCAACGCCAGCGAAGGTGATTCATTGGAGCCGACGACTTCGGAGGCATGATGGGTCAGCAGACGGGGATTGTCACCTTGCCCGCTGGATTTCAGAATTTCTTCCATGGCGGGCAACTGGCCGACAAGAATAAGCCTCAAATCAGGATTCTGCTTGAGGGAGCGGATCGCCGCTGGGATCACGACACTGGGGCCGAAGTCTCCACCCATACAATCCAGTGAAATTGTTATTTCGTTACTCATGAAATAGCGATGAATCCGTTTTATTCTACTTATTAATCAAACACGGGACATGGTTGCCCATGTCCCGTGTCTTGTCTGCTCAAGGCCGCTGCCTGCCAGAATCGGCACAACAGGGCGGGACCCCGTCTTATTCCGTGCCCGTATCGATGACCTTGCGACCACGGTAGTAACCATCTGCACTGATGTGGTGACGACGGTGTGTTTCACCGGTGGTGGGTTCGATGGACAGTGTAGACGCTTTGAGCGCATCGTGAGAGCGACGCATGCCACGTTTTGATGGAGTTTTACGATTCTGTTGAACAGCCATGATAGCCTCATTTACCTTTGTTGGATGACTTCAAATTTGCGAGCACACTGAACGGATTTTGCCGCTCTTCCGTCTGCGTCGCGGAATCTTCGGGTTCCGGGTGATTTTCCACCCAGTCCCTTGCAGGACATTCTGTCAGTTCATGGCGGGCGATGGCCGGCAAAAACAGCAACAGTTCTTCCTCAATCATGTCGAGCAGCATAATCGGCACCGAATCCACGATGTAGGGCTCGTAGGGCCCCGGTATGCCTTCGGCGGCGACCGCATCACGAACGAAGGCCAGCGACAGGTCGATATCGACCGCCAGTGGCATGGGTTCGAGGCAACGCTGGCATTCCACCACCATGGTGCCGGTAACCTTTCCGCACAGAAAGGGGACATCCATGCTGTCAATGTTGAATTCCAGCTGCACATGAACCTGCCCGGCATCGTCACTCAGGGCCGCGCCCAGCCGCTTCATTTTCTGAAGTGGCAGTTCGCCCTCATAGATTCGTCCAGCCTGCGCCAGCCGAAATGGGTCAACCTGTACAGGCAAGCGTTCCGTCTGTCTCGACATAAGCGGCGAATTGTATCCAATCCTCCCCTTGAGTGTCAAAAAAATCCTTGAGAATCCGGCTGTTCCGTGACATTGACACGCTTTCGTTGGCAAAAATGAAGCTTGACAGTCACCGCCACATCACATACACAGTTATCCCAATCGTTGCATAAATTTTCGGCGCAGGATAGCGTAGCGCCTTCCATGCCAGCATTTTCAGTGCCGCGCTCGATTTTTCCAATTCTCACACAGGTTTGGCTATGCTGCGGTTGGAAAAATCTGCGCTCAACACTGAAAATACTGTCCTGAAAGCCCCTGCATCCAAAAATTTATGCAACTATTATGGGGTATTTCCGGGTTATGCGTGGATAAAACCCCTACCTTGCGGACGACACTGGCGGATAGCGAATTGATAAAAAAAATACTCATTGCCAACCGCGGTGAAATTGCCGTCCGGATTGTGCGCGCCTGTGCCGAGATGGGCATCACCTCGGTGGCCGTGTTTGCCGAGGCCGACCGCTACAGCCTGCATGTCAAAAAGGCAGACGAGGCCTACAGCCTGGGGCCCGATACCGTTGCGGGTTACCTCAATGCCCACCGGCTGGTCAATCTGGCCGTTGCCACCGGCTGTGATGCCCTGCATCCGGGCTATGGCTTTTTGTCCGAAAACCCGGAACTGGCCGAAATCTGTGCCCGCCGAGGTATCCGTTTCATCGGCCCTGACGCCAGCATCATTCGCACCATGGGCGACAAGACCGCCGCCCGCGATACCATGCGCAAGGCCGGGATCCCCATTACGCCAGGCAGCCTCGGCAACGTGACAAGCCTGGACGATGCCCTTGCCATTGCCAAGGATATTGGCTTTCCGATCATGCTCAAGGCCACCTCGGGCGGGGGCGGGCGTGGCATCCGTCGTTGTGAAAATGCCGAGGAACTGCGCCGCAATTACGATCGTGTGCTGTCCGAGGCAGAGAAATTCTTTGGCAATGCCGAGGTTTTCATCGAAAAATTCATTGCCAACCCACGCCATATCGAGGTGCAGATCCTCGCCGACAGCCATGGCAACGTGGTGCACCTGTTCGAGCGGGACTGCTCCATCCAGCGGCGCCACCAGAAACTCATCGAAATTGCCCCCTCGCCCCAGCTGGACGACGATCAGCGCGCCCTGCTCGGTGATCTGGCCATTCGTGCCGCCAGGGCTACCGGCTATACCAACGCCGGTACCGTCGAATTTCTCATGGACAGCGGTGACAACTTCTACTTCATGGAAATGAACACCCGTCTGCAGGTGGAGCATCCCATCAGTGAGGAAATTACCGGTATCGACATCGTTCAGGAGCAGATCCGCATCGCCGCCGGCCTCAAGCTGCGCTACAAGCAGGAAGACATCCAGCGACGTGGCTATGCCATCGAGTTTCGCATCAATGCCGAGGATCCGCGGAATGATTTCCTGCCCAGCTTCGGCCGCATTACCCGCTATTTCGCCCCCGGCGGACCCGGCGTGAGAACCGATGGCGCCATCTACACCGGCTACGATATCCCACCCTATTACGATTCCATGTGTGCCAAGCTCATCGTCTGGTCACTGACCTGGGACGGCCTCATCGATCGGGCCCTGCGAGCCCTGCGGGATATCGGTGTGTTCGGTGTCAAGACCACCATCCCCTATCACATCGAAATCCTCAAGAATGCCGAATTCCAGGCCGGTACCTTCAATACCGGGTTTGTCGAAAACCATCCGGAACTGGCCGATTACTCGGTCCATTGTTCCAACCGCCAGCTGGCGGCAGCCGTAGCTGCGGCCATCGCCGCAAACATGGGGCTGTAGTATATGGATATCTTTCACCTCCACATCGTCTTGAACCATTCAGGGAAAATCAATGGCCGTTAAAATCACCGACACCGTACTGCGCGATGCCCACCAGTCCTTGATCGCCACCCGCATGCGCACCGAAGACATGCTCCCCATTTGCGAACAGCTGGACAAAATCGGTTACTGGTCGCTGGAAATGTGGGGTGGGGCCACCTTCGATGCCTGCATCCGTTTCCTCAAGGAGGATCCTTGGGAGCGGCTGCGTAAGCTCCGCGAAGCCTTGCCCAATACCCGCTTGCAAATGCTCTTGCGCGGACAGAATCTGCTGGGCTACCGACATTATGCCGATGATGTGGTGCGTGCCTTCATCGATCGGGCCGCCGATAACGGCATGGATATCTTCCGCATCTTCGATGCCATGAACGACACCCGTAATCTCGAAGTTTCCATCGAATCGGTGAACAAGGCGAACAAACACGCCCAGGGTGCCATCTGCTATACCACCAGCCCGGTGCATACCACCGAATATTTCGTTTCCCTGGCCAGACAGATGCAGGACATGGGTTGCCACAGCATCGCCATCAAGGACATGGCCGGCCTGCTCACCCCGGCGGTGACGACCCAGCTGGTGACCGCCTTGGTCGAGGTTCTCGAAGTGCCGGTCTTCCTGCATTCTCACGCCACCTCGGGGCTGGCCAGCATCTGCCAGTACCAAGCGGTGGAATGCGGTGCCGCCGGCATCGATACGGCCATTTCAGCCTTTTCCGGTGGCACCAGTCATCCCCCCACCGAAAGCATGGTGGCGGCCTTTGCCCGAACCCCCCATGACAGTGGCCTGGATCTGGAAGCGCTGCAGAAGATCGGCTTCTACTTCCGTGAAGTACGCAAGAAATATCACCAGTTTGAAAGTGAATTTACTGGCCTCGATACCCGGGTGCAGGTCAACCAGGTCCCAGGCGGCATGATTTCCAACCTCTCCAACCAGCTGAAGGAACAGGGCGCCCTGAGCCGCATGAATGAGGTACTTGAAGAAATTCCCCGGGTCAGGAAGGAACTGGGTTACCCACCGCTGGTGACTCCGACATCTCAGATTGTCGGTACCCAGGCCGTCCTGAACGTGCTCACCGGTGAGCGCTACAAGACCATTACCAACGAGGTCAAACTCTATTTGCAGGGTCGTTACGGCAAGGCCCTGGGCGAAATCAGTCCGCAGGTTCGACACATGGCCATCGGTAACGAAGAAGTCATCGATTGCCGGCCCGCGGATCTGCTCGAGGACGAAATGGCAAACCTGCGCAAGGAAATCGGCCTGCTGGCGAGAAACGAGGAAGACGTGCTGACCTATGCCATGTTCCCCGATCTCGGCCATGACTTTCTCGAACAGCGATCAAATGGCACCCTGGTGCCCGAACCCTTGGAACCCATCGATGCCAACGGCAACAACAAGCAACACATAACGACCGACTTCAACATCACCATGCACGGCGAAACCTACCACATCCAGCTGACGGGCAAGGGCTATGCCACGTCCCACCGGATTCCCTACTACCTGTCGGTTGATGGTGTCCCTGAAGAACTGCTGGTCGAGCCATTGAATGAAATCCAGACCGAGGAAGAAGCCGGTACAGGCAGGGCCGTTTCAGGCAAACCACCCCGTGCCCGCAAGCCGGGTGATGTCACCACCTCGATGCCCGGTACCATCGTCGAGGTACTGGTCGAGGTCGGTGACAAGGTCAAGGCCGGTGCCCCGGTGCTGATCACCGAAGCGATGAAGATGGAAACCGAAATTCAGGCACCGGTCAGTGGCGAAGTCGTCGCCATCTATGTGAGCAAGGGTGAAAGCGTGACCCCCGACGAAACCCTGATCGAAATTCAATAAGCGCACGCTTCCGGGTATACTTGCCGGCCATTTCAATCACCCCGGGCTGTTGCCATGACTCTGATCCTCGCTTCCACCTCACCGTTTCGCAAGGCCATCCTGGAAAAGCTCGGCCTGCCCTTCGAGGCCATTCCGCCTGCAGTGGACGAGACCCGCTTGCCAGATGAAAGCGCCGAACAACTGGTGCAACGGCTGGCCATCGCCAAGGCAAAAGCCATTGCCGACAGCCGGGATGACGGCCTGGTGATTGGCTCGGATCAGGTTGCCGTGCTTGACGGGACGATTCTCGGCAAGCCCGGCAGTCATGAAAATGCCGTCAAACAGCTGCAACAGGCCTCCGGCAAGCCCGTGATCTTCTATACGGGGCTGGCGCTGGTCAATGCGGCAACGGGCAAGGTGCAGTCCGAGGTGGTGCGCTTTGACGTGGTCTTTCGGCGGCTCAGTGATGAGCAGATTGAAAATTACCTGCAAAAGGAAAAGCCCTACAACTGCGCCGGCAGCTTCAAGTCCGAGGCCCTGGGCATTGCCCTGTTCGACAAACTGCAGGGCGAGGATCCCAACACCCTCATCGGCCTGCCCCTGATCCGCCTGGTGCACATGCTGGAAGAGGAAGGTGTGCGGGTAATTTAACAGGATGTTAACCCAATCGTTGCAGAAATTTTCGGCGCAGGATGGCGTAGCGCCTTCCATGCCAGCTCAAGGTACAATGCGCTGCGCTTTTTGCACCCTACTCACTAAATAACTGTTCCATATTTCCGTTCAGAGAATGCAAAGAGCCTCGGCATTTGCTGCCACGCATCAGCGACGAAGCCAGCAAAACAATCCCCTTGCCACGCTCCAGTTCTCCCTGGAAGCCAGCCTGTACTGGTATGGCCGTAGAATTTCCATCCTTGTCATTCGTCACTTGTATGGAAGCTGCAATGCGCTGTGCTTATTGCACCCTGCTCGCTTGTAACTTGTATCTGCCTTGTGGTGTTTATTTCAACCCCGTCGCCTCGACACCCAGTGCCTGGGCCATGGCCTGGCCGATACTGGCACCGAAGCGTTTGGTCAGCCGTTCCAGGTAATTGGGTTTGGCGGTAAAATCGACGATGTTTTCCTCTTTGATGATCTCGCGCGCCACATAGCTGCTGTTGCCCAGGGCATCCACCAGACCCAGTTCGACACCGGTTTCGCCGGTCCAGAACATGCCGGAGAAGATGTCGTCATTTTCTTTCAGCCGATCGCCCCGTCCTTCCCTGACCACGTCGATGAACTGTTGATGGATGTTGCCAAGCAGGGTCTTGATGTGGGCCACGTCTTCGGGTTTTTCCTTGCTGAAAGGATCCAGCATGCCCTTGTTCTTGCCTGCGGTATAAAGCCGACGTTCGATGCCCAGTTTCTCCATGGCACCGACAAACCCGAAGCTGTCCATGAGTACGCCGATGGAACCGACGATGCTGGCCTTGTCGGCATAGATTTCATCGGCCGCGGCCGCGATGTAGTAGCCACCAGAGGCACAGATATCGGACACCACGGCGTAAAGCTTGGTGTCGGGGTATTTTTTTCGTAGTCGCTTGATTTCATCGTACACATAGCCAGCCTGAACCGGGCTGCCACCGGGGCTGTTGATGCGCAGGATGACCCCCGCCGTGTTCTTGTCTTCGAAGGCGGCACGCAGACCGGAGACGATGTTGTCGGCACTGGCCTCGGAACTGGCAGAAATCACGCCCTGGAGATCGACAAGGGCCGTATGCTTGCCGACGGTGATGCCGGTTTTGCCACTGTCGGGCAGGTAGATGGCAAAGAAGATCATCAACAGGTAGGCCAGAAACAGGGTACGGAACAGAATGTTCCAGCGCCGGCTGCGTCGCTGTTCATCCAGTGCGGCAAAGGCCAGGCGGTTTATCACCTCCTGTTGCCACTTGTCAGCAGGATTCGGGGTATTGGGGAGTTGATTGCCTAACATCGTGTTGTCCTTGTTTGACTTGTTATGCGGCTTGGCTGAGGTTCTTGATTAACCAGTCATCCAGCTCGGCAAGATTATCCACACAGGCTAATGGATTACATTCCAGCAGTCTACTTTTGTCATGCACGCCGTGGGTGACGGCCAGCGAGTCCACCCCGGCATTGCTGGCCATTTGCAGATCATACTCCGTATCACCAATCATCAGGGCGGCATTGTTTTCCACGCCGAGCCAGTCCATGATATCCAGCAACATCTGCGGCGATGGCTTGGAGCCGGCTTCATCGGCACAACGGGAATAATGGAAATACCGTCCGAGGCCGGTTTCTTCCAGGACCTTGTCCAGGCCCTGGCGACCCTTGCCGGTGGCTACCGCAAGCAGAAAGCCCTCGTCGTGCAGACGTCGGATCAGCCTTTCTGCACCTTCGAACATGGGCATGGGGGTGTTGTCGGTGAAAAGAAAGTGATGGCGATAACGCTCGACCAGCAGCCCGTATTCTGCTTCAGTCCCGTCGGGGTAGAGTTGCACCAAGGCCTCATACAGGCCCAGGCCGATAATATGACGAACCTGGTCATTGCTGCGAGGCTCCAGCCCCGCATCGGCAATGGCCAAGTGCATGCAGGTAACGATGCGGGCCTCGGAATCCATCAGGGTGCCGTCCCAGTCGAATACGATCAGTTTGTTCATCTATTTGTCATTTCCCAGTTTCAGTTTTTTCAGGAGCTGTTTCAGTTCGTGGCTCAGTGGCGCCTCGACACAGATGGCCGGTTCGTCGTCCTTCAACTGGAAGGTCAGACGCTTGGCGTGCAGAAACAGGCGTTTGAGCCCCTGCTCGCGCATGGCCCGGTTGAATGCCTCATCACCGTACTTTTCGTCACCGGCAATGGGCTGGCCAATGCTGGCCGCATGTACCCGGGCCTGGTGGGTGCGGCCGGTTTCCAGCTTGATTTCCACCAGGCTGGCGGTCTCACCACTGAAAACCGGTGTGATCACGCTGTGGGCGTCCTTGCCGGTCTTGTCCACCTGGACGATGCGTTCTCCCGAGCTGAGCACATTCTTGCGTAATGGCACACTGACAGTACGCTTTTTGCCCGACCAGGGGCCTTTCAGCAGAGCCAGGTAGCGTTTGTCCATTTTGTTTTCCCGCAACATTTCATGCAAGCGGCGCAGGGCACTGCGTTTCTTGGCAATCAGCAGGCAACCCGAGGTATCTCGGTCGAGACGATGCACCAGCTCCAGAAACGGCGCGGTGGGGCGAAGGGCACGTAAGCCCTCGATGACACCATAATTCAGCCCACTGCCCCCATGGACAGCCAGACCGCTGGGTTTGTTCAATACCAGAATCCGGGAATTCTCAAAAATAATGGCATCCTGTAACTGCTGGAGCACCCTTTCGCCGGGTCTGGCAGGTTTTTTGTCGCCCAGTCGAACGGGAGGGATGCGGACGGAATCACCGGCTTTCAGGCGGTAGTCCGGCTTGATCCGTCCCTTGTTGACCCGTACCTCGCCACGGCGCAGGATACGGTAAATCAGGCTTCTGGGCGCCCCCTTGAGGCGGGTCAGAAGGAAGTTGTCGATGCGTTGGCCGGCCCGTTCACTGTCGATTTCGACAAACTGGACAGCACTGGCTGGCAGGTTTTGTACTTTGTCACTCATGTTGCATAGTCTACCAGCAAGTGCGGTGATTGATGTGCTTGCAGATCATTGATATAGTGGGTGAAATTCCGGAAAATCCCGGAAGCTGCACCAAAATCGTGCAGCCGGTTAAATCCGATTTTTCGGCGCCATTGATTGAAATTTGTAATGGTGCCCTGTTGCCCGTTGTAACCTTCAAGTCATGACCTCAGCGGGTCTGGATAAACATATGCGCTCCCATGACGGACACGATTCTGACATGGTGGGCAAACCATAAAAAAGCATGATCGGCGCAGAAATAAAGCGCCACCACGTACCGCGGCAAGGTCATGTCACCGTTACTCGGTCTGGTTGATCCCACAGGTCTTGATTTGACCGTGGTTGAGCGCCTTAGCGTTAAGGTTCTTTAGATGAAAAGAATGTTGTTCAATGCCACGCAACCGGAAGAGTTGCGTGTCGCCCTTGTTGATGGTCAGCGCATGTATGACCTCGACATTGAAACCACCCACCACGAAACCAAGAAATCCAATATCTACAAGGGCAAGATCACCCGCGTCGAGCCCAGTCTCGAAGCGGCCTTTGTCGATTACGGCGCCGAACGCCACGGCTTTTTGCCCATGAAGGAAATTTCCCGCCAGTACTTCAAGGCGGATGCGGATCTTTCCAAGAAGGTCAATATCAAGGATGTCATTCGGGAAGGCCAGGAAGTGGTCGTTCAGGTGGCCAAGGATGAACGTGGCAACAAGGGTGCTGCCCTGACCACCTTCATCAGCCTGGCCGGGCGCTATTCGGTGCTGATGCCCAACAATCCCCGTGCCGGTGGCGTGTCTCGTCGCATAGAGGGGGATGAACGCAATGAAGCCCGGGATGCCCTCAATGCGCTGGATATTCCCTCTGACATGGGCCTGATCATCCGTACCGCCGGCCTTGGCAAGAATGTCGAGGAATTGCAGTGGGATCTCAATTACCTGCTGAACCTGTGGAAATCCATCGACGAAGCCTCGAAGCAACGCCCTGCCCCGTTCCTGATCTACCAGGAAAGCAGCCTCATTACCCGCACCATTCGCGATTATTTCCGCAATGACATCAGCGAAATCATCATCGACGAGCCCTCGGTATACCAGCAGGCGGTCGAATTCATGCAGCAGGTGATGCCCAACAATCTCAACAAGATCAAGCTGTACGAGGATCCGGTTCCCCTGTTCACCCGCTACCAGATCGAATCACAGATCGAATCGGCCTTCCAGCGTGAAGTGCGCCTGCCCTCCGGGGGCGCCTTGGTCATCGATCATACCGAAGCGCTGATTTCCATCGACATCAACTCGGCTCGCGCAACCAAGGGCGGTGATATCGAGGAAACGGCCCTCAACACCAACCTGGAAGCGGCCGACGAAATCGCCCGCCAGCTGCGTCTGCGTGATCTGGGCGGTCTGGTGGTCATCGACTTTATCGACATGACTCCGTCGAGAAACCAGCGTGAAGTCGAAAACCGCATGCGTGATGCACTGAAAATGGATCGCGCCCGGGTCCAGGTGGGTCGAATCTCCCGTTTTGGCCTGCTGGAAATGTCCCGGCAGCGCCTGCGGCCGTCACTGGGTGAGTCCAGCCAGCTGGTCTGTCCCCGTTGCAGCGGTCAGGGCACCATTCGTGGTGTCGAATCCATTTCCCTGTCGATTCTTCGTGTCATCGAAGAAGAGGCCATGAAGGAGAAAACGGCCAAGATCATTGCCCAGGTGCCGGTTTCCGTGGCCGCTTTTCTGCTCAATGAAAAACGGGACATCCTCTTTGATATTGAAAAACGTCAGAAGGTGAACATTCTGCTGGTGCCCAATACCTCACTCGAAACGCCCCACTACGATGTAGAGCGTATTCGTGAAGGTGAAGACACGGCACAGACCAGCAAGCACAGCTACGAAATGGCCACTCACAAACCCAATGAACTCGCCGAGAAACTGGCCAAAACCAGCGAGGCAAGAGCCAAAGCCGAGGTGCCTGCGGTCAAGTCCGTGGCACCAACGACCCCCCGCCCAAGTACAACCCCGCCCGAGTCTTCTGTCGCACAAACGGGTATTCTGGTCAAACTCTGGCGAGGCCTGTTTTCAAAAGGTGAGGAGCCCGAACCCACGGAGAAAAAATCACCTGCCCGCTCAGCCAGCACACAACGTCGCCGTGACAGCGGGACGGGCCAACAGCGTAGCCGGGGAAAAACCACCCGTCGGAGCAACACCGGCCAGCAACGTAGTCGTAGCGAGAGCCAGGGCCGCGCACGTCAACAACAAGGCCCCAAGCGCGAAGACAAAAAGCCGGCCGCCAGCCAGAGCAAACAGGCGGCCACAGAGGCTCCTGCTACTTCCGAGGTAGCTGATAACCAGAGTCAGGAGCAGCAACAAGCCCAGTCACGGCCACAAGGCAGCTCAGGCAGTCGCCGTGGCCGCCGTGGCGGGCGCCGCCGTCGCAGCGGTGGGGGCCGTAGTCAGACGGAAACAACCGCCACAGAAAATACCGCCCAGCAAACCGGGCAACCGGCATCTGCCGAGACGGTGGCAGACAGCAAGGCTCCGGTAAAAAGTCCCCAGCAGTCGGGTACACAACAGCAAGGCTCTTCAGCAGAAAAACCGGTTGATTCCACTTCTAGGAAGAATTCAGCTGCTGCCTCCGAGAAGGCTCCGGCTGCCGAGAAGGCTCCGGCTGCCGAGAAGGCTCCGGCTGCCGAGAAGGCTCCGGCTGCCGAGAAGGCTCCGGCTGCCGAGAAGGCCCCGGCTGCCGAGAAGGCTCCG
>JAJRYG010000051.1 GCA_024275915.1 Gammaproteobacteria bacterium
AGTGCCACCGCAGTGACTGCACCCTTACCAAGTTCGATATGCCCCTCTTTTATCAGGGTGTCGAATTGTAGGTGATTTTTGTAAACGCCCAGGATCGTGTCCTTGAAGTTCGGCACACGTTCGTTATACATCATCACCAGATCACCCGACTCGATACCGCGTGCTGCTGCGTCATCCGGATGGATCTCCATGAACTGGGTATCCGCCGGCCAGCGTTGGGCGATATAGGCCCGGCGCTCCGTATCATCAAAGCCCGACTGCCAGATTTCATTCATGCGGCCATTGGTGTGCCACAGCTCTCCGTCCTTTGGCTGTAACCAGTACCAATAATCGGAGATCAACGACCAGGGATGCTTCTGCAGATTGACCTTGCCGGTCTGGCTGTTGAAGTGGGTGTATTTTTTGCTGTGAAAATTGGCGCCCTGCGGCCCACCCACACCCCACTTCTTCTCCATGTCGGCCTCGGTCAGGGTAGTGTCATGCAGACGCTTGGTGCCATGCAGTTCGCCGGTTTGGTAGTTGTAGAAGGTGGGCCCCTGAATGCCGTCGGTGCCCAGGGAACGGAGCTTTTCGTGCAGTGTGGTTCCCTCGCGATGCGCCGCGACCTTGACCATGTGATAGGCCTTGCGGCTCTTGCGCGAAAAGCGTGACATCTCTTCCGCCACATCACTGGAGTTCTTCCAGTCATAGCCATCGTAGCCCATACGCTTGGCCATCTGGGCGATGATCCACCAGTCCGGCTTGGCATTGCCCGGGGCGTCATAGAATTTCGAATACAGGCGCATGCGGCGTTCGCCATTGCCGCGCATGAAGTCTTCCTCACCCCAGGTGGCGGCGGGGAAAACGATATCGGCAAAACGACTGCCGATGGGGTCGCGCAGATAAATATCATGATTCCACACCACCATGCCGCCAGAGTCGGTGCGCTTCTTCAGGGTGTCGATGATCTCTTGCTTGTCGTGTGAACGCACCTGGTGAGGATTATTGGTCACCATCTGCTCGAAGGCCTGTTGCAGCGACACGGTGCCGGCCATAGCCTGCATCCAGGTGGTGCCGATGACGTGCGCCAGACGGGTATGCCCGGACTTCAGCCAACGGTCGGTGTCCAATGGACGCCGGCGTCTGCCGGGTACCTTCTCGGGTGATTTGTTGCGCGGATAGCTGCCGCCATTCTGACCGCCACGCTGATGACCACCGAAGCGTCCCACCATCTGACCCGGCCGACCACCTGCACCGCAGATTGTCGCCAGGGAGGCCACGGCATTGGTGTTGGATGTACCTGCGGACCAATAGGCTCCCTTCTCAATACCGAAGGAGGCCTTGATGCGCGAGCCATCGGCCTTGGGTTTGGCCAGCCACTCGGCCGCCAGACGGATCTTGGCAGCATCGACGCCGCTGATGCGAGCGGCATTCTCCAGCTGGTATTCCTCCTGCGACATCAACCATTCCTTGTAGCCTTCAAAACCCCCGGTCTGGAACTTGCCCCAGGTGGTACGCCATTGCCAGGGGGTGTTACGGGTGCCTTGGCCGAAACCGGAATTGGTTTCCCATTTGTTGTTGACCCACTTTTTGATCCATTCCTCATCCTGCCAGCCGTTCTCGATGACGATACGGGCGATAGCACCCAGCAACGGTGTATCGGTGCCTGGATAGAGATCGAGGTGCAGGCCAACACCCATTTTATTGGCGTGAGTCATGCCGCCCGTCTCGCGGGGATTGATAAAGATGACCTTCATGCCGCGTGCAATCGCCGGCATGATCCACTGGGTAAAGATAATGGTCTTGGTCTCGTAGGGGTCGGTACCACCAATCAACAGGGTGTCCGCCGCCCCCCAGTCTTCGTAGGAGGGGGCGAAATTGTCGAAACCTGCATCGCGATAACCCGGAGTGGATGTAGCCTTGGAGGGCGTATCATGCCAGGTCCAGGCTGCAGTATTGACATCGCGGAAGGAAAAACGGGTAATCGCGTATGTGTTTTCCAGAAACTGGTAGCCAAAGGTCTTAACGGAATAGGCGTTGGCACCGTGGTTCTTGATAACATGCTTGCCCACCTCGGCGGCGATATCCAGGGCGAAATCCCAGGTCACCGGTTGCAGCATGCCATTGATGCGTACCAGGGGGTGCTTGAGCCTATCCCGCGTCGGCTTGTCAGGATTGTAAACCTTCTGCGCAATACATCCGCCGCGGATACTGGCGTCGCCATTCAGGTTAACATACTGAGTGCTTTTGTCGGGCGTAATCACCACATGATGGGGACGCCCCTCGTGCATCACCACATTGTGCTGGGTCGGCGCCACCCAGTCTTCCAGGGGAGCCGAGGGAAAATCAATGCCAAAGGCATTTTCTGACGCCTTGGGGCCACCGCTGGGAGTACTCAGCGGCCAGCGATAGACCTTGTAGCCGCAGGCCACGATGCAATAATCGCAGGCAGTGGTCAGCACGTCACAATTCTTTGGCGGCAACGGTGTATTGTCTTCAGGGATATAATACTCGGTAGTCATAATGACACCCTCCGGTGATTCTTTTTAGTGCCTTAGAAGTCATTTTCTGCGCATTTTCAGCAATGACTTCTAAGGCACTTATTCAATTTATCGGGGTTACGATTCCAGCAGATTCTTGTGACGGCCAAAGATCAGCCCCAGCATGCCCACGGCGTAGATGTTGTCGCCATCCAGTTCCAGCAGTACCTGGGGCAGGCTTTCGAATGCCTGGCCCGAGACCACGATGCCATGTCGTCTCAGGTCATAGGTCGACAGATGAAGCGGACACTGGCCCAGTATGCGGTGTGGGCCGTCGGCCAAATAGCTGCCCTGCAATGGGCCGCCCTGGTGGGAACAGAGATAGTTGAAGGCAACCACATCCCGCTTCGGGCCGATGCCGCCACCAGCCTGCACGCCGCCCATCTTGACCACCATGGCGGAAGAGTTAGCCAGCTCATCCGGATAATTGAAATCCACCGGTACGTTGTCTTTCAGCTCGCTGAGTTTGGCAATCAGCTTGCGAGGGTAACCCACCACCCGTGCATCTGCCGCCTGTGCGCTGCCCGGAAATAGCGAGATGCTGATGGTGCTTGCCGCTACGGCCGTGCTGCCACTGTAAAGAAGGAACTGGCGTCGGGTCAGCATAACCTTGTTATGCACCTCGGCTGAACGCTCCTGCTTCTGCTTGTTCCTCGGTGTGCTTGTATCAGTACTCATTTTTCTTGCCTCCGATTTCCGTTAGGAACGGTTATTTCGCAGCCTGTGCCGCCTCAAGTTCAACCAATGTGAACAGTGGCTTGTAGCCCGGCAACCTGGGTTTGACTACCGTGATTTCTTCACCCGTGAAGGCTTCCAAAAAGGCCAGCAGGTCTTCTTTTTCTTCGTCGCTCAAATTGAGCTTGGTGATCAACGGGGTCTTGGTCTTTGGGTAACTGGTCGTGTTGCCTTCTTCATCAAAACCGCCACGATCATAGAAGTCGATAACTTCCTCAAGGGTGTAAAACTGGCCCTGCCGCATGTAGGGTGCCGTGAAACTGATATAACGTAAACTGGGAACCCGAAACTTGCCTTTGTCCCACTTGTTCTTGTTACGGAAATACAGACCGACATCGTCTTTGACCGTGCGATACAGCTCCTCGGTGGAACCCTTGCCATAGTATTGGAAGCGGAAGGTAATCTGTGCTAGCCCGTCTTCCAACCACCGCTCTGCCCGGGGGACACCAATGTTGTAGTAGCTTTCATTGCTGGCAAGGGCGCCATTGTGACAAAGGATACAACGCCCCTTTCCTTCGAACAGCGCCTTGCCACTCACCTGCTGCTCCGTCAGCGCGGAGCTATCACCGAGAAGATACTTGTCCAGCGGTGTATCGCGTTGCACCAGAGTGCGCTGGTAGGCAGCGATGGCCTTCCAGGCATTGCCGATGGAGGGCCTGGGTTCACCGAAGACCTCATTGAAGCGCTCGACGTATCCCGGAATCAGGCGCAGCCGTGCCTCCATGAGGTCATTTTCACCATTACCGGCAACACCACCTTTGGCGGCAGCAGGTGCCTGCGCCTCCAGAGAGGGAACCGAACCCGCCCAAAACAATTTTTTGTAATAGGCCGCATTGATGATGGTCTGGTTGCCGCGCCAGTGTACGGTACCGGGGTAACCGCGAGAGAAATCCTCGGCCCAGGACCAGCCCTGCTCCGGCTCATGACAGGTGGCACAGCTCACCGAGGCATCACCTCCCAGGCGGGGATCGAAGAACAGCAGTTTTCCCAGCTCAGTCTTGGCCTCTGACATGGGATTGTCGAGTGGAATGGGCGGCGGGCCCAGGGGGGCCAGGGGCGGAATCGCCGCGTCCGGGGCCTTGGCAAACGTGCCGGCCATGGCGGGGGTCGACTGCACTTGAGACGTCCCGTTATCGGCTGAAACCGGCGGCTTGTCACCCATGGCTGCGGCCGATACCGACAGAGCCGCTGCGACTGCCGTTGCCATCATCAGAATGGGCGTTTTCTTTAACGAACTCATGGCTCTCTCCTAGCGATTAGTTGGGGACATCCAGCCAATTGGCAATAGCTTCGTATTCTAGTGGATAAGGTTCAGTCCACACGTGCCGGCTGCTGGTCAGTGGTTTGCCAGACAACGCGAGCAGGAAGGCCACCAAGTCTTTTTGCTCCTGAGGATTCAAATCCAGGGGTTTTATTCTGGTGTCTTTGTTG
>JAJRYG010000052.1 GCA_024275915.1 Gammaproteobacteria bacterium
CGAGGACTGTGGCTACTGCCCGCAGAGCGTGCGCTACGAGACCGGGCTGGAGGTGGAACCGCTGATGCCGCTGGACGAGGTACTGGAAAACGCCCTTGCCGCCAGAAACAAGGGTTCCAGCCGCTTCTGCATGGGCGCCGCCTGGCGCAGTCCCAAGGACCGCGACATGGAAGCCGTGGTGAAGATGATCGAAGGCGTCAAGGCGCTGGGCATGGAAACCTGCATGACCTTGGGCATGCTGTCCGAAGAGCAGACCCGACGCCTCAAGGAGGCCGGGCTGGACTACTACAACCATAATCTGGACACATCGCCGGAATTCTACGGTGAGGTGATCAGCACCCGCACCTACCAGGATCGTCTCGATACCCTGGCGCGGGTGCGCGAAGCCGGCATCAACGTCTGTTCCGGTGGTATCGTCGGCATGGGCGAGTCCCGTGCCGATCGCGTCGGCCTGCTGCTGCAACTGGCCAACCAGGCGAAACACCCCGAAAGCGTGCCCATCAACATGCTGGTCAAGGTGGAAGGCACGCCAATGGAAAACCTCGACGACCTGGATCCGCTGGAATTCGTGCGCACCATCGCCGTGGCCAAGATCCTCATGCCCGCCTCCCATGTGCGGCTGTCCGCCGGACGGGAAAGCATGAGTGACGAGATGCAGGCCCTGTGCTTCCTCGCCGGCGCCAGTTCGGTGTTCTACGGCGACAAGCTGCTGACCACGCCGAACCCCGGTACCGACAGGGATCAGCAACTGTTCGAGCGGCTGGGCATTCAGGCGGTCTAGGCCGGCCTGCTTGGCATGTCCCTGCTCCAGCGCTGTCAGCAGATCCTGCAGACCCGTCAGGCCGAGCAGCTCTACCGCCACCGCCAGGTGGTGCAGGGGCCGCAGGGTGTCGAGCTGGTCATCGGTGCTCGGCGCCTGCTGAATTTCTCCAGCAACGACTACCTGGGCCTGGCCAACCATCCCGAGCTGAAAAAGGCTTTCGCCGCCGCGGTGGACAAATGGGGAGTGGGCAGTGGTGCGGCCCACCTGGTCAATGGTCACAGCCAGGCTCATCATGCGCTGGAAGAGGAGCTGGCCGAATTCACCGGCCGGCCACGGGCGCTGTTGTTTTCCACCGGCTACATGGCCAACCTCGGGGTGGTGGCGGCTCTCCTCGGGCGAGGGGATCATGTTTTCGAAGACCGGCTCAACCATGCTTCGCTCATCGATGCCGGTATTCTCAGCCGCGCCCGCCTGCACCGTTATCAGCATGGCGACAGCAGTGCACTGGCCGTCTCGCTGGCCCAATGTGGCAAGGGTGAGAAACTGGTGGTGACCGATGGCGTGTTCAGCATGGATGGCGATCTGGCGCCACTGGCGGCCCTGGCGGGCCATTGCCGGGAGCGCGACGCCACCCTGATGGTGGACGATGCCCACGGCCTGGGTGTCATCGGTGCCAGCGGACGGGGCAGCCTGGAAGTGCTGGGGCTGGACAGCGAGGCAGTGCCCCTGCTGGTGGGGACGCTGGGCAAGGGCTTTGGCAGCTTCGGTGCCTTCGTCGCCGGCAGCGAAGTCTGGATCGAAACCCTCATCCAGCAGGCGCGCAGTTATGTCTATACCACCGCCCTGCCCCCGGCACTGGCCGAGGCCAGCCGTGCCAGTCTGAAACTCGTGCAGCAAGAAAGCTGGCGCCGGGAAAATCTGCGTCAGCGGGTGGAACAGTTTCGCGCGGGAGCACGCCAGCTGGGCCTGAAACTGATGGATTCCTCGACACCCATCCAGCCACTGCTGCTAGGCTCGACCGAGCGGGCCCTGCGTGCCAGCCAGGCCCTGCGCGAGCAGGGCTTGCTGATCACCGCCATTCGCCCACCCACCGTAGCCGAAGGCACGGCACGGCTGCGTATCACTTTTTCGGCGGAGCACCAGACCGGGCATGTGCAACGCCTGCTCGATGCTCTCGAACAGACCGTGGCAAGGTTGGCATGACGGCCCTGCATGTCCATCGCTGTGGCCTGCCTGCCGATGGCGCCAGTCTGGTTCTTCTGCATGGCTGGGGCATGCACAGCGGGATCTGGCACGGTCTGGTCGAACAGCTGCAGGACCGTTACCGCCTGTACTGCATCGATCTGCCAGGTCATGGCAGGAGCCCCTTCGACTCGCAACAGGCGTCATTGCCGGCCATGGCCGAAGCGCTCCATGACGCGATTACCGGGGACAGCCTCGATGGCCCCGTTCATCTGCTCGGCTGGTCACTGGGCGGCATGCTGGCGGTGCAATACACCGCATGCTTTCCGGCCCGGGTCGCCAGCCTGACCCTGATTGCCAGCAACCTGAGTTTCAGTCGCCGTGACGACTGGCCCCATGCCATGGACCCCGAGGTGCTGGCCGATTTTGCCCGCCAGCTGCAACGCGATGCTCCGCAGACCCTGCAACACTTTCTCGGTCTGCAGGTGCTGGCACAGCCAGGTGCGCGGCAAACACTGCATGTGCTGCGTGAGCAGCTCCGGAGCGAAGTGCCGCCCTCTGAGCCGGCACTGCTGGCCGGGCTGAGGATCCTGCAAGCTGCCGACCTGCGTCCCCTTGCCACTGAAATCCGGCAACCGGTGCTGCTGCTCGGTGGCAAGGGCGATCGCCTGGTGCCACCGGCTGCATTGGAGAACATGCAGGCCCTGCTTGCCAACGCCCGAACCCGTATGATTGCCAACAGTGGTCATGCCCCTTTCATTGCCCGGCCAGATGAATGTGCCAGGCAGATCAGGAGTTTTATCGAACATGTCCCGCGCCCCTGAACATCTGCCCGACAAGCGCCAGGTGCGTGCCGCCTTCGAGGCCGCCGCCAGCCGTTACGATGCGGCAGCAGTGCTGCAACAGGAAGTGGCCTCACGCCTGCTCGAGCGTCTGCAATACATTCGCCTGCAGCCGCAGAGTGTGCTTGACGTGGGCACCGGCACCGGCCAGTGCCTCGAAGGTCTGGCAAAGTACTATCCCCAGGCAAGGCAGTTCGCCCTGGATCTGGCGCCGGCCATGCTGCGGCAGGCCCGCCGCAAGCAGTCGTGGTGGAAGCGTTTTACCAACCAGACGGTCTTTATCGCCGGTGATGCAGAACAATTGCCACTGAAGGACAACAGTGTCGATATGATTTTTTCCAGCCTGACCCTGCAATGGTGTACGGATCTGTCGGCCACCTTCGCCGAGTTCTACCGGGTATTGCGCCCCGGTGGTTTGTTGATGTTTGCCAGCCTCGGCCCCGATACCCTGAAGGAACTGCGCCAGTGCTGGTCGGAAGTGGACGGCTATTCCCATGTAAACAGTTTCATCGACCTGCATGATGTGGGAGACATGCTGTTGCACAACGGTTTTGCCGAACCGGTGATGGACATGGAAATGCTCACCATGACCTATCGGGATGCGCGAAGCATCATGGCAGAACTGAAAGTCATCGGTGCCCACAATGTCACCACGGGTCGGGCCCGAGGCCTGACCGGCAAGGGACGGTTGCAGAAGGTCATCGCCGCCTATGAAAAATTTCGCAAGGATGATGTTCTGCCGGTAAGTTACGAAATCGTCTATGGCCATGCATGGATGACGGAAAACAAAATGATGAAGGACAGGGTGAGCGTGGCCTTCGACACCCTTGCTGCAAACAGGCTGACAGAACGATGAGTAGCAGGCACGGCGTGTTCATCACCGGCACCGATACGGAAGTGGGCAAGACCCATTATAGCTGCCGGCTGCTGCGCACCCTGAATAAACAGGGCAAGAGCACGGCAGCGATGAAACCCGTGGCCAGTGGTGCAGAATATGTCGATGCCCGGTTACGCAATGATGATGCCCTGCAGTTGCTCGGGGCAGCGAATACCACGACGGACTATGCAACATGTAATCCTTACTGTTTTGAACCGGCCATCGCCCCCCACCTGGCAGCCAGGCAGGCCGGTCAGTGCATCGAACTGGATGTCATAGCCGAGCATTTCCTCCAGCTCGAGCAACAGGCCGATATCACGATTGTCGAAGGAGTGGGAGGCTGGCAGGTGCCCCTGAACGAATCAGACTGTGTGGCTGATCTTGCTCTACGTCTTCGGCTGCCCGTGATCCTGGTGGTGGGCTTGCGGCTGGGTTGCATCAACCATTCACTGTTGAGTGCGCAGGCCATCATCGATTCGGGTCTGGAGCTGCTGGGCTGGGTTGCCAATGGGATTGAAAAAGATTTTCCCATGCTTGAAGAAAACATCGCGGCCATCGAGCAAAGGCTGCCGGTTCCGTGTCTGGATATCCTGCCCTGGCAGCAAAACCGCAAAAATAATCATGATGAACCGAGCGTAAACATTAGCTGGTTATAATATGTTTAACTGTTAAATATTATGATTTTTTGATTTTTTGCTTGGAAAAATCATTCGTGTTCGGTAAGGTTGCTGAAAACTATAAAAACGAATACAACCGCAGCGATAATAAATAATAATTTTGCGGCTATTACAATAAAAACAATTTTCTTTTTCCATTTTAAAAATTATTCAGTTAAGCGGTCAGTCTTGACTCTGTTTTACCAACTCTGACTTGTAAGAAGTGTGCTTGACGCTAGTTTGGTTAATACGCAGTAGTAGTGCAGTGTCTGTATGAAGATGTTGTTGGAACCAATAATTAGAGTAGCAGGTGCTTTCGGAATCATGCGACCAGAGTATGTCGAGTTGCCAGTTTTTGATTCGACCCAATCAGTCACTCACACGACGAGGATTCCTGTGGATTGCCTCCGCCGTGTTCGTGCTGTCCATGTCGATAGCGATTCGGTATTACTTCCTGGGTGCATGGCTGGTCCTTCCCTTTACTATTCTGGAAATGCTTTTTCTGGCAACGATCTCTATGCTGGTCTGGCGCCATAACCGCTGTTTCGAAAGAATAACGGTCGATGAGCATGAAATCAGCATCATCAGGCAGAACAACAGGGACAGACAACAGTGGAAGTTCCAGTCCTACTGGGTACAGGTAATCCTGCAGATCGACAGCAGCAGCTGGTACCCCAGTCGTTTGCTGATTCGTTCTCATGGACGAAGTATCGAGGTCGGCAAAGACCTGACCGATAGCGAAAGAAAGGAACTGGCCGACAGGATAAAGCAGGTGCTTGACCGTGTTCGCCAGCTGTCGACAGATAACCGGACGCAGTAACCACAGGCATGGGGTCAGTACCTAGTAACAATAAGAATATCAAGACTGATAATTAAAAACAGAGGAAACCACAATGTGTAAAACCTGGAAATCACCGGGCGGTATTTTTTCGGTTATAACACTCTTTCTGGTATCTGGTGCAGTATTTGCGGACTATGCACTGAACCTGCCTGAGCCGGTCTCGCCCCTGACCGGACAAATCTACGACCTGCACATGCTGACCACACGTATCGCCTTTTACATCATGGTGGCAGTTATCGGTATTGTGGTTTATGCCATGTTCAAGTTTCGCAAATCAAAAGGTTATGAGGCCGACCAGAACATGCACAGAAACATGTTCGGAGTCTGGGGCTGGATTCTCGTTCCGGTCATTGTCCTCGGTATCGACATGAGCATTGCCGGTTCAGCTTCCTCGACTCTCGCCCAGGTTGAGGATTATTCTGATGCCGATGTCACCGTAAAAGTAACCGGCTCACAATGGAAGTGGACCTATGAATACATGGACGACGGTGTCAAGGTGGTGAGCAACCTGAAAAAACTCGAACCCACCGACGAACTTTACCTGCGTGACGTGGACAACCCGCTGGTGTTGCCGGTAGGCAAGCGTGTGCGCTTCCTGCATACCGCAACCGATGTCCTGCATGCCTGGTGGGTACCGGAAATCGTCTACAAGAAAGACTCCATTCCCGGCTACATCAATGAAACCTGGACACGAATCACCAAAGAAGGCACCTACCGTGGTCAGTGTGCCGAAAACTGTGGTACCGGGCATGCCTACATGCCAATTGTGGTCGAAGCGGTCAGTGAAGAAAAGTACAACGACTGGATCCACGGCCAGAAGCTTGCCATGGCCAAAGCCTCCGCCGAAGCCAGCTCTGACAAGGTCTGGAGCAGGGATGAGCTGGTTGCCAGGGGTGAAAAGGTCTACACCACCAATTGTGTTGCCTGTCATCAGGCCAGTGGTGAAGGCATACCCAATGTCTTCCCCGCACTCAAGGGCGGCAAGATCGCAACCGGTCCCGTTGCCGATCATCTGAATATCGTCATCAATGGCAAGAGTGGTACCGCCATGGCCGCCTGGAAAGCGCAACTCAATGATCTGGAAATCGCTGCGGTGATCACCTATGAGCGCAATGCCTGGGGCAACAACACGGGTGAAGTGGTTCAACCGGCTGATGTGAAAGCGGCCAAGTAATTCAATTATTGATATTTGCAAGGAGAAGAAGCCATGAGTACAGCAGAAATGGCCCACGAAGCCGACCACCACGGCCCACCAAAAGGCTGGAAGCGCTGGGTCTTCAGTACCAATCACAAGGACATCGGTACCATGTACCTGATCTTCGCCCTGGTGATGCTGTTCCTTGGCGGTGCAATGGCCATGGTCATTCGAGCCGAGCTCTACATGCCGGGTCTGCAGATCGTCGATCCGGACACCTACAACAACCTGGTAACCAATCATGCCCTGATCATGGTATTCGGCCTGGTAATGCCTGCTGCTGCGGGCATGGCCAACTGGATGATTCCGATGATGATTGGCGCACCCGACATGGCTCTGCCCAGGCTGAACAATCTGAGTTTCTGGTTGTTGCCGGCAGCAGGGACCATGCTGGTTCTGTCCATGCTGATAGGCTTCATTCCTGGCACCGGCCAGCAGGTCAACACGGGATGGACACTCTATCCGCCACTGTCGATTCAGGCAGGGATGGGCATGGACATGCTGATCTTTACCATCCATCTGCTGGGCATCTCTTCGATTCTGGCCTCCATCAATATTGTCACCACTATTCTCAATATGCGTGCTCCCGGCATGACGCTGATGAAGATGCCGCTGTTCGTCTGGGCCTGGCTGTTCACCGGCCTGCTGCTCATCGTAATCATGCCGGTCCTGGCCGGTGGCGTAACCATGCTGCTGTTCGATCGCCACTTTGGTACCGCCTTCTTCGATGCGGCCGGCGGTGGAGATCCGGTATTGTTCCAGCACCTGTTCTGGTTCTTTGGCCACCCGGAAGTGTATGTGCTGTTGCTGCCTTCAATCGGAGTGTTGGGGCTGATCATTCCCACTTTTTCTCGCAAGCCCCTGTTTGGCTACAAGCCACTGGTCTGGTTCATGGGGATCCTGTTTGCCCTGGGGCTGGTGGTCTGGGCCCATCACCAGTACACGGTGGGCATGTCACTGGGTGCCGTGACCTATTTCATGATCGGCACCATTCTCATCTCGATCCCGGTGGGGCTGATGATCTTCAATTTCATCTTCACCATGTGGCGGGGCTCACTGACCTTTGAAACACCCATGCTGTTTGCCATCGCCATCATTCTGATGTTTTCCTTCGCCGGGGTCACCGGTGTAATGCTGGCGGTGGTACCGGCGGATCTGCAGTACCATGATACCTATTTTGTCGTTGCCCACTTCCACTACGCTCTGGTGCCAGGGGCCGTTTTCGGACTCTATGCCGGTGTGTTCTACTGGCTGCCCAAATGGACAGGTCACATGTACGACGAGAAGCTCGGCAAGATCTTTTTCTGGTGGACCACCATTGCCTTCAATATCACCTTCTTCCCGCAGCATTTCTCGGGGCTGGCCGGTATGCCTCGGCGTATTGTCGACTACAGTATCCAGTTTACCGAATTCAATGTGGTCTCCAGCCTTGGGGCATTTGCGTTTGGCCTGTCACATCTGTTGTTCCTGTACATCATTATCAAAACCATCAGGGGAGGCAAGGAAGCCACCAATAAACCCTGGGAAGGTGCACAGGTGGGAACCCCGGGGCTGGAATGGGATCTGTCTTCACCACCGCCCTTCCACAGTTTTACCACACCACCGGCAATCAAGTAACAAACCGCTGTTGCTGTCAGAGAACAAGAGGAGCAAACGATGGAAAATATCGAAAATACAAATCATATGAATGACAAGAAGCTGCGTCGCATGAACATCACAGTGGCAACGGTGTTGTTCGTGATCGCAGTATTGGCCTCGATTACACCGTTTTATTATCTGGCGGGAGCCAGTGTGGGAGGGTGAGGCCGTCCACTGAAGCTGATAATGGCATGAACCGGGAAAACGACATTCAGCGAAAATCGCAAAGACAGGCCCTGATTCTGGGACTTGTTGTTGTGGCGATGTTTGGTTTTGGCTTTGCCATGGTTCCACTCTACAAGCTGGTCTGCTCAGTTGCAGGAATCAACAATATTGCAGACAGTGGTGGCAGGGTCAGATCAGATGTCTATCTGCCTGGCAAGGTAGACCGGTCACGTACCATTACCGTTGAATTCGATGCCACCCTGAATACAGGGCTGCCATGGGAGTTATTGCCGGCAGTAAAAAAGGTAAAAGTTCATCCTGGTGAGATAAATGTCGTCTCATGGCATGTGAAAAACAATTCGGACAGGAAAATCGTTGCCCAGGCCGTGCCGGGAGTCACCCCCTGGCAGGCGACAGAATATCTTGAAAAAATAGAGTGTTTCTGTTTTACCCAGCAGACGCTGGCACCGGGGGAAAGTCGTGAAATGCCCCTGCGATTTGTTATTGATGCAAAACTTCCAGAAAGCATAAAAACCCTGACCTTGTCCTACACCTTCATGGATACGGATCGCAGCGCCCTCAAGGCGGCGGGGCAAAGTTAAAAAAACAGGTGCCTTGACAGGTGTCAGACAACAAACAGATTTAGAGTAAAAACAGGGGACGATAATGACAACAGCTCAGGAACAGAATTATTACATCCCAGAACCAAGCAAATGGCCAGTGGTGGCCGTGCTTGGCTTGTTCACACTGGTTTTTGGTATTGTCATGTGGGTCAACGATATGGGTGCGGGACCCTATATCATGGCTGCCGGCGGGGTCATTCTTGCCTATTTGCTGTTTGGCTGGTTTGGTGATGTCATCGATGAAAACCAGACAGGCAAATATAACGAAAAGGTAGAACATTCCTTTCGCCAGGGCATGTTCTGGTTCATTACCTCAGAAGCCTTTTTCTTCATCACATTTTTTGGCTGCCTGTTTTATCTGCGGACAATTGCAGTGCCCTGGCTGGGTGGTGAAGGCCATCTGGGAAAATCGAACATGCTCTGGGATGGCTTTCAGGCAACCTGGCCACTGCTGCAGCTACCGGACGATTCTGCTTATGTTCCTGCCAAGGAGGCCATGGGGCCTGGTGGAATTCCGGCAATCAATACCCTGTTGCTGTTATCCAGTGGCGTAACATTGACCTGGGCGCACTGGGGGCTGAAAAAGAGTAATCAAAAACAGCTGGTATGGGGCCTTTTTGCCACCATTGCCCTGGGACTCAGCTTCTTTGTCTTGCAGGTTTATGAATATGGTCATGCCTATACAGAAATGGATCTGACCCTCAAGTCTGGGGTTTATGGTTCAATATTCTACATGTTGACCGGATTTCATGGCTTCCATGTCACCATTGGTGTGGTCATGTTGACGGTGATCACGGTGCGCAGCATAAAAGGGCAATTTACACCCAGGAAGCATTTTGCCTTCGAAGCCGTGGCCTGGTACTGGCATTTTGTCGATGTAGTCTGGCTGGCCCTGTTCTTTCTGGTCTACTGGTTGTGACAAAGACAGGGCGTCGTCCATGACGATGCCATGTTGCTATAGATTGTGTGGGACCAGCTGGCCGGTAAAGTAGCCAACAAAAAGCAGGATGAACAGCAGCAGGGAAAGAAATACACGTATGGTCAGGGCAATGGCAAGTCGGGTCTTTTTTTCATCGTCAGCCTTGAGAAAGAAGGCCCCAAATACCAGGCTGAGAATGATAAGAATAAAAAGAACAAGAATGGCGATTTTGAAAAGCATGGGTTTCCCGATAAGGTTGGATATTGCAGCAAGTATAGCCCAGAGCAACCGCTGCGGGTAAGTGATGGCGGCCTGAGTCTGTTGAACGATTTCTCAGGATAAAGCAGGCAGTAGATGATGGTATTTGATTACAGGTTCAGGCCTACGGTTTTCGCAACCCTGCTGGCGATGGCAGGCTTTGGGCTTTTTGCTTCACTGGCAATATGGCAGGTGAACCGTGCGGCAGAAAAGCAGAGTCTGCAGGCCTCTGTCGAGCGGCGGTTGAGCATGAAAGAAATATCACTGTCAACGCTGAATGCGGATGCGGACGACCTGTATTTTATCAGAGTAGAAGGGCGGGGATATTTCGAAAAGGGAGAAGATATCCTGCTGGACAATATTGTCTACCAGGGAGCGGCTGGTTACTACCTGTATTCCCTGTTGAAACTGGATAACAGGGAAGAGCGGGTACTGATCAACCGTGGCTGGTTGCCAATGGGTAAAAGTCGGGACGAAATGCCGATGTTTACAACCCCCGAAGATCATCTGGTTGTTCATGGCGTTATCGCAAAACCCCGTTCCCGGCCTGTTGTACTGGGCAATGTCGACAAGCCCAATTTCGAGAATGAACAGGTATGGCTGTATCTGGATCTGGATTATCTGGAAAAGCAAACCGGTTATTCGATCATGCCTTTTGTCATCAGGATGGATGCAAATGATCCATTGGGTTATGTGCGTGAGTGGCCAAGATTCGATGCCAGGATTTCCATGCACATCGGTTATGCCATTCAATGGGCTGTTTTCGCACTTGTTGTTCTGGTGGTTTTTGTCGGAGTGAACATGAAGAAAACAAAAAAAGAAAACAGACAGGAGTAACAAGCTTGAACACGATATCTGAAATGAATGAGCAGTCACCAGCCAGACGCAGTTATTTGCCGCTGTGGATTTTGATTGCGGTCTTTGTCATTCCCTATGTGCTTGCTGCGGTATTTTATACTTCTGAAGATGCCAGGAGGCTGGGTCAGGCAACGAATTATGGTGAATTGATCAGCCCGGCAATCCCGGTAGCCAAGATGGAGTTCGATACGCTGGATAATAAACGCCTCAGTCTGGAAACCTTCAGAGGTAAGTGGATTCTGCTAACAGTCGGTTCATCCTTGTGTGAGGAGCAGTGTCAGAAGAATATGTATTATATTCGCCAGGCACGCAAGGCCATGGCAGCCGACAGAACCCGGGTCGAACGATTGTTTGTACTGACCGACATGCAGCATGTTGAATCTTTCAGGCATGGTTTGCAGGAATATTCAGGTATGTATGTCATGTCAGGTCCGGAAGCTGCCAACAGGGCGTTCATGGATGAATTGTCACCAACTGGTGAAGATGTCCGGGACCGGATCTATATTATCGATCCGCTTGGCAATGCAATTATGATGTATCCGGCAGGCAGCAATCCGGATGGTGTGGTTCATGACCTGCGCCGCTTGCTGAAAGTTTAAAAGATAGGCTAAACAATAACAGTTCGAGGCAGAGACAATGGCAGAAATAACACTACAGACAACACTGACCGGTCAGTGGCGCAAATACCTTGAGCTGTGCAAGCCAAAGGTCGTGCTGCTGATTGTCTTTACTGCCATCGTTGGCATGCTTCTTTCTACCCCCGGTGTGGTCCCTGTCGATATCCTGATCGCAGCCACGCTGGGTATCGGCATGGCGGCTGCTTCTGGTGCAGCGATAAACCACTGGGTCGATCAGCGAATTGATGCGGTCATGGATCGTACCAAGAAACGGCCCTTGCCCTCTGGAGATCTTGGCAGTGTTTCGGCGCTGGTATTTGCCATTGGCATGGGCGTGTTGGGCATTGGCCTGCTGCTGATATTTGTCAACCCGTTGACGGCTCTGCTGACCTTTATCTCCCTGATTGGTTATGCCGTGATTTACACCATGTTTCTCAAACGATCCACGCCGCAGAATATTGTTCTCGGTGGTGCAGCCGGCGCTGCGCCCCCCCTACTGGGCTGGACCGCCGTCACGGGTGAGGTCAACACCGAAGCATTGTTGCTGTTCCTGATTATCTTTATCTGGACCCCACCGCATTTCTGGGCTCTGGCCATCAAGCGCCGTGACGATTATGCCCGCGCTAACGTGCCCATGCTCCCGGTCACCCATGGTATTGCCTTTACCAAGTTACATATAGTTCTCTATACCATGATGCTGGTGGCCGTGACATTGATGCCGTTTTCCATTCGCATGAGTGGTCACATCTATCTGGCAGGAGCCATTGCCCTTGGTATCGGTTTTCTCTACCGGGCAATCAAACTCTATCGGGCCGAAGGCGATGAAGGTGCCATGAAGACCTTTGGCTATTCCATATTCTATCTCAGTGCCCTGTTTGCCTTCTTCCTCGTGGATCACTACGTGCGCATCGCCATGCGGGTCTTCTTGTAAAAGGGCCTCGTTAGAAAAATTTGTGGAGGAGATGGTTCTGTTTCAATTTGTTGATATCGTGATAATTATAATGGCGAAATGTGGCCTGTTTTCTTATCAGGATGTTGAAAAAAGTCAGGGAAGGGCTTTTTCAACATCCTGTTAGCCGGCCGGCATGTCGATGGGAAAATGCGATGAGGTAGGGAAGCGCTTGTTGCATCCCGCCACTTGTCACCCGGTAGTAGCGGATGTCGAACGGTACATGGCCCTGAGCATGACAACGAGAAACAGCAGGCCACCAATTATGGCAATCAGCCCACCCAGCCCCATCATGCCCATACCGAGAATCTCGGGCAAGCGATCCAGGCCCTGTGCTGTGCCGGCGGTCTTGCGCTGCACGCCATAGCCACCGGACCAGGCCAGGCCGAGGATGTGCATGAGTTGTCCACCACCATAGACATAAGGCTGCCAGTGGACCAGTCGCCCGGACGGCGCCATGTATCCCAGTTTGGGTAACAGGTAATAGCTCATGCCCATGAAGGCGAGTGTGACACCGACGATGGAACCGTGGTAGTGAGCCGGAATTATCACGTTCACCCCCTTGATCATCATGGCAATGATACCGCCAGTGGAAAACAGCAGCAGTGAACTGATCAATGCTGCACGCAGGGGCTTTTGTACCGCAGCGATGGGGCTGGCCTTGACCAGTCCGGCAAGCAGCAGGATGGCAACGGGGATGGCAGCCAAGCCTCCTCCATACTGCATCAGGCGGGTAAAGGCGGTACGCAGCCCGGCGCTTTCAATGCCATGGGTGTAATAGATATAAGGGGTAATGAGAACCGGCAGAAAACCCAGCAGTAACAGCCACCAGGCTAGGCGGGGAGAAACAAACAGGCGTACCCCACTGGCGCTGGCCAGACACAGCCAGCCGATTAGCATCAGTTGCGTATGGGTGAATTGCAGCACGTGACCACTGCCCCAGAACAGGTATTCGAAGTAGCCCTGAGCATTGAGGTTGTCGGCAATGGCAAGCAGGGTCCAGATGAAGGCCAGCAGTGTGGCCAGGGCGGCCAGGGCAGCGGTCAGACTCCCCAGATTGATGACACTGCGGCCATCATTGTTCGGCAGCACGGGCACAAAGTTGAGCAATGTGTGCAGGATCAGCAGGCTGAATCCCAAGCCGATGAGTGACAGTGACAGATAGAAGTAGCGATGCTGCAGGACCGGGATGTAATTGTTCATTAGGGGCTCACCCACACCGGCAAAGGGCAGGATTGCAATGACGATAGTGCCGATCATGCAAAGCATCCAACCTGTCCTGTTCAACAGGCTCATGCGCGGCCGGCTGGTCAGGCTCCACAGTACACCGGCAAAGGCAAGAAACCAGATGAATACCGACATGTCCACATGTACGACCAGGGCGGTGTGAAAGAAGTCGACCCAGGGTATGTGTGCCTGGATGAAAGGGGTACGGGAAACCACCAGCAGGATGGAAAACAGGCCGGCAAAGATGAGCGCCAGCAGGCCGAGATTGAGCCACAGGCGGGCCAGTTTTACATTTTGACTGTGGTGGATTTCGAGTGAAAAAGGCTGGCTCATTGTTAGGCCCCGGGCTGAATTGTTATCGTTATTCTTTTATTATCATGGCAGTATAATCGAGCAGAAACAGGAATACGACCGGCAGTCGCAATGTGTGATCTTGCTGATGCAACAGCATGCAGGTTCCTGGAAAAAAAACAAGGCAGGAAGGGATGAGACATTCTCTGTTTTTCAAACTTTCACTGGCAGCCACGAGTCTGGCATTCGTGGTCATCGTGCTGGGTGCCTATGTGCGTCTGTCCGATGCCGGGCTGGGCTGTCCCGACTGGCCGGGATGCTATGGACACATGTCGGTGCCACAATCGTCTGACGAACTGACGCATGCACAAAGCAATTTTCCCCATCAGCCGGTCGAGGCCCACAAGGCCTGGAAGGAAATGGTGCATCGTTATTTTGCCGGTACCCTGGGCCTGTTGATCCTTGTACTGGCAATCCTTGCTGTTCGTCATCGCAGGGACAGGGGGCAACAGCGGGTATTACCGCTGGCTCTGGTGGGGGTGGTGATCTTTCAGGGCTTGCTGGGCATGTGGACGGTAACCATCAAGCTCAATCCGACCATTGTCATGTTGCATTTGCTGGGAGGCCTGACAACCCTTTCCCTGTTGTGGTGGATGACCCTGCGACAGGGGCAATTGTTCAGCCGGCAGATCCACGATGAACGACTGAAGCGACTTCGAGTTGCGGCCGTGCTGGGTTTGTTGCTGGTGGTACTGCAGATTTTTCTGGGGGGCTGGACCAGTGCCAACTATGCGGCATTGCATTGCCCCGACTTTCCCACCTGTCAGCAACAATGGTGGCCGACGATGAATTTTTCCGAGGCCTTTACCCTGTGGCGTGGCACCGAGCTGAACTTCGAGGGAGGGGTGCTGGACAATGATGCCAGGGTGACCATTCATGTCATGCACCGGCTGATGGCACTGCTGGTTCTTGTCGGTATCGGTACCCTGGCGTTGTGGTTGATCCTCAAGCCGGCCAGCCGATCCCTGCGGGCCCTAGGCATGGTGATGCTGAGTCTGTTGTTCCTCCAGGTGAGTCTGGGGATCAGCAATGTGCTGTTTTCCCTGCCGTTACCGGTGGCCGTGGCCCACAATGGTGGAGCGGCCCTGCTGTTATTGAGTCTGGTGACCCTGAACCACTTGCTGCATGTTCGGGCTCAGGCCCGTCCGTCGGCCAAGGGCGCTGTCGGTTAAACACGTACTTATAATCATGACTAAGTTGGCCGGCACATCAATTACGGAGCCGCATGTTCGTTGTTACCATTTATATCCTGGCTGCTCAGGTTGGCCGTGAGCCATGCGGAGGTGGCAAGGAAGACACCACACAGATAAGGTTTTACTAAAACAGCGTTCCCTTAAATAGTCCCCACTTTGAGAATAATTCTACATTTCGTCAATTTTTGTAATATAATTCCGCG
>JAJRYG010000053.1 GCA_024275915.1 Gammaproteobacteria bacterium
AGGCTGAAACAGGATATCAAATTTTGGATGACATTTCAGAAAGCACTGTGTCATCGCGCTTTTGTGGATCACGTAATTGTCTGCAATCAGGGTGAGCTTCTTTGCCTTGCGATAACGCTTTTTCAATTCTGCCATCAATAGGATAAATATCTCTGAATTTTTCTTTTCCCATTCGACCCAAACGACGTTACCCGTTGTGGCATTGAGTGCCCCAGCCAAGTAATGTTTTTGATTTTTACCCGGTGTCGGGATGGTTGTTTGCTCCCCCTTTTTTACCCACCTATTTCCAATGCGCGGATTAAGATCGATATCCGCGTCATCAACATAAAAAACGGGGTATGCATCACCGGCCTTCTTCAGTGCCGATTGAACTGATCACAGAGATGCACCCAAGCTCCCTAAGTGGACACCTTTTTGGAACAGTTATTTAGACTTGTATGTTAGTATTCTTTTCATCTGGAATTGGCACAGAAATCATTCTTTCTTTTGGGAATTGTTTTTTCAAAGAATCAGTTAATTCTTCAGATTTTCCTTTAAGCTTATGATTGTAAAATCAACATGATAGATGACTTGTTCTGTAGATTGCTGGTACATAGCGGGAAAACAGGTAATCCAAGTGTTTTCCTTTTTCAATCCATCCTGTGCCCGCACCCAATATAAAGGCTACACCAATTGATAGCATTGAACTTATATTCTTCATGATTGTGTGTATCTGACTACACGAATTGTTCGTTCTTCACAACTTGCATTCGAGCCCCCACACACCAATTCCTTCAACTACACAAAAACAAAAGGCAGCCCTATGCTGTCTTTACTTCCACCCTCACCCCGGGCCTCTCCCTGCAAGGGAGAGGAAACCCGTTGCATGGGCCGTGCTTGTGCATAAAGGCCCGGGGTGTTGTCATGGTGCCGTGCTCACTGCAACACACCATGCATGGCTTGCCTGTTTGCCATCAGCCGCATTTGCTGTCACCACAGTTTAGACATGTCATGCACCCATCCATCTTGATCACGGCCTTGGTGCTGCATTTTCCACACAGCTGTGCGCTGGCGGGGAATTCGCTGCTGCTTTCGCTTTCCTTGTTCTGTTCGGCGGCGCCTTCGTACTGGGCGCGTTTTTCGGCGATGAGTTTTTTCTGGTGTTCGTCCAATTCGTCGTCCTTGAGCATGCCGATCATGCGCAGGTGGCATTCGATGGCGTCGCCGATTTCGGCGACCAGGGAGGGCATGTATTTGCCGCCTTTCTTGAAGTAGCCACCGCGCGGGTCGAATACGGAGCGCAGTTCTTCGACCAGGAAGGTGACATCGCCACCCTTGCGGAACACGGCGGAGATGATCCTGGTGAGGGCGACGATCCACTGGAAGTGATCCATGTTTTTCGAGTTGATGAATATCTCGAAGGGCCGGCGCAGTTCGTGATCACTGCCCTGATTGAGGATGACGTCGTTGATGGTGATGTACAGGGCATGCTCGGACAGTGGTGTCTTGACCTTGTAGGTCGAGCCGAGCAGCATTTCCGGGCGTTCGAGCTTTTCGTGCATCTGCACGACATTGTTGTCTTCCTTCTTTTCAACTTCCTTCAGCGCCGCTTCGGCGGCCTTGTCGTCTTCGTCTTCTTTGGCTACTTCGTAACCGACGATTTTCTTTTCGATTTTAATGGCCATTTTCTTTTCATCCCCCTACCTGTTTGGTAGTTTTCGGGTGCCGGGCCTGTTTGCCTTGGTGCACCGTTTGCTTGTTGATGTCTGTTTATTGCACTGCAGATTCAGAACTTGCCGTAGTAGCCTTCCTTGAGTGCATCAAACAGGTTGGCGGCGGTATGAATTTCGCCGTCGTATTCGATTTCTTCGTTGCCCTTGACTTCGATCACTTCGCCGTTTTCCAGGGTGAATTTGTAGGTGGTGTTTTCCAGATCCTGCTCCTTGACCAGCACGCCCTGGAAGGCTTCCGGGTTGAAGCGGAAGGTGGTGCAGCCCTTTAACCCCTGCTTGTAGGCATACATGTAGATGTCCTTGAAGTCTTCGAAGGGGTATTCGGTGGGCACGTTGGCGGTTTTCGATATGCTCGAGTCGATCCATTTTTGTGCGGCGGCCTGGATGTCCACGTGCTGGGTGGGGGTAACATCATCGGCGGCGATGAAGTAGTCGGGCAGTCTTGCCTCCTCGTCTTCGCTGTATGGCATGGCCCTGGGGTTGATTAGTTCGCGGTAGGCGAGCAGCTCGAAGGAGAAGACATCGACTTTTTCCTTGGTCTTTCTGCCTTCACGGATCACGTTGCGCGCATAGTGGTGGGCGAAGCTGGGCTCGATGCCGTTACTGGCATTGTTGGCCAGGGACAGGGAGATGGTGCCGGTGGGGGCGATGGAGCTGTGATGGGTGAAGCGTGCACCCACTTCGGCCAGCTGGTCGACCAGTTCCGGCTCGACGGCAGCGACCTGCTGCATGTAGCGGCTGTAGCGGCTGTGCAGGATCTTGCCCTTGACCTTGCTGCCGACCCGGTAGCCGTCCTTTTTCATTTGCGGATGCTTGCGCAGCATTTCGGCGGTGACCTTGAACTCCTGCTCCATGATGGGGGCGGGGCCCTTTTCCTTTGCCAGCTCCAGTGCGGTGCGCCAGCCTTCGATGGCCAGCTCGCGGCTGACTTCTTCGGTAAAATCGACCGAGGCGGATTCGCCATATTTTTTCTGCAGCATGGTAAGGGTGGAGCCCAGGCCCAAGAAGCCCATGCCATGGCGGCGCTTGTCCATGATTTCCTTGCGTTGCTGTTCCAGCGGCAGGCCGTTGATTTCCACCACGTTGTCGAGCATGCGGGTAAACACGGAGACGACCTTGCGGAATTCGTTCCAGTCGAAGAAGGCTTCGGGGGTGAAAGGGTCGCGCACGAAGCGGGTCAGGTTGATTGAACCCAGCAGGCAGGATCCGTATGGGGGTAATGGCTGTTCGCCACAGGGATTGGTTGCCCGGATCTTTTCGCAGAACCAGTTGTTGTTCATCTCGTTGACCTTGTCGATGAGGATGAAACCCGGCTCGGCAAAGTCGTAGGTGGAGGTCATGATCATGTCCCACAGGTGTCTGGCCTTGATGGTCTTGTACACCTTGCAGGCCACCAGGCCGTCCTTGTTGGTGACGTAGTTGTGGCTGATGGGCCACTCGCGCCAGATGATCTGGGTTTCGTCTTTCAGATCCAGCTTGTCTTCTTCCACTTCCTTTTCGTCTACCGGGAAGGCCAGCTTCCAGTCGGCTTCGTCCTGTACCGCCTGCATGAATTCGTCGGTGACCAGCAGTGACAGGTTGAACTGGCGCAGGCGGCCGTCTTCGCGCTTGGCACGGATGAAGTCCATGACATCGGGGTGGCCCACGTCGAAGGTGGCCATCTGGGCGCCACGGCGGCCGCCAGCACTGGAAACGGTGAAACACATCTTGTCGTAGATGTCCATGAAGGACAGCGGCCCGGAGGTGTAGGCACCGGCACCGGAGACATAGGCGCCCCTGGGGCGCAGGGTGGAAAATTCATAACCGATGCCACAGTTATGTATGACCATCAGGCCGTTGTTACCGGCCAGGTAGTTGTTGTGCTTTTCGACGGTAAAGTCATAGAAGGTTTCCGGCAGATCGAGGTTGCGCTTGATGGCTTCCACCGGGCGCAGGGTGCGCACGAAATTGATGTGTGATTTCAAGTGGGGGAACTGCTGCTGCCACCGGTCCAGCCAGATGCGGCTGATGACCCGTTGCTGGTGATGGGCATGATAGAAACCCAGTTGCTGGCGTTGTGTATGGCCAAGGGCATCAACCTCGTTCTGCAGTGCATCTCGCAGGGCGGTAGTCATGATATAGCGGTCATACTGACCGGACTGGCTGCCATGTTCGATGATGCGGTTGCGTTTGCCGCTATCGACAACATGCCTTGCCACCTGTTGGAGAAAGGCCGAATCGGAAATCTTCAGCATTGTGCCGCCCGTATCCACTATCTGCTTGCCCTGGGATTCATGCCTGCGGGGTTTGCACCGGGTAATGCCGCCATGTACACCAAACAGGCCCAGAAGGGATTTGAGTTGTTCGGCAAAACGGGGATCCTGAATGGCAATAGTGACACTGCCGTTTTCCCTGCTGACAGTACCGTCGGTGTCGATGAGTCCGGCCAGAAACGGCAGGAAGTTCTTTTCCGGATGCTGGGCAACCCAGGCAGGAACCACCCTCCCGGTGTTTTTTTTGCCGGTCTGATGATCGATCAGTTCGGCCGCCTTGCTGGCTTCGAAGCTGGCAACACAGTAATCCCAGACTGGGGTACCATTGCTGGTCTGGGTGGCAACCACACGTGCCCGGGAACCACAGAAATGGCGGAAGAATTCGGCATAGCGTTCGACGACTTCCCGCTCGGCAGCGCGGAGCTTGAAGACCAGACGTTTGCCGGCCTTGTGCGCCAGCTCGGCCCAGCGGCTGCGCGTGGGCTTGTAGTGGTATTTTTCCTCATAGGCACTGCCATCACCCAGATGGGCACCGGCAAACCAGGCATCAAGTGCACGGGAAGGATCGCTTGACCACGGCAACTGGTAATGTACCAGTGCATCGTCCTCCTGTACCTCGTCGGCTCGCACATAGCTGAGCTTGTCCTTGCGGAAGATCAGAACCGGGTGTTTGACCGAGGTCTTCAGCGATACGCCATTGGAGATGATTTCGATATTGTCTTCACGGCTCACCTGGGGCGTCAGATGTTGCTCTATGCGGCGCAGTTCGAAGCGTTTTTGTTTACGGTCGTAACAAAGGATCTGTTGATGCTTTTCCTCTACCGCACGATCGGCGGTGACCAGCCCCCGCTCGGTGTATACCTGGGTTCCCGGTGCAACACACCCCGCCTTCAGCGTCAGCCCGGCTTCGTGGACCTTTTGGAGAATGTCGTCCATGGAGTCTTCGATGACGCCGGAGACGGTGCAGTTGATGGTGGAGGTGGCGGGCTTGTGTTCCAGGGCGCCGGCATTGGAGGTGATGCGACCGGCGGGAATGGCGCCGTGGCGCAGGGCCCAGAGAAACTGTTCATACCAGTGTTCGCGCTTGTCTTCGTCTTCGATGTCGGCCAGGGCGCGGGCGACGCGCTGGTAGGTTTCATCAATGCTGTGATCGATGATCTCGCCGCTGCGGCTTTTGAGGCGGTATTTCTTGTCCCAGATGTCGAGGGAGGCTTCCTGGAAGGGGATTTCTGCAGATTTGGCCTTGGCTTTCATGTCGTGTATTTGGGCGCTCATGGTAGTTGATGTTCCTCCGGATCATTCCGATTTATTAGACTTATGATTAAACGGGCAAGTTCCCGGCATACGAATCAGGTAATGGCCTGTAATGACAGGCTTTTTTCACCGGCAACGGCCCGGTGAAAGGTGTATCTGGGTTTTATACAAAAATACGCTGCGGCTTGTGGGTGCTGGCCGCGGTTCATTCCCGGCTGGCCAGTGTTTGAGCCAGGGGGGAGGCTTCCCACTGCTGAATCCTTTTGCTGACGGCACGCCGTTTGTGACGCTAACCCGGGCTGGATTCATTATTATGCTTGAAACACAATATGTTGTGTTGGAACCAAATACTATGTGTAACCGGCAATTCTGTCAACCAACTGTTACGATTTTTTGACCGTTAACTTTTTATATAATTTTCAATAATATACGTAATTTGTAAGTATCAAATCAATGACTTACAGGCCACACCAAGAAAATGGCTCACCACTATATCTTGTACCTCTAATATGTGCCATTTTCTGCCTGTTTCGCCGTTAGGGCTCACTTACGTGCAGCGCTTTTCACGCCACAAGCCGGACGGTGAGCCGTGCCTCATGTCCAGCTAAGCCGAAAAATTGCTGATTTTCTGCGTTTTGCCCCCTTGAAGAAGCAGGCCCGCAGACCTAGATCTCTAACACCAACGGGGTGACCCGGGAAAAGCCCGAAGAGATGTCCCACCACCCCGGAAAATTTATCGAATCCCAAAAGGATAAGGAGGCAACAAAATGACTTTAGTACGCTATGAACCCCTGAATGTATTGAACCAGTTTCGCCGTGAAATGGACCGCCTGTTCGAAAACGAAGAAGGCAGCAACATCGCCACCAGTGACTGGGTACCGGCGGTGGATATCAAGGAAACCGACAAGGCATTCGTGATCACCGCGGATATTCCCGGGGTGGATCCCAATGACATCGATGTGCACATGGAAAACGGCGTATTGTCCATCAAGGGCGAACGCAAGGAAGAAAAGGAGGAAGAAAAGGAAGGTTACAAACGCATCGAACGGATGCGCGGCAGCTTTTACCGCCGCTTCAGCCTGCCTGATACCGCCGATGCGGAAAAGATCAGTGCCAAGAGCAACCATGGGGTACTGGAAATCACCATTCCCAAGCAGGAAAAGACCCAGCCCCGCAAGATTGCGGTTGAAAGCTGACAGGACAGTCCGCTCCCCGAGCCTGACGGGCCCCACCCCCTGGTCTGGTAGGTTCGGGGATGTCGGATTTTCTGCATAACGTTCTTAAATATATTTAAGGAGAAATGCAACGATGAGCACATTACACCAGATTCGACAAAATCTCGGGCGGGCCTGGGACAGTCTGGCGGAAGGCTGGAACCACCTGCAGCACCGCGCATCCCGAGCCCTGACACGTTTTAACCCTATCCAGCACAAGGATGAGGTGGAAACCGTGGCCGATCAGGCTATGCGCATGTCCTCCCGCTGGGGACTGCTGGCGGCCGAAATTGAAGAAAAAGACGAGGAAATCGTCGTCCGTCTCGAAGCCCCGGGCATGGAAAAAGACGACTTCGACATCCAGGTGGAGGATGACTACCTGATTGTGCGCGGCAAAAAATACGCCCAGCGGGAACAAACCCATGGCCACTATACCGTGATGGAAACCGCCTACGGTGAATTTGAACGCATCCTCGAGCTGCCCGCACCGGTCGAGGCTGACAAGGCCAGGGCCAGATACCACCGGGGAGTCCTGAGTGTGACCCTGCCACTGGCCGAAACCGCCCGGCGCAGACGCATCGAAATTCAGCGAGGCTGAACTTTAACCCCATTTCCTGTCTATATTCCTGTGCGGCACACTTCCGGTGTGCCGCATGCCTTTTTCCGGCATAACTGCCGTATAATTCATTTTTCAGTTTGCAGGCAGTCGGTGCGAATCCCTGACTGCGCCAAATTACAGGATCAAAAAACAACCATGCCATTGCTCGCCCGCACATCCCTGTTTGCCCTTTTTTCCCTGTTCATGCTTGCTGCCCAGGCCGCCCTGCCGATAGTCGACAGCCAGGGACAACGCCTGCCCAGCCTGGCACCCATGCTGGAAAAGGTCACCCCGGCCATCGTCAATATTGCCACCACCGGCACCATCAGCATCAAACAGAACCCGCTGTTCAACGATCCCTTCTTCCGGCGTTTTTTCGACATCCCCGAAACACCCCGCAAACGGCAGACCCAGAGTCTCGGCTCCGGTGTGGTGGTGGATGCGAAAAAGGGCTACATCCTCACCAACAACCACGTCATCGACCATGCTGATGAAATCCAGGTGACCCTGCGCAATGGCGAAACCTACCAGGCAAAACTGATTGGCACCGACCCCGATACGGATGTGGCAGTGATCCAGATCGAGGCGAAGAACCTCACCGCCATTCCACTGGCCGATTCGAAGAAAATCCGTGTCGGTGATTTTGTTGTCGCCATTGGCAATCCCTTTGGCCTGGGCCAGACCGTGACTTCGGGCATCGTCAGCGCGATTGGCCGCAGCGGCCTGGGCATTGAGGGTTTCGAAGACTTCATCCAGACCGATGCGTCCATCAACCCCGGCAACTCCGGCGGTGCACTGGTGAACCTCAAAGGGGAACTGGTGGGCATCAACACTGCGATTCTGTCCCAGTCCGGCGGCAATATCGGTATCGGCTTTGCCATCCCCATCCACATGGCCAGTGGCATCATGGAGCAACTGCTCAAGCATGGCCGGGTCTATCGTGGCCACCTGGGTGCCCAGGCGCAGGATCTGACCCCGGAACTGGCCCAGGCCTTTGGTATCCAGTTTCAGCGTGGCGCGGTGGTGACCCAGGTGTATCCCGGCTCGGCCGCAGAAAAGGCCGGCCTGCAACCGGGCGACATCATCACCGAGTTCAATGAAAAAGTCGTGCGTGACGCCAATACCCTGCGCAACCACGTTGGCCTGTTACGGGTTGGCGAGCAAGTGAAGCTGAAAGTGCTGCGCAACGGTCAGCCCATGCTGTTGACCGCCATGGTGGAACTGCAGGAAGTGACCAGCCTGGAGGGCAAGATGCTGCACCCCCAGCTCGCTGGCGCGACCCTGAGCAACCCGGAAGGTGACAAGCGGGGTTACGACAAAGCCGCCGGTGTGCTGATCAGTAATGTCGAAGCCGGCAGCCCGGCCTGGCGCAGTGGCTTGCGCAAGGGCGATTTAATCGTCTCGGTCAACCGCGTGGCGATCAGCTCGGTGGATGAACTGCGCGAGATTGCCCAGTCCAGCAAGAACCTGCTGCTCAACCTGCGCCGTGGACGCGGTGCCCTGTTCCTGTTCCTGAAGTAAGGAATAAAACCTCGATCACTGGGCGGTGGATGGCTCATCGCCCGGTTTGTCTCCTCCCATTCCAGCAGGCCGTTGCCACCGTTTGCTACCCCCCTCAGTGCATGCATTATCGGTGCAGGCGCACCTTGCGCCTTACCATCACGGTACTTTTCCGGCCCATGCTCCCTGCCCCGAGAATAGCGCCCTGAATGCCCCGGCATTGAATTATTTGGCTCTTCAGAAGAATTTGTGGGTGGCCACCGTGCCAACGCCCTCTCTCTCACTCCGGGAAAGGGCTGGGGTGAGGGAGGTTCAATCAGGGCAGACGGTGCCGTTCGCCTGGTATTTCGTGATCCCCTCACCCTGTCCCTCTCCCGGGGGGAGAGGGAACCCTTCGTCAGGGTTTGGTCCATGCAACACACCCCACAGCATTCTAGACGCGCAAACCAGCTTACCCTCAGAAAACCGGCCACATTTCGCCATTCATAATTATCACAATATCAACAACCTGAAACAGAAACAGCACTATCTCCACCCGCAAAATTTTTGGCTCTTCAGAAGAATTTGTCGGTGGCCACCGAGCCAACTCCCTCTCCCGGGGAGAGGGAACCGTTCGTCAGGGTTTGGTCCATGCAACACACCCCACAGCATTCTAGACGCGCAAACCAGCTTGCCCTCAGAAAACCGGCCACATTACGCCATTCATAATTATCACAATATCAACAACTTGAAACAGAAACACCACTGTCTCCTCCCTCAATTTTTCTAACGAGGCAGTTATTCAAGGTCGTGGTTGAAAACGGCAATAAACCGCGCGGCTACACTCTCGAAGAATTTACAAATCTGCAACAAAGTCCGGGCAAATTTAATTGTTAGGCTGCAATTTTGCACTTATTATTAAGTAAAGGTTTGAACCCCGACAAAACCCACACACTTTTTGCACTAATATCCCCTGCATTAAGGGTTTGTTACTTACCGATGTCCCGTTGTGGAGTAATTCAGTGCCAGTCGAATTAACACGTATTTTGTACGTCGAAGATGAACCCGATATCCAGGCGATTGCCCGCATTGCCCTTGAATCAGTGGGCGGCTTTGAACTCAGGATCTGCAGCAGTGGCGACGAAGCCCTCGAGCAGGCTAGCGATTTTTTGCCTGATCTGTTTTTGCTCGATGTCATGATGCCGAACATGGATGGCCCCACCACCCTTGCCGAATTGCGCAAACAACACCAGTTCAAATCCACCCCTGCCATTTTCATGACGGCAAAAGTCAAGGCCAGGGAAGTCGATGACCTGATGCAAAATGGTGCCGTCGACGTCATTGCCAAACCATTTGATCCGATGAAGCTGCCCGAGCAGCTACGCACCATCTGGGCCACCCTGTAACAAAATTGAAACCCCGCAGCCCCTGACTTTCGTCCCCCTCGACATTTTCCTGTCCGGTAAGCAGCTGTTCCGAATACCACGAAAGCTAACAGGCTGTTGAAAAACGCCGTTATTCGACAACCTGTGTGCGGTGCAGGGAAGCACCGCCATTTTCAATGACCACAAGTCATTGAAAATGTGAGGGATGGGCTTTTTCAACATCCTGCCAAGAGACCGGCATCGAGCTTGGGGAACAATGAAACCTGTCATGAAAGGTTTCGTTGCCCGCCGGATAACGACGGTAAAATCTCGTCTTGGCCCTTTGCAGGTAATCTGATATCAGTAACGACTTAGACTACACCGGCCTCAGCTTGATCATCGGCATGTCAAAAAATCTTCACAAGACTGTTATAAATCCGTAACCGATCGGCTCAATACTCCGCGCCATGGATACGGCACGCAATGATTATTTTCCTCACGCAGATCGCCTGCATGTCTGCCTGATCACCGAAACCTATCACCCCGAAGTCAATGGTGTGGCCATGACCCTGCAACGTCTGGTCAATGGGCTGATCGAAGTGGGGCATCATGTTTCGCTGGTGCGGCCGCGTCAGCAACACTATGATCGTCCCGGCTGCTGCTTCGATCCGGCGGTGACACTGGTTCCGGGCCTGCCGGTTCCCGGTTATCCCGGTTTGCACCTAGGGCTGCCGGCCTGGCGACGGCTTTACAAACTGTGGCAGTCCAACCGGCCCGATGTCCTTTACGTGGCCACCGAAGGCCCCCTGGGCTCGTCTGCACTGAAGGCGGCCGAGCGGCTCAAGATCCCGGTACTCAGCGGCTTTCACACCAACTTTCACAATTACACTCACTACTACCGCATCGGCTGGCTGCAAAAACAGGTACTTTCGGTATTGCGACGTTTTCACAATCGCACAGCCGGCACCCTGGTGCCCAACCCGGTGCTGCAGCAAAAGCTCATTGACGAAAAATTTGAAAACGTGCAAATCCTTTCCCGTGGTGTCGACTGTAATCTGTTCACGCCGCAACGCCGTGATCCGGCGATTCGCTCGGCCTGGGGTGTCAGTGATGACGACCTGGTGCTGTTGAGCGTTGGACGCCTGGCCAGCGAGAAGAACATCGACCTGTTCCTGCGCAGCTGCCGGCAGATGCAGAAAATCTGCCCGAACATTCAGGCCGTGATCATTGGTGATGGCCCTCTGTACAAGAAACTCAAAAAGCAAAACCTCGATATCATATTCTGCGGCATGCAACGGGGCCGAACCCTGGCCAGTTATTATGCCAGCGCCGACATATTTTTGTTTCCCAGCGAAACGGAAACCTTCGGCAATGTGCTGCTCGAAGCCATGGCCAGTGAGCTGACCGTGATTGCTTACGACTATGCCGCCGCCAGCATGCACATCCGTGACAATGAAAATGGCCTGAGCATTCCCCTAGGCAATGAACAGGCCTTTATCGATGCGGCCACAGCCATCATTTCAAGACCAGAAAAACTTCATGCCCTGCGAAAGAAAGCCCGCACGGACATTCTTGGCCACGACTGGCGCAGCATCACTGATCAGTTCGAGATATTTCTGCGCAATGCCATTGGTCAGACCGTGTCATAAATAATTCATTCACCTTCAATTTGAATGACACATTGAAGCTGTAAAAAGCTTGACTCATAACAACAACAAAGCACTTGAAAACGAAGACGCCGGGGTATTTCACACCGCCTTCATGGGAGAAAGTCAACATGGCCACACTACGTTACAATGCCATTTCGAATTTTCTGGTTGAATCGGAACTTGCCTTTTGCCGTCTGTGCAACCGGGCCTGCGATCGTTACTGGATAGAGAAATTCTTTGCCCTTGTCAGCCGCCTTGGAAACGGTATCGTCTGGTATACCCTGATTCTGGTTCTGCCTTTCATCTATGGCAAACAGGCTCTGCACGTTTCCATTCGCATGGCACTTGTGGGGATTGCCGGCCTGCTCATCTACAAGATGATCAAGTCGACTACCGAGCGCCTGCGTCCCTACATGGTCGATAAGGCCATCTTGCCTGGGACCCCACCCCTGGACAAATACAGTTTTCCTTCCGGCCACACACTGCATGCAACGTCCTTCAGCATCATCGTGCTTTACTACATTCCGGAACTGTTCTGGATCATCGCGCCATTTGCCATTCTTGTGGCCATCTCCCGTGTGGTACTTGGCCTTCACTACCCCACCGACGTGCTCGCTGGTGTCATGATTGGCTCTGCCCTGTCTGTCTTTATAATTCTTTTATGAGGTGATGTTCTTGCGTATTTTAATGATCTCGGATGTCTACTTTCCCCGAGTCAATGGTGTATCCACGTCAATCAATACTTTCATCACCGAGTTCAGAAAGGCGGGCCATGAGGTAACGCTCATCGCCCCCGCCTATGATGAACAGACAACGACTTCGGTCGAACTCGATGACAACATCATTCGCATACCTTCGCGCAAGGTCATGTTTGATCCGGAAGATCGGATGATGAATCGTGACCATGTCCGCAAGCTGCTGGCGGGGCTGGCCCATCAGCAATTCGACATCATTCATGTTCAGACGCCGTTTGTTGCCCATTATCTTGGCACCTGGCTGGCTGCCAGGCTAGGCATCCCCTGCATCGAGACCTATCACACTTTTTTCGAGGAATACCTGTTTCATTATCTGCCGCTGGCCCCCCGTTTTCTCATGCGCGCACTGGCCCGTTACTTTACCGTGCGCCAGTGCAACGACGTGGATCGGGTCATCGTACCGTCCACCGCCATGCGTGACGTGTTGCTCGGCTATGGTGTCAGGACGCCACAGTCTGTGCTGCCCACCGGTATTCCGCTGCAGAACTTCGGCAATGGTGACCGCCAGCGCTTTCGTCACAAGTATGCCATCGATGCCAGTCGTCCTGTGATCTCCACCGTGGGCCGCGTGGCGTTCGAGAAGAATCTCGATTTTCTCCTCGACGTGCTGGCCTGCATCCAAGCCCGGCTGCCCGACATTCTGCTGATCATCGCCGGGGAAGGTCCGATGGTGCCGCACCTGAAGAAACGAGTGAAAAAAATGCACCTGGAGGCCAATGTGCTGTTTGTCGGCTACATGGACCGAGCCACGGAACTGCATGACTGTTATTGCAGCACCGACGTGTTTGTGTTTGCCTCGCGCACCGAAACCCAGGGGCTGGTACTGCTCGAGGCCATGGCCGAAGGCGTGCCGGTGGTCTCCACTGCCGTGATGGGCACCAAGGATGTCCTCAGGGAAGGCCAGGGCTGCCTGATTGCCGAGGAACACTGTGGAGAATTTGCCAGCAAGGTCGTCGAGCTGCTCAATGACCCAGATCGCCGGGCTGCCCTTTCTGTTTCGGCCAGGCACTATGTCAAGCTGTGGACGGCGGATCTGTTTGCCGAAAAACTGGCCGCGCTCTATCAAGAACTCGCCACCGACTCCACTGCGGTGGCTGAAACTGAAGAATTGCAGACCAAGATCGTCTGATCCACCGTTTGGCAGGCTGTTGAAAAACGTCTTGCGTGGATTTTTCAGCTCCGGACACGAAAAATCCCATCACGACACCTCTCGGCCAGTGGCCGACTCTGCCACGAGCCATACAACCCGGTCCTGTTCATGCAAAAATCCGTTTGCCTCATCGTGTTGGGCCAGCCCGTGATCCCATGTCCAAACAGGCGCTTGATATTTGCAAGTAACTGTAATATATGGCTTTTGTATGCCTATACCCTTATAAATTGCACCTATTTTCAGAGTTTCAAAGACTGTTGTATAGTGCTTGCCACCATTTTTCAGGTAGCCAGCCTTGTGCTCGGGCCTGTTCCTGTCGCCTCGGGACATTCCCCTGCTTCGGGGCTCGGCTAATCCGACAAAACCTACGACACCACTGTGTGCCCAATGATGAGGAACGAAGGATGATCAAACCAATCGGCTCTGACGAGCTCCAACCCCGCTATGTCTACGATCCCGTTGAACACGAAAAACTGAGCAAAGAGGCCGAATCCCTGCCCTCCGTTGTGATCAGCTCACAGGCGGCAGGCAATGCCGTGATGATGGGTGGCGGGTACTTCAACCCGCTCAAGGGCTACATGAATGTCGCCGATGCCATGGGCGCCGCCGAGAAGATGATCCTCACCGATGGCTCATTCTTCCCGGTGCCGATTCTGTGCCTGCTGGAAAGCACCGACGCCATTGGTGATGCCAAACGCATTGCCCTGCGTGACCCCAACGTGGAAGGCAACCCGGTTCTGGCCATCATGGACGTGGAAAACATCGAAGAAGTGACCGATGAGCAGATGAACACCATGACCGAAAAGGTCTACCGCACCACCGACATGGACCATCCTGGCGTCGCTGCCTTCAACAACCAGGGCCGTTTTGCCGTCTCCGGCCCCATCCAGGTGCTCAATTTCAGCTACTTTATCGACGAATTCCCCGATACCTTCCGTACCGCGGTGGAAATTCGCAACGAAATCGCCGAGCGTGGCTGGAAGAAGATTGTCGCCTTCCAGACCCGCAACCCCATGCATCTGGCCCACGAGGAACTCTGTCACATGGCCATGGACCGCCTGGGCTGTGACGGCCTGGTGATCCACATGCTGCTGGGCAAGCTCAAGCCCGGCGACATTCCGGCTCCCGTCCGTGATGCGGCGATCCGCAAGATGGTGGAGCTGTACTTCCCGCCCAACAGCGTGATGGTGGCTGGCTACGGCTTCGACATGCTCTATGCCGGCCCCCGCGAGGCCGTGCTGCACGCCTATTTCCGTCAGAACATGGGGGCCACCCACTTCATCATCGGCCGTGACCATGCCGGTGTGGGTGACTACTACGGTGCCTTCGACGCCCAGACCATCTTCCATGACGAAGTGCCCAAGGGTGCCCTGGACATCGAGATCTTCGAGGCCGACCACACCGCCTGGTCGAAGAAACTCAACAAGGTGGTGATGATGCGCGAAGCCCCGGATCACGAAAAAGACGACTTCGTGCTGCTCTCCGGCACCAAGGTTCGTGAGATGCTGGGCCGTGGCGAGGCACCGCCGAAGGAGTTTTCCCGTCCCGAGGTGGCCAAGATCCTCATCGAGTACTACCAAAGTATCAACTGATTCCTTGCAGGACCTGTCCACAACCCCGCCCGGCTTTCCCGGCCTGGCGGGGTTTTTTATGCCCGAATTTCATGATCTCCTGATATTTTAGGTACTTGGCTCGTCGCCATAAATCCTACTGTTTTCCTCATATAAAATCAGCTTATACCAATCAATGTAATACTATGGTTTTTAAAGAAAAAATGGCTTTATTTTGCGTGCAAAAGTAGCTAACTTAAGCCTCCCGGAACACAGGCATTTTTTTCCGGAAGCCGGACAAGCATATTCACCTTACAAGTTTGTGCTTGTAAAAAATTTTTCCGGCCGGATACCCAGGGCGACATGTCAGACCCTCCGGCTGGAACACCAAATTTAATTGCCTGATTCTTCAGGTAATTAAACCTGTTCATCAACGCCTGCTGGCGACAGTTCGCGTGGGAATGAAGCTTAAGTAAATTTAGTTAACTAAACCCAAAGTAAAGAGGAGTCTCAACATGCCTACTTTCGTACGTACAGACAAGTGCGATGGCTGTAAAGGCCAGGACAAGACTGCGTGTATGTATATCTGCCCGCACGATCTGATGAAACTGGACAAAGACGGTTCTGATACCGGCCATGCAATGAAAGCCTACAACCAGGAACCTGAGCAGTGCTGGGAATGCTACAGCTGCGTCAAGATTTGCCCTCAGCAGGCTATCGAATGTCGCCACTATGCAGACGTCGTGCCTCTCGGTGGTTCTGTACAGCCCCTGCGTGGTACCGATTCCATCATGTGGACCATCAAGTTCCGCAACGGTGTCATGAAACGTTTCAAATTCCCGATTCGCACCACGCCTGAAGGTTCCATCGATCCTTACGGTGGCAAGCCCGAAGCTGACATGAGCAAAATCGAAGACAATGGTTTCTTCGTCGAATGCAACGGCTACCGTGCTGGCGACCCCAGTGAGCTGATCTGTAAATAAGTTTCAAGTATTCATTATCTAAGAGGATATAAACATGGCAGGAGAATTTGGTAATCCTGAAGTCATCGAAGAATCGGTAGACATTCTGCTGATTGGCGGCGGTATGGCCAACTGTGGCGCCGGTTATGAAATCATGCGCTGGATCGATGCAGCCAAGAAAGACGGTCATGACCTGACTGTCAAACTGGTCGACAAGGCCGCCATGGACCGCTCTGGTGCCGTTGCACAGGGTCTGTCCGCCATCAACACCTACATCGGTCCCGAACAGGACCCGGCTGATTACGCTCGCATGGTCTCCAATGACCTGATGGGCATCACCCGTGACGATCTGGCCTATGACCTTGGCCGTCACGTTGACGAATCCGTACATCTGTTCGAAGAATGGGGTCTGCCCATCTGGAAACTGGACGAAAACGGCGAACGTCACGATGGTTCCAAAGGCATGACTCCGCTGGCCGAAGGTGGCAAACCTGTACGCTCCGGTAAATGGCAGATCATGATCAACGGCGAATCCTACAAGTGGATCGTTGCTGAAGCCGCCAAGAAGGCCCTGGGCACAGAAAACATCGAAGAACGTATCTTCATCGTCAAGCTGATCAACGACAAGAACGACCCCAGCCGTGTTGCTGGCGCGATTGGTTTCTCCACTCGTAACCACACTGTTCACGTCTACAAGGCCAAGGCCATCCTGCTGGCTGCCGGTGGTTGTGTAAACATCTTCCGCCCACGTTCAGTTGGTGAAGGTACTGGCCGTGCCTGGTATCCGGTCTGGAACGCAGGTTCCACCTATGCCATGGCTGCTGAAGCTGGCGCCGAGCTGACCCTGATGGAAAACCGCTTCGTACCGACTCGCTTCAAGGACGGTTACGGTCCTGTAGGCGCATGGTTCCTGCTCTTCAAGGCCAAGGCCACCAACGCCTTTGGTGAAGTGTACATGGAACGCAACAAGGAAATGCTGGACGACTATCCTCCATATGGTCATGCTGCTGTTCCTGCTTCCTGCCTGCGTAACCACCTCATGCTGAAGGAAATGAAGGAAGGCCGTGGTCCTATCTATATGGATACCGTGACTGCTCTGGCCAACCTGCGCGAAACCCTGTCTCCTCGCGAAGTAAAACATCTGGAAGCCGAAGCCTGGGAAGATTTCCTCGACATGTGTGTCGGTCAGTGTGGTATCTGGGTTGGTGAAAACATCGAACCTGAGAAGAAAAACTCAGAACTGATGCCGACCGAACCCTACCTGCTGGGCTCTCACTCCGGTTGCTGTGGTATCTGGGTATCTGGCCCGACTGACGTTGGTGCACCGACTGACGAAACCGAAGCTGGCGTACCTGACCACCTGCCAAAAGGCTGGAACTGGGGATACCGCAGCATGACCACAGTAAATGGTCTGTTCACCGCCGGTGACGGCGTGGGTGCTTCTGGTCACAAGTTCTCTTCAGGTTCTCACGCTGAAGGCCGCATGTGTGCCAAGTCCATGGTCAAGTACTGTATCGACAACAAGGATTTCACACCTGAATTCGACACTTCTGTCGAAGATCTGGTTGCCGAAATCTACCAGCCGGTGAAGACTTACCTCGAGTTCAAGGACTACACCACTGCTATCGACGTCAATCCTAACTACATCACTCCGAAAATGCTGCAGTTCCGTCTGCAGAAGATCATGGACGAGTATGTAGCCGGTGTTGCCACTTACTACACGACCAACGAAAAAATGCTGGCCGTTGCAGAAGAAAAACTGGAAATGCTGAAGGAAGATGCCGCCAAGATGCGTGCCAAGGACCTGCACGAACTGCTGCGTGCTTGGGAAAACTATCACCGCATCCTGACTGCAGAAGCCCACATGAAACACATCCAGTTCCGTGAAGAATCCCGTTACCCGGGCTTCTACTACCGCGCCGACAAGAACTTCGTCGACGAGGAAAACTGGAAGTGCTTCGTGAACTCTATCTACGACAAGAACACCCGTAAGTGGACATGCTTCAAGCGTGCTCACAAGGATCTTGTTGACAAATCCAAACTGTTCAAATAAGAACAGTTCTCGATAGAGACAAAGACCGGGGCCGCAAGGTCCCGGTTTTTTTTTGCTGAAAAGAAAAGATCCAGAATCACTGCCGTCCCATAAATTCCCTTTTCCCTTTCTTGGTGACGAGTTACAAGTTTCGAGTGACGAGGGGCTGTGCTTACTGAAGATACAAGCTACACGACAGACCTTACCGGGAGTGCCGGCATCTCGCCGGCAACACGGTCTGGAGCAAGTGGGCAGGGTGCAATAACCAAAGGGCATTGTACGTGGGATGTCGCCCCATTTTCATGTCCTGCACCCTCCACCCCGCCACACGGTTTGTACGATGAAAACAGGGACTGCAAATGTTTGGAGATAAAAGTGCCTGGAGGAAGGCGGGTCGGGCTTCGTCCCTAGGCCAGAGTAGCCCGCATCCCTGCAGGTTGTGATGGGCCATGATACGTCAGGCTTGTTGCCCCTGCTGTACGTCGCTCGTTCTGGTCGTCCCTGACCTCTTTTCCCTGCTATTTGAGCTTCACCATGTTGCTGTAGGGCCGCATAACCTCATAGGTCTGGCTATCGGCCATCTGGTAGCCCGGCATCCCAATGGTTTTCAGGATGTTCTTGCCCGCGGCAGTCGTATCCATGCCCACCAGGGCCTGCTGTATTTTCTTTCTTTGCTCTGCGCTGAGGCGCCGGGATACCAGCACTGCCATGCCGGGCAATGGTGGGGTGCTGGCTATCTCCTGCAGGGGGATGCCCACGTTCTGAGCCCGCCTTGCTGCGTCGGTCGAGACCACACCGGCCTTGATCTTGCCAAGCATGACGGCCTCATAGGCCGCATCATGGTTGGGATAGACCCGGTAGCGGGGAGGTTTGCTAAGATTCGAGGTCAGGTAGGCCCTGCCAACTAGGCTGATCGCATACAGCTCCGGCGGGGTGGCGACTTTCTGGTCGGACAGTTGGGTTATCGACGTGAATCCCGAGTCGATGTTTACCACAATCAAACTCACCAGATCCTCCTTCGAGCGGCCCACAACCTCGTAGCGGCCACTGTCTGCCGCCAGGACCGCCAGATGAGGGTCCGTAATCACGATGTCATAATCGCCCCGAGTCGTTCTTGCCACGAAGGTTTTGAGATTCTTTGTACTTTCCAGCCGGATTTTCTTGCCGAGTTTCTCCGCCAGATAGTCTTTCAGCGGTGCAAAACGCTTGACTGTGGCCGCACTGCTGCCCATGGGAATGAATCCCATTTTCAATGGGTCGCCGTTCTCACTGGCCGTAACGCTACCTGTGACAACCGCGAGGCACAAAATGCCAGGAAAGAATTTCTGGATGAACGACTTTGCCATCAACATGACGCTACCTCTGGGTAAATTTTTCCATTAAAGCATAGTTCAGTCATGGGTAAATACCAGTCTGGTAAAACCTGTAAACTAAAAAGAATAACTCTGGCCGCAAGCGCGTGTTCTGCACTAGAATGAATAGCGAAAAAGGACTCATTCACAACCATTGCCGAGGCATTCGCCCCCCCATGCCAAACAGCCAGGCCCACCTTCATGTTTTTTCTGACAGCCAGCAGGTTGCCAGCCAGGCCGCTCTATTCTGGGCACAACAGGCCCGCCAAGCGGCCGCACAACAGGACGCATTTTATGTTGCCCTGTCCGGGGGGGCGACCCCACGCCTGCTCTATCAGCAACTGGCACAGGACGACGTGGCCGGCCAGATCCCCTGGCAACAGGTGCATCTGTATTTTGGTGATGAACGCGTTGTCCCCCCCGACCATCCAGACAGCAATTATCGCATGGTACGAGAAAACCTGCTGGATCATGTCCCCCTGCCTGCCAGTCAGATCCATCCCATGGTTCTGCAAGGCAATAATAATGAAACCAGTGCCCGCCGGGCCGCCAGCGCCTATGCACAGGAACTGCAGCAGTTACCGACAAGCGCCGATGGCTGGCCACAGTTCGATTTGCTGATGCTGGGCATGGGGGCAGACGGACATACCGCCTCCCTGTTTCCCGGTACCACAATTTTGCAGGAACAGCAGCAAAGCGTTACCAGTGTCTATGTGGACAAACTCGAAGCCTGGCGGGTCAGCCTGACCCTTCCGGTCATCCAGCGTGCAAAGACCCTTCTGCTGTTGATCTGTGGCGATGACAAGGCCGAGAGACTGAAACAGGTCTTCGAGACACCGGCTCCGACCGATGACATGCCCATCACCCACATCATCGGGCAGGCGAATGTCCATCTTTATCTGGATCAGGCCGCAGCCCGCTTGCTGGACATGACAAAGTAATGAAAATACTGGCCGGTGACATCGGAGGAACCCATTGCCGCCTGATGCTCGCGCAACAGCAGACAACGGGCCTGCAGGTGCTTGCCGAGCAGAGTTATGCCAGTGCGGCTTATCCGGATCTGCTGCCCGTGATCGAAACCTTTCTGGCCGAACACGCCGGTCCGAAGCGGCCGGATGCAGCCTGCTTTGCCGTTGCCGGCCCGGTTCGCCATTGTCAGGCCCGTGTCACCAACCTGCCCTGGCAACTGGATGAGGACAGGCTGGCCGAGCAACTGCAGATCCCTCACCTGAGCCTGATCAACGACTTCGAGGCCATTGGCCATGGCCTTGATGAAGTCGAAGAAACCGATCTCTGTGTCCTGCAACGTGGCGAGGCCGAAGTGGGCGCACGGCGTGCTCTGATTGGTGCGGGCACCGGCCTGGGTCAGGCGCTGTTGATCTACCGTCATGGCGCTTATCACCCCTACCCTACCGAAGGGGGGCATGTGGCCTTTGCCCCGCAGGACGAATTGCAGATCCGCCTGCTCGAATACCTGCTTGGCCAGGAAGACTATGTGAGTTATGAAACCCTGTTATCCGGCAGTGGACTGATACGTATCTATAAGTTTTTGCTCGATACAGGACGCCAGGAAGACAACAGGCTGCTGGATCAGGACGGTGACAAGGCAGCCCTGATCAGCATGGCGGCCCTGGCGGGACAAGACCCGGCAGCCAGCGCAGCACTGGATTGTTTTATCCGTATCTATGGGGCCCAAGCAGGTAATTTTGCCCTCGATTGCCTAGCCACGGCGGGCGTCTACATTGCCGGAGGGATTGCGACAAAGGTGGTTCCCGCCCTGCAAAAAGGTGACTTCATGCAGGCATTCCTGCGCAAGGGGAAAATGAGCACACTGATGCAGCAGATCCCTGTATCACTGATCCTCAATGACAACGTCGGCCTGCTGGGAGCGGCAAAATGTGCGAGCCGGCTCCGGCGCGGCTGAGTGCGGCATCACAGCCTAGCAGGCTGTTGAAAAACGCCGTTGTTCGACAGCCTGTATGCGGTGCAGGGAAGCACCGCCATTTTCAATGACCACAAGTCATTGAAAATGTGAGGGAACGGCAAACTACGTTTGCCGTTCCCGGGTTGAAAAAGGCCAAGGAAGGGCTTTTTCAACATCCTGCTAGGCTTCGTCGTTGATTTCCAGTGAATTGCGCCAGGCATGGTCGTCCCTGTCAAACAGGCGCAGGTCACTGTTGGGCCCCCAGCTGCCAGCCGGGTAGGTCTGGATGTAATCCCGTTCCGTATCCCAGACCTTGAGCACCGAATCCACCGCTTCCCAGGCCCAGTGAACCTCGTCGTAGCGCAGAAACAACGAGCGGTCGTTTTCAATCACGTCCAGCAACAGGGCTTCATAGGCATCGAGCTTTGGTCCGTCTTCATCGCTGGGACTGGTGTCCAGCTGGGTGGTGTGGGTGAGCATTTCCAGCCCCGGCTGCTTGACCTGCATTTCCAGGCGTACACATTCTTCCGGCTGGATGCCCAGCAACAGCCAGTTGGGCTTGATCTTCTCGATGTGAGTCTTGCGGAACAGTTGCTGGGGTGGATGCTTGAAGCGAATGCTGATGATGGAACTGTCCCGATTCATGCGTTTGCCGGTACGCAGGTAAAACGGCACGCCCCGCCAGCGCCAGTTGTCGATGTACAGTTTTAGTGCCGCATAGGTTTCGGTGGTGCTGTTCTCCGGGATGCCCTCTTCGCCCAGATAGCCCTGCACACTCTGGCCATTGATCTCACCCTGCACATACTGGGCGCGGTAGGCATGGGAATTAACGGCCTGCCTTGAAATGGGCCGCAGCGACTTGAGAACTTTGACCTTCTCGTCACGCAGGGATTCCGAGTCCATGTTGGCCGGTGGCTCCATTGCCACCAGGGTCATCATTTGCAGCAGGTGGCTTTGCACCATGTCGCGCAGGGCGCCCACACCGTCATAAAAATTGGCCCGACCGGCGATGCCCTGGGTCTCCGAATGGGTGATCTGCACATGGTCGATATAATTGCGGTTCCACAGGGGCTCGAGCATGAGGTTGGCAAAACGGAACACCAGCACGTTCTGCACCATGCTCTTGCCCAGATAGTGATCGATGCGGAAGATCTGTTCTTCATTGAAATGCCGGTGCAGGCTTTCATCCAGAACCGTGGCGCTTTCCAGATCGTGGCCAAAGGGCTTTTCTATAACGATACGCCGCCAGCCATGATCTTCCTCGTTCAGCCCGGCGTTAGCCAGTGTCTGCCCCACCCTGGCATAGAGGGTGGGGGGAATGGCCATGTAGAAAATCAGATTGCCCGGCAGCGTGTCATCGTCCTGCAGGTTCTGCTTGAGCTGGCGCAGACTGTCGGCGTCGGTCATGTCGCCGGTAAACAGCTGCAGACGCTGGTGCAGGCGAGCGAGAACCTCCGGCTTGGTGCCATTGCGCACCTGGTCGGCGAGCAATTCGTCGATTTTGGCAAACCATTTGTCCTGCGGCATTTCCCTGCGACTGAAGGCAATGATGGCCGTATTGCCCGGCAGGCGACCGGCTTCTTCCAGGTGATAGAGTGCAGGCAACAGCTTCTTGCGCGACAGGTTGCCCATCGCACCAAAGATAATAAAGGTACAGGGCTCGGTCATGACTGTTCGTCCTGGGTCTTGACCGTGTGGCCACCGAAGGCATTGCGCATCATCGCCAGCATGCGATTGCCGTAGCCATTTTCCTGCTGACTGGCAAAACGCATGTGCAGCGCCAGCGCCAGTACCGGTGCAGGCACCCCCTGGTCGATGCTTTCTGCCACGGTCCAGCGCCCCTCACCGGAGTCGGCGACATAACCGGAAATGCTCTCAAGGTTCTGATCCTCGGAAAGGAATTCGGCGGTCAGATCCAGCAACCAGCTACGTACCACCGAGCCGTGACGCCATATTTCGGCAATCTCGGCCAAGTCCAGATCAAACTCCTTTTTGCCTTCCAGCAAACTGAAGCCTTCGGCCATGGCCTGCATCATGCCGTATTCGATACCGTTGTGGATCATCTTGGTAAAGTGACCGGCCCCCACCGGGCCCACATGGGCCCAGCCAGTGTCAGCCGAAGGTGCGAGCACTTTGAGTACCGGCTCTATCTGGCTGACATGTTCTTCTGCCCCACCGACCATCATGCAGTAACCGTTTTCCAGCCCCCAGATACCACCGGAGGTGCCGGCATCGATGTAGCCGATACCCTCGTCTTTCATTTGTACGGCACGACGCTGGCTGTCATGGTAATTGGCATTGCCCCCATCGATGATGATGTCACCGGCACTGAGCATGTCGCCCAGGCGCAACAGCATGTCCTCGGTCACCTCGCCACTGGGCAACATCATCCAGACGATACGGGGGGGGTCGAGCATGTCCAGCAGTGATGACAAATCCGCCGCCGGCAGCAACCCCTCTTCATTGGCCAGCCGTTCGACGATCTCCGGCGAGCGGTTGTAGCCCACCACTTCGATACCTCCCCGGCAAAGCCGGCTTGCCATGTTGGCGCCCATTTTGCCTAGGCCGATCATTGCTATGCGCATATTCATTCTCCTGCAGCTGCCTGCCTGTTAGCCTGTCATTGCTTATCACTGTTACAGCAGCACTTTATGTGTGTCAATCAGGGGGCTACACAAAGCTGTAACAATAAAAGCCGATAATTCGTTAAACCGCAATCATTTTGATCATTTAATGATTGAATATCATAAATTATTTGCTATACCCATGTATGTCAGATTGTATTTATCACCCCAGGGTAAACCTGTTGTTCACTCGGTCTGTTGCATGCAACAAGCATAGTATGGTTTTGGTCTTGTACCTGACTGAGGCAGGTTTCAAGTATATCTGGTAAAAATGACATCCTCATAGCTATATAATTTTTCAGTTCATACCCGGAGGAAATAAAATGCAAATGCAGTTAATTCGTGACCTGGCCAGGGAACGTGGCATCAAGGCTGGCCGCTTGAGCAAAATCAACTTGGTCCGTGAAATCCAGCGTAGCGAAGGCAATTTTTCCTGCTTTGCCACTGCGACCAGTGGTGATTGTGACCAACTCGATTGCCTGTGGCGTGACGACTGCTTTGCGGCGGCAAAGAAAGCCGCAAACTAGTAAAAACAGTGACAAGGGACAAAGACACGAGTGACAAGGCATCTTCCGCGTCACTCGTACCTCTGTTCCGAAATAGCTGTGCCAAATACCTGATTATTTTCTGATTGGCAATTTTTCATGGACACCCCCCAAGTACAGCAGAAGCGAAAATGACATGCCGTAAATACATCTACAGCCGCAGTCGCTCCGGGCATCCTGCCTTCTCGTGACACTTGTGCGTCCTGTATATCCTCCCTGCGGCTGACGGTCATACTCGATTCTGCTGCAGTGGGGACTCTTCACCTGAGTTGAACTGGTATTTGGAACAGCTATCCTGCAATCTCTTCATATAATGCCAGATACCGCTTTGCACTGTGTTGCCAGGAATAATCCTGGGCCATTCCCGTCAGCTGCAGTTTCTTCCAGACTTTTCTGTCCGCATGCAGGGACAGGGCTCGCTGCACCGCATGGATCAGGGCCTCTGCGCTATTTTCCCTGAGGGTGATGCCGGTGGCGGTACCGGTGGCCAGATTGGCCTCACTGGCGTCAATGACCGTATCGGCCAGCCCACCCACTTCGGTCACCATGGGCACGGTGCCATAGCGCAGACTATAAAGCTGGTTGAGACCACAGGGCTCGAAACGCGACGGCATGAGGAACACATCCACCCCGGCTTCGATCTGGTGTGCCAGAGCTTCATTATAGCCGATGGTCGCGCTAATAGTGGCGGGATGTGCTTTTGCCAGGGCCGTGATGGCACGCTGGTACTGCGCCTGACCGGAGCCGAGCAGGACAAACTGTACGGACAGGTCGAGCATCTCCGGCAATGCCTCGAGGATGGTATCGATACCCTTTTGCTCTACCAGCCGGCCGATAAAGCCCAGTAACAGCACATCAGCTTTTTCTGGCAGGGAAAATGTTTTCTGGATGGACTGCTTGTTGATGGCCTTACCGGCCAGTGAGCGGCGGTTGTAATGGGCGGGCAAATGCGGGTCGGTACCGGGATTCCATTCCTTTGTGTCGATGCCGTTCAGTATGCCACTGAGCACCTGCTTGCGGTGGCGCAACAGGCCATCGAGTCCACAGCCGAATTTTTCTGTCTGGATTTCCTCTGCATAACGCGGGCTGACCGTGTTGATCCGATCGGCAAACACCAGGCCGCCCTTGAGAAAGGAAAGCTGGTCGTGAAATTCCAGTTCGTGGTGACTCCAGAAGTGTGAAGGCAAACCCAGGCTGACAAACGTCGCGTGATCAAACAGGCCCTGATAGGCCATGTTGTGAATGGTAAACACCGTGGCCGGTCGGGGTGAGTGTTCCGACAGCAGGGCGGGAATGAGCCCGGTCTGCCAGTCATTGCAATGTATCAGTTCCGGTTCCCAGCCCAGACCCACCTGATCCAGGGCAATCTTCACCACCGCGCGATTGAATAGGGCAAAGCGCTGGGCATTGTCCGGCCACTCTTCACCATGCTCATCGAGATAGGGATTGCCGGGACGTTCGAAATAGGGCCGGTAATCGACCAGCCAGACCTTGACCCGGCTGCCTGGCAGATGGCCTTCCTGCAGCTTGACCTTGTGCACCCCGACATCGAAGCTCGCCACCTGTTTGAGCTTGCCGGCCTTTTTCACCGCATCGGCATAGGCTGGCATGATGATACGTACATCCTGCTTGAGAGCCCTGAGTGCACGCGGCAGACTGCCCGCCACATCGGCCAGGCCGCCGGTCTTGAGCAGGGGATGGACTTCACTGCTGGCAAACAATATTTTCATATGAAAATCAGATACAAGATGAAAGATGAAAGATGCAAGGAGCAGCAAGCATGGCACCATGCCCTTCGCTTATTGCGCTCTATCGAATATGAACGAATAAGCTTCATACATGTTCCCGATCCTGCCTGTCTCCAATAATGACAACGTTCCAACACCCCAATATAGTACAAACAATCAAACCTCGTTACTCGATTTTGAGGATCAGCCCCGCCAGTGGTGGCAAATCCAGCACCACGGAATGTTCCTGGCCCATCCACGGGATGGCTTCACTGTGTAACATGCCGGCATTACCCATGTTGGAGCCGGCATAGAATTCCGAGTCGGAATTCAGCAATTCGCGATACAGCCCGGCTTCGGGAACACCGACACGGTAACCCTCACGGGGCACCGGGGTGAAATTCAGCACCACGATGATCTTTGCCTGTTCGTGCCTGCGCTGATAGACCAGGATGGAGTGGGCGGCATCATTGCAGTCGATCCATTCGAAACCCTGGTGATCGAAATCATAATAGTGAAGGGCCGGTTCCTTGCGGTACAGGGCATTGAGATCACCCAGTAGGTCCTGTACACCCTGATGCAGGGGGTAGTCCAGCACGTACCAGTCCAGTCCCCGCTCGTGGTCCCACTCCCGGCCCTGAGCAAACTCGCAGCCCATGAACAGCAGCTTCTTGCCCGGGTAGGTGAACATGTAGGTATAGAGCAGGCGCAGGTTGGCAAAACGCTGCCATTCATCACCGGGCATCTTGTAGATCATCGAGGCCTTGCCATGCACCACTTCATCATGGGAGAAGGGCAGGACAAAATTTTCGGTAAAGGCATACAGCAGGCCGAAGGTCAGCTGATTGTGATGGTGCTGACGATGCACCGGGTCGTGACTCATGTATTGCAGGGTATCGTGCATCCAGCCCATGTTCCATTTCATGGAAAAACCCAACCCACCCTGATCCGGCGGCCGGGTGATCTGGGGCCAGGCGGTGGATTCCTCCGCCACCACGATGGTGCCCGGTTGCTGGGTATGGGTAATAATGTTCAGCTCTCGCAGAAACTCGATGGCTTCGATATTTTCGTTGCCGCCGTATTCATTGGGAATCCAGTCGTTTTCCTCGCGCGAATAATCCAGGTACAGCATCGAGGCCACCGCATCCACCCGCAGACCATCGATATGAAATTCTTCCAGCCAGTAAAGGGCACTGGCGAGCAGAAAATTCTTCACCTCGTTGCGGCCAAAATTGTAGATCAGTGTGCCCCAGTCACGGTGTTCGCCCTTGCGGGGATCTTCGTGCTCGTACAGGGCGCTGCCATCGAAGCGGGCCAGGCCATGTTCGTCCTTGGGAAAGTGGGCCGGCACCCAGTCCAGCAGTACGCCAATATTATGCTGGTGACAGTAATCGACAAAATAGCGGAAGTCATCGGGACTGCCATAGCGGCTGGTCGGTGCGAAGTAGCCGGTGGTCTGATACCCCCATGAGGCATCCAGAGGATGCTCGGTGACAGGCAGCAGTTCGATATGGGTAAAACCGAGCTTTTGCACATGCTCGACCAGACGATGGGCCAGCTCGCGGTAATTGAGGAAATAATTGTTGTCGTCCCGCAGCCAGGAACCCAGGTGTACTTCGTACACGCTGTGAGGTTCATGCAGCCAGTTGGCCTGACGGCGCCGCTCGATCCAGCTTCCATCGCGCCATTCATGCCCGGAGTCATCGGTGATGATGGAGGCGGTATTGGGCCGCATTTCAAACTGCTGGCCGTAGGGATCGCATTTGACAACGATTTGCCCGCTCTGGCGGTTACGAATCTCGAATTTATACAGGTCACCCGGCTTGAGGCCGGGAATGAACAGCTCCCATACACCGCTGCCACCACGGATGCGCATGGCATGACGGCGTCCATCCCACTGGTTGAAGTCACCAACGACGCTGACTCGTTCGGCATTGGGTGCCCAGGTGGCAAAGCGCACACCCTGGATACCGTCGATCTCATGCAGGTGGGCCCCGAGTATGTTCTGAATGTGCCAGTGTCGTCCTTCGGCAAACAGGTGCAGGTCGAAATCGGCTATCCAAGGCATAAAACTGTAAGGATCGATGTGGGAATGGGACTGGCCACTGCTGTCTTTCCAAGCGATGCGGGGATGTTCCTCGACCAGACTGGCCTGGCCCTGCCAGACAAAGATGCCCGTATCCCCAAGGCGGCGCATGGGTAGTTGAGCATCGCCTAGGGTTACCTCGGAGGCAAACGGCAAAAAGACCCTGACCGTAGCCTGCTCACCCTCCAGGTAGCGACCCAGCATGGAAAACGGATCATGATGACGTGCGTCAATAATTCGCTGTAGCTCGTTATCTATACTGGTACTATTATTATTAGAAGTTTTCATGATCTTTTCATCAGGACTATGTAACCAAGTTAAACCATAACACTAGACAGTCATATTACACGATTATCTGACAAAAATTTTCAATCCTTTTTGTGGTAGACATCTGTCACTGTATTGTAAATAATGACCTGTAGTTTGTCTGATTTTTATCCAGTACTTCGTGACATCGATCAGGTTCGTCACTAATAAACTTAGGAAACCCGCGCGTGAATTCTGACCATACCAGTCGTTTCGTTAGCAAGCTCACCCGTGACACCCTGGCCCTGATCATGGCCGGTGGCCGCGGTTCCCGTCTTAAAAATCTGACCCAGTGGCGAGCCAAACCGGCCGTCCCTTTTGGCGGCAAGTTCCGCATCATCGACTTCCCCCTGTCCAACTGCGTCAATTCGGGGATCCGCCGCATCGGGGTACTCACCCAGTACAAGGCCCACTCTCTGATCAACCACATCCAGCAGGGCTGGGGCCATCTGCGTGGAGAATTCGGTGAATTCGTCGAGCTGCTGCCAGCCCAGCAGCGCATTGCCACATCCTGGTATGCCGGCACAGCCGATGCCATCTACCAGAATATCGACATCATTCGCAGCCACAACCCCAAATATGTCCTGATCCTGGCCGGCGACCACATTTATAAAATGGACTACGGCCCCATGCTGGCCCACCACACGGAAAATGAAGCCGATATCACCATCGGCTGCATCGAAGTGCCCCTGGAGCAGGCCCAGGCCTTTGGCGTCATGTCCGTGGATGAAAACAGCCGCATCCATGGCTTCGAGGAAAAGCCGGAAAACCCTACGCCCATGCCGGGCCGGGATGACGAGGCCCTCTGCTCCATGGGCATCTATATTTTCAATACGGACTTCCTCTTCGAGCAACTGAGCAAGGATGCCGACTCGGTCAACTCCAGCCATGACTTCGGCAAGGACATCATTCCCTCCATCATCGAAAAATACCGCGCCTTCGCCTATCCTTTCAGGGATGTGCAGAAAAAGAAACAGTCCTACTGGCGCGACGTGGGCACCGTCGATGCCTTCTGGGAAGCCAACCTGGAGCTGACCGATGTACTGCCGGAACTCAACCTGTACGATGAAAAATGGCCCATCTGGACCTACCAAGCCCAGCTGCCACCGGCCAAATTCGTCTTCAATGACGAGAACCGTCGGGGGATTGCCGTGGATTCCATGGTCTCCGGTGGCTGTATCATTTCCGGTGCCAAGATCCACCGTTCCCTGCTGTTCTCCCATGTCCACATCAATTCCTATTCGAGCGTGGAACAGAGCGTGATTTTGCCCGATGTCCATATCGGCCAGCATTGCCGGATCCGCAAGGCCATTATCGACAAGGGCTGCATCGTTCCCCATAACACCGTGATTGGTGAAGATGCCGAGGCCGATGCAGAGCGCTATTATGTCAGCCCCAAGGGTGTCGTCCTGGTCACACCGGACATGCTGGGACAGGAACTGCACTATGTCCGATGAGTCCAGGGGTAACAGTCAGGCTGTTGCCGCATCACCCTTGCGGGTGGTGATTTACTGGCACATGCATCAGCCCGAATACCGGGATCTGCGCAGCGGCGAATATCATCTGCCCTGGACCTACCTGCACGGCATCAAGGACTATGTGGACATGGCCGCCCACCTGGAAACCATTCCCGAAGCCCGGGCGGTGGTCAATTTTGCCCCCATTTTGCTGGTGCAGATAGACGACTATGCCAGACAGATCCAGGGCTTTCTCAATAACTCCAGTGCGATTCGCGACCCTCTGCTGGCGGCACTGGCCGGTCCAGTTTTGCCCGCCGCCAACGATGCCCGCATGTCACTGATCAAGCATTGCCTGCGCGCCAACGAAGATCGGTTGATCAAGCGTTTCCCCGTGTACCAGAAACTCACCGAAGCCGCCAAGGCGCTGGAAAACCACCCGGAAATGATGCTCTACATCAACGATCAATACCTGGTGGATCTGCTCATCTGGTATCACCTTGCCTGGATGGGAGAAACCGTGCGGCGCGAGGATACCCGGATCAAGAAACTCATGGACAAGGGCACCGGCTACAGTCTGCATGACCGACGCGAATTGACTGCGATCATCGGCGAGCTGATGGCCGGGATTATCGAACGTTATCGCAAGCTGGCACAAGCCGGTCAGGTCGAACTGTCCATGACCCCCTACGCCCACCCCATCATGCCGCTTCTGCTCGACATCACCAGTGCCCGGGAGGCCATGCCCGAGGTCAAGCTGCCCTTCCTCACCAGTTATCCCGGTGGCGAGGAGCGGGTGCGCTGGCATTTACAAAAGGGCATGGAAACCTTCGAGCATTTTTTTGGCTTCAAGGCGGCCGGTTGCTGGCCTTCGGAAGGCAGCATCAGCGAAGCCACCCTGAAGATACTCGATGAAGCCGGTTTTCGCTGGACGGCCAGTGGTGAATCGGTAATGCGCAACAGCCTTAATGCCTCCAGGATCAAGCCAAAAGGCTGCCTGCATCGTCCCTATCAGTTCGACAACAGCAAAACGACCTGTTTTTTCCGTGATGACGGCCTCTCCGATCTGATCGGCTTTACCTATGCCAGCTGGCATGCCGATGATGCCGTTGCCAACCTGCTGCACCACCTGGAAAATATTGCCACTGCCTGCAGCGAGCTGGACGACAGTGTGGTTTCCATCATTCTCGACGGTGAAAATGCCTGGGAAACCTATCCGGAAAATGGCTATTACTTTCTGCAGGCCCTCTACAAAGGGATCGCCAACCACCCGGCACTGGAATTGACCACCTACAGTGCCTGCCTAGATCAAGGCACGGCGCCCAAAATGCTGTCACACGTTGTTGCCGGCAGCTGGGTGTATGGCACCTTCTCCACCTGGATCGGAGACAAGGACAAGAATCATGCCTGGGACATGCTTGGAGAGGCCAAGCGCATCTTCGATGTGGTGATGAAAAGTGGCCGCCTAGACGAGGAACACCAGCGCCGTGCCGAACACCAGCTGGCCATCTGTGAAGGCTCCGACTGGTTCTGGTGGTTTGGCGATTACAACCCGGCTGACTCGGTAAGTGATTTCGAATGCCTGTTTCGCCTGCACCTGGCCCATCTTTACCAGATACTCGGCGAAGAACCCCCTGACTACCTGTCCGAAGTCTTTACCCATGGCAGTGGCGCACCCGCAATGAGTGGTGTGATGCGCCCGGGACAGGAGTCCACTTGAACCATTCCCAACAAACAGGAATCTGAGCCGTAATGGATTACCTTGATCGCCGACGCACCGGAATTCTTCTTCACCCAACCTCCCTGCCCGGTCGAGCCGATCACGGCGACCTCGGTCACAGTGCCTACAGGTTTATCGAATTTCTCACCCGTTGTGGCATCAGCCTCTGGCAATTGCTGCCCCTGGGCCCCACGCATGAAGACAACTCACCCTATCAGTGCCTGTCGGTACATGCAGGCGATCCGGCACTCATCAGCCTCGAATGGCTGGAAGACCGAAACTGGCTCGATATCAATAAAATCAGGCTCAAGGCGAACGATCCGGCGTTTCGCCAGCAATGTCTGTTCATGGCCTGGCGCAATTTCAAGCAGTATGCCGAAGCTCTGGAAATGCAACAGTTCGAGGTATTTTGCCAGCAACAGGCCAACTGGCTGGATGACTATGCCCTGTACATGGCGATTCGCCAGAAGCAGCACAACAAGGGCTGGACAGACTGGCCAACAGCGTTGCGTGATCGGGAGCCCGAAAGTCTGAGTCGATTGCGCAGCCAGCTGGCCGATAAGCTCAACCAGATCCGTTTTGAGCAATATGTATTTTTTACCCAGTGGCTGGAAATCAAGCATTACGCCAACCAGCACGGTATCGGCCTGTTTGGTGACATGCCGATCTTCGTCGCCCATGACAGCGCCGATGTCTGGGCAAACCGGGAAAACTTTCTTCTCGACGAAACTGGCCAGCCCCGTGTGGTTGCCGGTGTCCCGCCTGACTACTTTTCCGAAACCGGGCAACGCTGGGGCAACCCCCATTACAACTGGCAATACATGCAGGAACACGATTTCGACTGGTGGCATCTGCGCATGCAGACCCAGTTGCAACTGTTCGATGTGATCCGCGTCGATCACTTCCGTGGCTTCGAAGCCTACTGGGAAATCCCCGCCGAGGCCGAAACCGCCATCGATGGCCGCTGGGTCAAGGCGCCGGGCGAAGCCCTGCTAAACAGCCTGCATGATCATTTCGGCAACCTGCCCCTGGTCGCCGAAGATCTGGGTATCATCACCGAAGAAGTCGAAGCCCTGCGCCGCCAGTTCAAGCTGCCTGGCATGAAAATCCTCCAGTTTGCCTTCGACGGCAATGCTGACAACGTCTATCTGCCCCACAATCACGAAACCAACTGCGTGGTCTACACGGGCACCCACGACAACGACACCACCCTCGGCTGGTATCAGGCACTCAATACCGAACAACAACAGATCATCGATGACTATCTGGGCTATGCCGCCGGTAACACCATGCCCTGGCCACTCAACCGCACCACCCTCGCCTCCGTTGCCCGCCTCGCAGTACTGCCCATGCAGGATATCCTCGGCCTCGGAGAAGGCCAGCGCATGAATACCCCCGGTACCACCGAAGGCAACTGGCAATGGCGCTTCCAATGGGAACAGATCCCCGAAGGCCTGGAGGAAAAACTAATGGAGATGGTCGGTATCTACGGGCGGAAGTGACGGGTAACAAGAATATAGATACAAGATACGAGTTATGAGTGACGAGGACTTGGGGGCATACCGTCATTGCGGCCTCTGAGCCACAATCCAGTGGGCGTTTGAGAAGTGCGGGGAAGGTTCGTTACCACCAATCCCTTTCCTGCCATCGACAAGCCAGCCTCACCCGCCCGAAGCCTCCCTGGATTCCAAGCCTTCGCTGGAATGACGATGGAGTCGGGTTTTACTCGTCACTTGTATCTTGTATCTTGTATCTTGCATCTATCCCCTACAATACATAAAACAACATCGCCATATAATGCGAGATGCTGCCTGCCAGCACGAACAGGTGCCAGATGCCGTGTGAGTGTTTCAACCTTTCATCCAGGGCATAAAAGATCACGCCACTGGTGTAGAACACCCCGCCAAGGATCAGCAGGACCAGTCCGCCACGGGGCAAAGCCTGGACCAGGGGGTACATGGCGACCAGGATCAGCCAGCCCATCAACAGATAGATGATCATCTGTATGCGACGGGATCCCTGCTTGTGCAGGGTGTCGACGATGATGCCAATAACCGCCAGTCCCCAGACCACGGCAAACAGGCTCCAGCCCCAGGCACCACGCAGGGTAACCAGAGTAAACGGGGTGTAGCTCCCTGCGATCAACAGGTAGATGGCGATGTGGTCCAGCTTCATGAAGATCTGCTTGGCCGGGCCCCGCAGGGAATGATAGAGGGTCGACAGGGTATAGAGCAGGAACAGGCTGGTACCGTAGATGCTGAAACTGACGATTTCCCACGGGTCCCCTTTCCGGGAGGCAAACACCACCAGCACCACCAGCCCGGCCAGGGCCAGTGCGGCACCGATCAGGTGGCTGATACTGTTGAAGCGTTCTCCGTGATACATGGGTTTCCCTTCGCCGACCATCAATAAACAATGTGCTCGTGCTGCTCTCGCCTTATGACTTCATGGCATCGATTCGGCACAAACCCGTTACAGGTTTCCTCACAAGTCACCTGGCTCCCGGCATTTCCGATGGTGATACTCTCGGGAGCCCTTCCCTTCTTCTGAAACAGTGTCATTGACCTGAGCCTGTCTGCCGTTGCCTGGGCCGGGATCTCGACAAGCTTCAGTTTGCTGCCTTTTCTTTCAGGTGGCAGTCCTTCTGCCTGGCCTGGAACAAGATGTAACGTGCCCTGCCCCGGTCGGGCCGTTCTATCTTCTGCAGGCAGGGCCGGATTTCTTCCGGTACCTGGTTGATATAGTCTGCCGGGATGGCAAAGAACACCGTGGGTTCCTGCCGAACGATGTCAAGCATGTCGCGCGGATGACTGATGACTTCGGCCTTGCCTTTGGAGTAATACTCGGCAGAAAAGGGTCGCTTGTACAGGTAGATCAGACGGGCCTGTCCGCGGGGATCCAGCTGCTGGTAGCTTTGTACCAGGTATTTCTCGCTGTTCTGTTCGGCCACCTTCGGCATGTGAACGAAGATAACCAGCAGGTAGAACAAGGGGAACAGGACGCCAGCCATGGCCAGGATGGCTATGCTCTTCCTTCCCTTTCCCTTGTCCTGCGAGGCAGCTTCTGGCGATGTTTGCCAGAGTCCGGCAGCCAGCAGGGCAGCCGCGGGCAGGCCAGGCAGTACATAGGTGGCGAGTATGTTGCCCGAGAAGGTGAAGAACAACATGGGAGAAATGGCCCAGAGGATCAGGTACAGGGTCCAGTCTTCACGAAGGATCCATATGGTGGCCGATTTTTTTTTCCAGAGCAGGGTAAAAAAGGCGCCGATCAGAATCAGCGAAACGGGAAACGCCGCTACCAGCCACTCTACCCAGATGGCGCCCCTGGCACTGGTATGTGCCGAACCATACAGATCGCCCTGCCAGCCCGGTTCGGTAAAACGCTTCCAGTGCTCGCCGACAATGAAGTAATCGAGGAAACCCGGCGTGGTGTATTCGGCCAGCAGGTACCAGGGCAGGCTGATCGCCAGCATCAGCAGGGTGCCAACAAACAGGGGGATGCGCGACCAGCCATGACGCCAGTTACCGGTCAGGGTCAGCCAGATGACGATGGGGATGGTGGTCAGGACCCCGGCCACCGGCCCCTTGGACATCAGGCCGATGGCCAGACCGACAAACAGCAGGTAACCCCAGTGGCGGCCACGATCCTTCATGGCCTGCCAGAAGGCGACCATGGACAGGGTGGTACCCACCGTCATCAATGGATCCATGAGTACCGCGCCGCTAAGAATGAAAAACAGTACGCTGGTGCTGAGCATGGCCGAGGCAATCCAGGCCACGGTTCGACCACGCTGCTGCCGGCCCAGGTAAAACATCAGGGCAACAATCGCAAGGCTGACAAAAATCGAAGGCAGGCGTGCAGAAAATTCACTGACACCAAACAATTCGAAACTGGCTGCCCGTGTCCAAGTGGACAGCGGTGGCTTGCCCCAGAACGGTACACCGTAATCGAACTGGGGCGTGATCCAGTTGCCGGTTTCCACCATCTTGCGGGCAATCTCGCCATAGCGTGCCTCGGTGGTATCGCCCAGCGGGTACATCCCCAGAGTTGTCAGGCGAATCGTGAAGGCTATCAGTACCACCCAGACATAGGGGTTGCGCAGCAAGGCATGCAGTGATCTACGCATCAGCCGATCCGTTATGGTTTTCCTGTTGCTGATGCAGGCTGCAGGTGGTTTTTGCCAGTGCCTGACCCTTGAGCAGATACAGGGGCCGGCGCTTGGTTTCCATGAACATGCGACCCAGATACTCGCCAAGAATACCGATGGATATGAGCTGAACACCGCCGAGGAACAGGATCACGACCATCATGGTGGGATACCCCTGTACGGGGTCACCCCAGAGCAGGGTCTTGAGGACGATCCAGACTCCGAAGAAAAAGGCTCCAGTGGCCGTCAGCAGGCCCATGAGACTGGCCATTTTCAGTGGTGCGGTGGAAAACGAGGTGATACCTTCCAGTGACAGGGTCCACAGGCGCAGGTAATTCCACTTGGTTTCGCCGGCAAAACGTTCATCACGATCATACAACAGGGCCTTCTGTGAATACCCCACCCAGGCAAACAGCCCCTTCATGAAACGGTTTTCTTCCCGCAGGCGGCGCAGTGCCAGCACGGCACGGCGATCCAGCAGACGAAAGTCCCCCACATTCTCCGGGATGGGTACCGTGCCCAGCTTGCCCATGACCTTGTAAAACCCATAGGCGGTAAAACGCTTGAGCCAGGTTTCGCCCTGGCGCGAGCGGCGCTGCATGTATACCACGTCGTAACCCCGTTGCCATTCATTGAGCATGTCGGGGATCAGTTCAGGTGGGTCCTGCAGGTCGGCATCGATCACCACCACCGCATCACCACAGGCATGATCCAGGCCGGCTGTCATCGCCAGCTCCTTGCCGAAGTTGCGACTCAGGTCGAGAATGCAGACACGTTCATCCTGCTCACGGAACCCATTGAGAATTTCAAGGGTGGTGTCGGTGCTGCCATCATTGATGTAGATGATTTCCGAGGTCATCGACAGTCCGTCCAGTACTTTTGCCAGACGTTTGTGAAGTTCGGAAATCACGGATTCTTCGTTGTAGACCGGTACAATCACGGAAAGAATGTGGTCACTGTCGGCTGAGCGATGATCCACCGTACCGACTGGTTGTGCAGTTTGTGATGCTGGTTCCACTAGAATGTCCACCGCCGGTTCATTAAAAATGTGACAACAAAGACAACCACCGTTGCCGTCAACTGAGCAGGAATGACATTGATCCCGACAAGATACTCATTCATGGCTAGGATACCAGCATTGATACCCCAGCCGATGGCGGCAATCAGCCAGAATTTCACAATGGCATCACGATGGTCCTTTTTGCTGCGAAATGTGTAGAAATAATTCAGCACATAATTGACCAGTGCGCCAGCAATGGCGCCACAGGTCGAGGCCAGCACCACCTCGAAGGAAAAGACCCTGATCAGGATTGCCATGGTCGTATAGTGAACCGCGGTACCAATCAGGCCAACAATACCGTATTTTCCCATCTCGACGACGAATGCCATTCTCCATGCAGCATCCAACATCAGTGAGAGCAGTTCTGGCTGTTACTCGCCATTTCCAGGCATGTGACCAGTCCATGGCTGTCGCTGATGTTCATGCATTTGACTATCATGTTGCTGATTCTAGCTAACTTACGACTGTGCACTCAAGTATGCTTCCTGTATTGCCCGAAGACTCGACATATTCATCTGCTTCTTCCCTCTCCTGTGGCATGACGCGCCATGCAATGTCTTGCCGGCATCCTGCGGGGCAAAAGGAGGTTTTTCATCGTACGGACACCGTTTTTCAGCCGTGTTGACGGCTGCGGGATCCGGCCACACAGCCTAACTTGCTCGTTTTGCAAAACAGAAATAACTGAATGCCTGCTGTTTTTTTGCCGGGGTAATGTGAATTTCTGAGACTGTGTTGTACAGTTCAAATTTCTCTCCCAGTACGGCGGCTATTTTTTCTTCATCATACTGGACGATATCCAGGCCACTGCATTGTTCCGGGCCATTGAGTGAAAAGGTGGCAATAATGGCATGGCCATGTTCGGACAGACTGTTGCTCAGATTTTCCACATAGGCTTGCTGCTCTTCCGCTCGGGTCAGAAAATGGAATACTGCCCGGTCATGCCAGAGCGAGAATTTTACCGAGGGATGAAAACGGGTGACATCTGCTTCATGCCAACTGATCCGTTGCGCCTTTTGTCCAAGGCGTTTCCTGGCGGCATCAATGGCCGTCGAGGAAATATCCAGTACACTAAGATTGCTGTAACCATCCGCAAGCAGGTGGTCGACCAGGTTTGAAGCACCGCCGCCCACATCGATTATGGGCTGGTGCTTTTCTAAACCGGCCGCCTCAATCAGGCTTAACGA
>JAJRYG010000054.1 GCA_024275915.1 Gammaproteobacteria bacterium
GCGAGGGAACGGGAAACCGTGTTTTCCGTTCCCGGGTAGAAAAAGCCCAGGGAAGGGCTTTTTCTACATTCTGATCAAAACAAAACGGTTGAGAACGCGCCGTCTTCCTGCTGGTAGGCTTTTTGTGCGGCTCGATAGTTGCGACGCAGCACCATGACAACGATGCCGGAAAAGCCGAGCAGAATACCTGACACGAATGACATGATGGTATCCACCGTCGTGATGGCTGTAATTCCGGCGATGACGTACAAAACCGGCAGAAGTTCATAAACAGGGCGGGGTATGATCATGGCATTCCCTCCTTTGCGCTTGAAAAATGTGGGGGTGACGACAAACAGTGCGGATATTCCTTCACGATCCGGTTATTCACTGTCTGTTTGCAGGGTTAATCGCGTCTGTAATATCCAGCTCGCTTGCTGCGGGTTATTGCAGGCGCGGTTCACTATGTATAGCAGACCGTGCCAGGGCTGCCAGTGATCAAGACCACTTTTGCACAGAGAATAACTCGGGTTAATTCGTTGTTCTTGCCTTGCTAATAAAAATTCATGACGGCAAAACACGCGCAGAATGGTGCAGGATCTGGCATGATAGGCAAATAGCATGATTTGTAAAAAAATGTGTCGAAATACGATCCCAGGGTTCCGATGGCAAAAAAACCACTGAAGACGGAAAGCCTGTTCGAGCGAACATGGCTCTGCCTGCAGGCCAGTGAGCCGGAAGCAAAGTCCCGTTGTGTCAGGGAACTGATGGCCGACTGGCGCAGTCACAGACTCGACCGGGCAGAAATTCCGCTCCAGCCCATCGGTGAGCCCGGGCGGCCGCAAAGGCCGCATCTGGTCGCGCCACGGGCACTGCCGCGCCGCAAGCTGGGCAGTCGGGAAGGGCATGGCGCCCTGATCCATTCCATCTGCCACATCGAGTTCAACGCCATCAACCTGGCGCTGGATGCGGTCTACCGGTTCAGGGACATGCCCGAGGACTATTATACGGACTGGCTCAGGGTGGCAGACGAGGAGCAGGTGCATTTTGGCCTGTTGCACGCGCATCTGAAGACACTGGGCTTCGAATACGGGGATTTCGGTGCCCACAATGGCCTGTGGGAAATGGCGCAGAAAACTGCCCATGACCCCCTGATCCGCATGGCCCTGGTGCCCCGCGTGCTGGAAGCCCGTGGCCTGGATGTGACCCCCGGCATCATGAACAAGCTGGCGGGTATCGACGATCAGGCGGCGGTAGAAATACTCAAGGTCATACAACGGGACGAAGTGGGACATGTGGAAATCGGTTCACGCTGGTTTCATTATTTGTGTGAACAACGGGGTCAGGAACCGGAAGCCACGTTCCGGCATCTGCTGGAAAAATACATGCAGGGAAAAATCAACGGGCCACTGGATCGGGATGCACGCCTGCGTGCCGGATTCAGTCAGGCCGAACTGGATTATCTGGAAGGTACAGGGTGAAATTGAAAACTACGTCTTATCTGTTAACACTGCTTGTTTTTATCACGGGTCTTTCGGCCTGTAGCAAGGGCGAAGTAGCGGCAGGGCTGGCCGAGCCGACAGGCACAACCATGCTGACCTTTGTCGAATACGAAAACAATGTCGAGCCCTATCAGACCCGGCTCATCGTCACCGACAGGTTCATGCGTTTCGATGATGGTGAAGGCTCCCGGGACTTCGTCCTCTTCGACCGCAAGAAAGACATTATCTACAGCATCGATAGCGATGAACAGACGGTCATGGCGGTCAATCGTCAGCATGTGGATATCACGCCGCCATTCGAGCTCAAGCTGGAACACAAACAGCTTCCCGGGCTGAAAGATGCGCCAAGCATTGCCGGTCTGAAACCCCGTCATTACCAGTTCAGTGCCAATGGTGAAATCTGTTATGACGTGATTGCCGTGGATGGACTGATGCCCGATGTGGTCGATGCCATGCAAGGCTTCCACGATATCCTGGCTGCCGACAGCAAGGTGACCTTCAACAACATCCCGGCCGATCTGCACAATGCCTGCGACATGTCCATGAGTACCTTTGCCGTTGCCCGCCACCTCAAGTTTGGTTTCCCCATCCAGGAATGGAGCACCAATGGCGATGGCCGAAGCCTGATTGACTATCAGGAAAACTACCAGGCCGATGCCAGTCTTTTCGAAATACCAGAGAACATGAAGCATTATACGGTTCAGGAATTTCGTGAAGGCAAGGTGAGTTTCGATTAGGCTGCAGGCGGGATTTCGGTAATCTGAACCATGGCGCTCCGATTCAGACGCTCAATTCGTCTTGCGCCGGGACTGCGTCTGAACCTGGGCAAGCGGGGCATGAGCATCAGTACCGGCGTGCGCGGGGCGAGCATGAACTTTGGCCCCAGGGGCATCTACGGCAATGTGGGGATCCCCGGCACCGGGCTGTCGATCCGTGAACGCATCGGTGGAGCCCGCAGGGCCTCGCGGCGTTCGGGCCGACGCCCGGCAAGCAAACCCGCCGAACCGAAAGATATCAAGGCCATCATCAACCTCAACGAGGATGGCAGTCTGGACTTCCGGGACATGCAGGGCCAGCCCTTGGGCGAGGCGCTGATTTCTGTCGTCAAGCAGGAACGCCGCGAAGGTATCCGCCAGTGGCTGGCCGAGGCTCGCGACAAAATCAACGGTGAACTGGAAAAACTGGAAACGATTCATCTGGACAGCCCCGCCCCCGATCAGCGGCCCGTCTATATCCCCGTCCATTTCAGCGAGCCGGAGCCGGAACAGCCCGAAGCCGAACCCCTGGGACTCCGGGGACGCCTGTTCCGAAAGGTTCGCGAACGCATCGAATCCCGCAACCAACAGGCCAGGGCACAATACGAGCAAAAACTTGTCATCTGGAACAAGGCCCGCGAGGACTTCGAAGCAAAGGAAGGCCAGCGAAAATACCTCTTCGAGCACGGCGTCGAGGCGGATCCCGAGCGCATGGCAAAGATGCTCGAATACCAGCTGGAAACCATCGACTGGCCAAGGGAAACCCTGGTTTCCTACGAGGTGTCGGACGATGGCAAGCGGGTCACGCTGGATGTGGATTTGCCGGAAATCGAAGACATGCCTGACAAAATGGCCTCATTGCCTGCCCGAGGCTGGCGCCTGTCCATGAAGCCTCTGTCGGAAACCCGCAAGCGACGGCTCTACATGGTTCATGTGCACGGAATCGGCTTCCGGCTCATCGGCGAGGTCTTTGCCAGTCTGCCGACCGTGCAGACAGTCGAGCTATCGGCCTATTCCCAGCGCATCGACCCCGCCACCGGCCACGTTCAGGATCAGTACCTGTTCAGTGTGCAGGTGGTGCGTGAAGCCTGGTCACAGATCAATTTCCACAATCTGTCGAAACTGGACATCGTTGCCGCCCTGGGCCGGTTTCAGCTACGGCGCAAGATGAGCAAGACGGGCATCTTCAGGCCCATAGAGCCGTTTTCACCGTCCATTTCGGGATAATCCGCCGTGTCACTGACAGCCCGAAGCAGTATCGTCGATTTCATTCTCAAGGAGTGGTTGCTGGTTGCATCCGGTGTCAGCCTGGTTGTGACTTCGATTTATACCCGGCAGGTTCCGGAATATTCACTGCGGGAGCTGCAGATATTATTCATCCTGTTTGTGCTTTTCGTTGCCATCAAGGGACTCCAGTACAGTGGTTTGATGACGAGGATATCCCAGGCTATCGAAACAGGACGAGCAATTCCTCTGAAACTGGTGATGACGACATTTTTCCTGTCGATGCTCGTCACGAACGATGTCGCCTTGATTGTGATTGTGCCGATTACCCTGCTTCTTGATTTTGAGCGAAAGGATATTCTGGTGATTCTGGAAGCACTGGCAGCCAATGCAGGATCGGCATTGACGCCATTTGGAAACCCACAAAACCTGTTTATCTACTGGTTCTATGACTTGAGTCCGCTGCAGTTCATCGAAACCATCGGACCTTTCGCACTGGTCATGCTCATGGTGCTGGCCATTTCGGCATTATTCATCAAGGAGGGCAAGCCAAAACAAACTCCGGTACTGCCACATACAGTCAATCATTCAGTCTATGTCTATGGTGTCTTTCTTTTCCTCGTTCTACTGATCATACTCCATGTCTTGCCAGTGCTCACGGGACTCGTGGTGATAGCCCTGGTGTTCCTGTTCGACAGGAAGGCTCTTGATATCGACTATGCACTCCTGTTGACGTTTTTTTTCTTTTTTGGTCTTGCCGAAAACATGAAACTTGTGTTCGAAACCGAAATAAGCCATTCGGGGCATATTTTTCTGTTTTCGGCCCTGGCAAGCCAGATCATCAGCAATGTTCCGGCTACCCTGTTGTTTGCAAAATTCACAACACACTGGGAGGCGTTACTGTGGGGAGTAAATACAGGAGGTTTCGGAAGTCTGTTTGGGTCCTTGGCTAATCTCATCGCCTACAAGATCTATGTTACACACGAGAGAGCAGAAAACCCTGCCATGTTTACGGCATGGTTTCTCGTCATAGGTTACGTTGCGTTTTTCCTCTCGGCAGGATTGTATTTTGTATTGTACGTGGCGGATTTATAGGCCAGGATCCGGGAGAAACAGGGAGGAGGTTCCTGGCCGGTCCATGTAACGGCCGATCAGATATGCTGCTGAATCATTTCCCCAGGCATTGCAGTTTACAACCATCCTCGTCACAGATCAGGACGCTGCCCTGTTCATACCAGTCACTCAGGACCATGCGTTTGGCCGGCTTGCCGTTGACCTCGAATTCATGGATGGCGGGGCGGTGGGTGTGACCGTGGATCATCTGGTAGATGCCGGTTTCGGCCATCACCGACTCCACGGCCCTGGGGTTGACGTCCATGATGTCTTCGGCCTTCTGGCCGGTTTCACTCTGGCTCATTTCCCGGTATTCACGGGCCAGGGCCAGGCGTTCCTGGGGGCTTTTGGCCAGTACCGCGGCCTGCCATTGCGGGTCACGGACCATCTTGCGGAATTTCTGGTATTCCACGTCATCGGTGCAGAGAATGTCACCGTGGAGCAGCAATGTGGTGGTCCCGTAGAGGTCGACAGTGGAAGGGTCATTGATGAGCGTGGCGCCGGTCATTTCGGCAAACTGCTCGGCCATGAGAAAATCACGGTTGCCGTGCATGACATAGAGTCGGGTGCCGGTGTCGCTGAGTTCCTTCATGGCTTCGATGGCGGGCCGGTAGTCAGGCAGGACCATGTCATCACCCAGCCAGGCTTCGAACAGATCACCGAGGATATACAGGGCTTCGGCCTTTCTTGCGCTGGTCTGCAGGAAGCGGACGAAGTTGACAGTAGTGTTTAAACTCTTGCTACTTAAATGTAAGTCAGAAATAAACAGGATGCTCATGGTTTTCCTGGTAGCTGGTAACGGTCCGTAAATTGAATAAACGCCTGCCTTGCCGGCGTATCCCTGATTTCTCTGGCCGGGGCAGGGTGGCTGCCCCGGTTTTGCTGCGACTACTACAAGGAATCGTATCGCGAGGAAGCGAGACCGGTCTTCAGACTAGTCTTCCACTTCAACTGATTCGATGACCACATCTTCGACCGGGACATCCTGGTGATGACCGGCAGAGCCGGTTTGTACGCCCTTTATCTTGTTGACCACATCCATGCCGTCGACTACCTTGGCGAACACGCAGTAGCCCCAGCCATCAGGGGTGGGAGCGCGGTGGTCGAGAAAGGTGTTATCGGCCACATTGATGAAAAACTGAGCCGAAGCGGAGTGGGGATCCGGAGTGCGGGCCATGGCCACGGTGCCGACGGCATTGCTGAGGCCATTGTCGGCTTCGTTCTTGATGGGATCGCGGGACTGTTTTTCCACCATGCCGGGCATCATGCCACCGCCCTGGATCATGAAGTTGTCGATCACCCGGTGGAAAATGGTGCCGTCATAAAAGCCGTCTTTGGCATACTGCAGAAAGTTGGCAACGGTTTGTGGTGCCTTTTCGGTTTCCATTTCCAGCACGATGGTGCCGTAGTTTGTGTTGAGTTTTACCATGGTTCTGTACCTGTCTGTATGCCGGTAGGCTTATTTGATAATGGACATTTTCTTGATGACAATCTGGGTCTGGGGTACATCGGTGGGGAAGGGACCACCAGCACCGGTACGGACCTTGCGGATCTTGTCGATGGTATCCATGCCCTGCACGACCTGGCCGAAGACGGTGTAACCCCAGCCCCGCGGCGTTTTGCTGCTGTGGTTGAGAAAGTCGTTGTCCTTGACGTTGATGAAAAACTGCGCGGTGGCCGAATGAGGGTCGGCAGTGCGGGCCATGGCGATGGTGCCGCGGGTATTGGTCAGGCCATTGTCAGCTTCGTTCATTATCGGCGCATTGGTCTGCTTGCGCTGGTAATCGGTAGTAAAACCTCCGCCCTGAACCATGAAACCATCGATCACGCGGTGGAAGATCGTTCCGTTGTAATAGCCGGATTTGACGTAGTCGAGAAAATTCTTGACGGTTTTTGGGGCTTTTTGCTCATTCAGTTCCAGTACGAAACTGCCCAGTGAGGTTTCCACCTTGACCCTGGGATTGGCAGCGGCAAGGCTGGGGGAAGAAAAGCTGACGACCAGCAGCAGGGAAAACAGGGTGATGAGTTTTTTCATTGGCGTAGTGTTTCCTGGGTTCATTTGGAATTTGCCGGATCATATAAGGTTTGGCGAGTGGGTGAAAGTGCAAGGTCGGTAATTTTGAGCCGCGCGGGGATTTCCGTTAATCTATGCCATCGATCGACACCAACCGGATCCTGTAATTTCCCATGCTGCAAATACACAATAACCTGACTGGCAAGAAAGCCCCCTTCGAACCCATCGATGCCAAAAACGTGCGCATGTATGTCTGCGGCATGACCGTCTACGACATGTGTCATATCGGTCATGCCCGGGTGCTGGTGGTTTTCGATGTCGTATATCGGCACCTGAAGCAGGTGTTTGGAGATGAGCATGTCACCTATATCCGGAATATTACCGATATCGATGACAAGATCATTGCCCGTGCCAACGAAAACGATGAGGCCATCGAGAGCCTCACCAACCGTTTTATCGATGAAATGCATCAGGATATTGCGGCCCTGGGCGTCTTGCCACCCGATGAAGAGCCCCGTGCCACTCGCTACATGGTGGAGATCATCGACATGATCCAGACCCTGGTGGACAGGGGCTATGCCTATGCGGCGGACAACGGCGATGTGTATTACTCGGTGAGCAAGTTCGAGGGCTACGGCCAGCTTTCGGGCAAACGTCTGGAGGATCTGCGTGCCGGCGAAAGGGTGGCGGTGGATGACGCCAAGCGGGATCCCCTGGATTTCGTGCTCTGGAAAGCGGCCAAGGCCGGTGAGCCCAGCTGGGATTCCCCGTGGGGACGGGGCCGGCCGGGCTGGCACATCGAGTGCTCGGCCATGTCGACCAAGTGCCTGGGTGCCCATTTCGACATCCACGGCGGGGGGCTGGATCTGCAGTTTCCTCATCATGAGAACGAAATTGCCCAGTCGGAGGCGGCGACCGGCTGCAAGTTCGTCAATGTCTGGATGCACAATGGCTTCGTTCGGGTGGACGAGGAAAAAATGTCCAAGTCACTGGGCAATTTCTTCACCATTCGGGAAGTGCTGGCCAGCTACGATCCGGAAGTATTGCGTTATTTCATTCTTACCAGTCACTATCGCAGCCCCCTGAACTATTCCGATACCCATCTGGAAAATGCCAAGGGGGCCCTGACCAGCCTGTACACGGCGTTGCGTGGGCTGCCACGGAACCCGGCACACCAGAGTCGTGAGGGTGATCCCCATGTGGCCCATTTTATCGATGCCATGGATGATGATTTCAATACCCCTGAAGCGCTGGCGGTGCTGTTCGAGGTGGCCCATGCCATCAACAAGCATCGTGAATCGGATCCGGAAGTTGCGGCCTATCATGCCGGCGTACTGCGTGAACTGGGGGGCATGCTCGGTCTGCTGGAGCGGGATGCCGAAGCCTTTTTGCGCGGTGGCCCGGCCAGTGAGGGCCTCGATGATGCCAGTATCGAAGCCCTGATTGCCAAACGCAACCAGGCCCGCGACAACCGGGACTGGGCAGAAAGCGATCGGATTCGTGATGAACTGAAGGACAAGGGCATCATTCTGGAAGATGGTGCAAAAGGCACCACCTGGCGAAGAATCTAGCCTGGCAGGTCACATCATGGTGCAAACCTGCTATATAAAGATTGCTATGGCAGACAGCATGAGGGGAAAGAGTGATGTGGCAGCGATATAGACGGATTTTACTGGCGGCGGGAATACTGATTTCCCCCGCTTTTGCGGGCGCCGATGTGGTTCTCAAGGTGGACAACGTGCACGTGCGAACCTGGAATGCCTTTGCCGACAATATTCTCAAGCTGCATCAGCAGCAGGTGAAAAAACTGCAACTGACTCGCAAGATCAGCTCGGGTGGTTATGCCCAGATGCCCGATTTCTACATCGAGGAAAATTTTTATTTGGGCGACAAACTGGTCAGCAAGGTGCAATGGGAGAAAGCCAATCCTGATCTGTTGCATGCCATCGAACTGAACATTCTGGACAAGGACGGCCGTATTGTGCGGGACTACATGGCGGCCTTCTTGCCTCGCTATCGCAATGCGCCGGTACAGACACTGGTATCCCTGCATCGCCACAACGATGGATTGCATGCATTTCGCAGTTTCGATGCCAGTGGATACCGGGTCATCGAGCGCTGTACGGGCACGTGGCAGGGACGGGAAGTCAACATGTTGCTGGACGAAGATGAAATCGATGCCGCGATTGGCGACAGCCAGGGCATCATGGTAACGGTCGAATACAAGGCCTGTTTTGGCGATCTGCAGACCGAGGCGGGCAAATACCTGACCCCTCAGTAATCACCTGCCAGCCATCACCCTCAGAGTGGATCGTGAAACTGATCCGCGGCGTCAGCGGTGTTCTGCAGCAGGGTCGCCACGGTCATGGGGCCGACGCCACCGGGTACGGGTGTGATCCAGCCGGCCCTTTCCCTGGCCACTTCAAACTCGATATCCCCAACCAGTTTGCCTTCCTCGGTGCGGTTGATACCGACGTCGATGACCACGGCGCCCGGTTTGATCCATTCGCCCTGGACGATGCCCGGTTTGCCAACTGCCACCACCAGAATATCAGCCCGGGCGACTTCTTCCTGCAGGTTTCGGGTAAAACGGTGACAGGTGGTGACCGTGCAACCGGCCAGCAGCAGTTCCAGCCCCATGGGGCGACCCACATGGTTGGAAGCACCAACCACCACGGCATTCTGGCCACGAATGGGCTCACCGGTACTTTCCAGCAAGGTCATGACTCCGCGAGGCGTGCAGGGGCGCAGCACCGGCATGCGCAAGGTCAGGCGACCGACGTTGTAAGGGTGAAAACCATCCACATCTTTTGTAGGGTCGATACGTTCAATGACCGTTTCGTCATCGATATGCTCTGGCAGGGGAAGCTGTACCAGAATGCCGTCGATGCGTTCATCGGCATTCATCTCGTCGATAATTGCCATGAGCTCGTTCTGTGGAGTGTCTGCTGGAAGGTCATAGGCAAAGGACAGGACCCCGGATTCCTCGCAGGCCCGGCGCTTGTTGCGCACGTAAACCTCGGAGGCCGGGTCGCTGCCGACCAGAATCACCGCCAGCCCAGGTACTCGCCGGCCAGCAGCCAGACGCTCATCGACCCGTTTTTTGACAGATTCACGTGTTTTGGCGGCAATGGCCTTGCCATCGATGATTTTAGCGCTCATGGAGGAAAACTACCGTAGTCATTGGGTTAAAAAGCCGGTAAATGATCGCACGGTTGGCAGGGTGATACCAGTGCCTGCCATATTTTAAGGGCAAATTCGTGCATCTGGGGTGCGGGCGTCGAGGGCCACAGCAGGGCAGAAAATGAAATTGACCTTTCAGGCCGCGGCGCGTATCATCGCCGACTCAATTTTGAAGGTGTATGGAGAACGGCAGTTCCCGTACCATTTCGGGGTATAGCGCAGTCTGGTAGCGCGCCTGCTTTGGGAGCAGGATGTCGGGAGTTCGAATCTCTCTACCCCGACCAAACACAGTGCATGAGCAGGGGAACCTTCATGCCGGGCCGGGCACGGGTTTGAAAAAGGGTGTAGAGAGATTCGTACTCCCGACGTCATCAAACAGGTGTTCGACGGCGCACCGGGAGGTGCGACGAACGCCTTCGCAGAGCGAAGGCGGCCCCGAAGGGGTGGAGTCATCTCTCTACCCCGACCAAACACGGTGCATGCCTGCCTGATTGGCTGGCATGCCACACTGTCTGTTATTCGCGTAGCCGGCGGGCTGGATCCTGAGGCGGATCCGGGTAAATGAGTCGAAGCGCCTGTAGCTCATCCGGATAGAGCATCGGCCTTCTAAGCCGAGGGTAGCAGGTTCGAGTCCTGCCAGGCGCGCCAGATTTCGGTTTTCGCTATAATGAAAACCGGGATGAAGACGATGTTCGTCTTCACTGTCAAGTGGGATCAAGGTACGGGGTCGTGTTTCATTCCCTTGCCTCTGGTACCTCGCAACTTGAGCAGGGTGTTGAAAAAGCCCCTTTCTGAGCTTTTTCAACAGCCTGTCAGTCAAACAATGGTGGCTATAGCTCAGTTGGTAGAGCCCTGGATTGTGATTCCAGTCGTCGTGGGTTCGAGTCCCATTAGCCACCCCATATTGCAAAGCCCCGATCATTGCGGTCGGGGCTTTTTTTTGCCAGACAGACTTGCCGGGAAAGTGGCAGCCGTCCTTGATCCGGCAAGGCGGGAAGTCAACTTCGCGCTATGCTATCTTTTAAAATAATGAACCGATGTTTCAAAAAGAATCGACACGGCAGTAATAGGGTAGGGAGCCTGCTTTTTGTATTCATCATTCTATCCTGGCCAATGTTGTCCCTGGCGGACAAGCCGCAATATGAAGGTGGCGAACTATGCAGTGATGTTTTTCCTGAAGAAGGTATTTATGACGAAGATGAGACGAAGAAAAAGGCCATTTATACCTACCTGGATGCTCCTCATGATTACCTGTCCGCGGGTATCGAAAATATCATTGCCAGTTTCGATCGGTTTTTTGCCAACGAACAGTTTTACCGCTATACCACCAGGAGTTTTGTCCAGCTTTCCCTGGATGGCCTGTTCGAGGAAGGGGGGAAGATCGCCGGTGCGGTGCGGTTAAGAGCCAAGGTTGACCTGCCCGGTGCGACCCGCAGGTTCAAGCTGCTTTTTGATACGGATCCCATAGAGAAACAGTCTACGGTAAAGCGCAGTGTGGATGACCCCACCACGATTGGCTCCACGAACAAGGATTATTATGCTTCGTTGCAGCGCAAACGTGGTCTGGGAGCTGGCTGGAGTGTTCGGCCCGAGCTGGGTTTGCGCCTTGCACTGCCGCTGGATCCCTTTGCAAAACTGCTGATCACCAAGGATCTCCCGCTGGATGAGACCTGGAAGATGCGTGTGGATGAAAACATCTACTGGTACAAGGATAGCGGTTATGGTTCCGATACGAGCATGCAGTTTGACCATCATCTGGGTAATGGCAACCTGTTTCGTTCCGTGACCTTTGCGCGTTATACGGAGGAAAACCCCTATTTGTCACTTAGCCAGGTGTTCACCTTCTATCAGACGATCACACCCAGGCAGAAGATGTCCTATCAATGGGGTGTGTTTGCGGATACCGAGAACCGTTTGCAGACCAGCAGTTATCTTTACCTGTTGCGTTACCGTCTGTAGCTCTACAAGAACTGGCTGTTTTTTGAAGTCAGGCCCAGAGTCTGGATACCGCAGGATAATCGCTGGAACCGGGAATACTCCCTGTTATTTCGTTTTGACATGATTTTCGGTGGCAAATACATGTAACTTGTCCGCGGCCGGCAGTTTTTCTGCCGACCAGCTGGAGTGTCGCGCTGTTCAGACCCGGATTTTTGCACATGGAGCTTTGGGGCAGGGCAACCAATACCACAGTGACTTGCTCGGAAAAAGGAACGGCCGATGAGCTGACAGCACTGGCCACTGGTATTTGAAATGGCGTATTATTTCTGTACTGCTGTTAAATCTGGAATAGGCTTGGAGTGTTGATGATGTACAAGAAACTTGTCTTTGTTCTGGTGTTTGTTGCACCGTTCGTGTTTTCCTCACATGCCCTGGCTGCGGGCAATGCCAAGGCAGGCAAGGACAAGGCAGCGGCCTGTGCCGGCTGCCATGGCGCCGATGGCAACAGCATGGTGCCCAACTTTCCCAAGCTGGCCGGTCAGTATGAAGCCTACATCGTCAAGCAGGTTGACGACTTCCTCAAGGGCAAACGCAGCGATGCCACCATGGGTCCCATGGCCGCCAGTGCAGGGGGCCCACAGGATCTGGCCGATATCGCGGCCTGGTTTGCCAGCCAGAAGACCATGAAAGGCACTCCGAGCGGGAACGCGCTGGCCGCGAAGGGCAAGAAGCTCTATCTGTCGGGAGATCCGGCCAAGTCGATTTATGCCTGCGTCAACTGTCATGGTAAAAATGGCAAGGGACTGGCGAAGAACAACCCGTTCTTCCCGGTGGTGGGTGGACAACACAAGGATTACCTGAAGAAGACCCTGACAGATTTCAAAACCAGGGCCCGCAGCAACGATCCAGGTGGAATGATGGCGAATATTGCCAAGCACATGAGTGACAGGGACATCGACGCCGTTACCGAATACCTGTCGGGCCTCTGAGCCCCAGCCGGTTCAACAGGAGCGCCGCTTCCCCCTGTCGAATCCGCCGCGTACCCGTCAGACGATCTGGAGTGCCGGAGCCGATGGCCCATGCCGGTGTTTCTTGTGCCTGCCATCACCCATAATACAGTCAAGATCAGGGCCATAATCGATTTCATGAACCCCGCCATTTTCTCATCAGTCTGGCTCCTGCCCGGAAGGGGCGGTGCATGATTGAGCCACAACCCGTCAGCCGTGAGTCATTGCTGGAGCATCTGCAAGGTGCACCGACACTGGTAACCGGCAATGCCCGTTTGTCGGCGGCACTGATTGCGGCATTCGATGCGCAACAGCTGGAAAGGGGCCGGTGTGCCTGGGACAGCCCCGATATCGTGCCCTGGGCGCACTGGATCCGGCGCCTCTGGGAAACGGCGACGCTGGAGGGGCGGTTGCCGTTGCCGACCCTGGTGCTGTCGCCTGCCCTGGAGCAACGGGTCTGGGAGTCAGTACTGGAAATGGAGGAGGAAGAGCATCGCCTGTTGCAGATCCCGGCTGCCGCCCGTGAGTTGCAGCGAAGCCGGCAACTGCTTCGTCACTGGCTGCTCGAACTGGATGAAACGGCCTTTGGCCATAACGAGGACAGCCAGGCTTTCTATCGCTGGGCCAGGGCTTTCGAGACGCGCTGTCGCCAGTCCGGCTGGCTGACCGAGTCGGATCTGGCCGAACACATTCAGGCGGTCGTCAACACGGCCGGGTTTGTCCTGCCAGAAAAACTGCTGTTGACCGGCTTCGATGAACTCACGCCACAGCAACGGCAGTTGCTGGTGGCCATGGAGGAGGCCGGCTGTGAGGTACAGTGGTTGCAACTGGACAGTAAACATCATGGCCCCGTACACAAACTGGCCTGCAGCGACAGCCGGGATGAAATTGAAATTCTGTGTCGCTGGTTGCGTCAGCGCCTGGAGGCCAACCCCGAAGCCCGTATCGGTGTGGTGGTGCCCGAGCTGTCTGCACTGCGCGAGATCCTCACCCACAAGCTGGATGAAATCCTGCTGCCGGCCAGTCTGCAACCCGGATCGTCGCCCACCGCGCGTCCGTGGAACATCTCCCTGGGCAGGCCGATGTCCGAATGCCCCCTGATCCGGCTGGCACTGCAATTGCTGGGCATGATGACGGGCAAGCTCTCCCTGCAGAGTGCCGTCGAGCTGCTTCGTTCGCCGTTTCTGTCGGGCTGGGACAGTGAAGCCGATAGCCGTAGCCACATCGAGCAGCAGTTGTGGCAGATCGGTGAGCTGGAGGTCTCGGTCACGACCCTGCTGTATCTGGCCCGCCGCCGTGACCATGCCTGTCGAAGCCCGGAGCTTGCCCGGGGTCTTGAAGCCTGGCAGGCCCTGAGTCGTGAATGCCCGGCTCGGGCAACGACAGGCCAGTGGGCCGAGTGGTTTTCCCGCCTGCTCGATGCACTGGGCTGGGCAAGGGGACGCAGTCTGTCCAGTGACGAATACCAAACCCACCAGGCCTGGCGTGAGGTGTTGTGTTCCATGGCACAGTTGGAGCAGGTCAGCCAGGCCATGACCGCCAGTGATGCCCTGCGTCAGCTGCGCCGTCTGCTCCATGAGCGTATCTTTCAGCCCGAAACTCCCCCGGCGCCGGTGCAGGTGCTGGGGCTCTATGAATCCATTGGCCTGGAGTTCGATCACCTCTGGATTCTGGGCCTGCACGATGAAATCTGGCCTCCCGCGCCCCGGCCCAACCCGTTCATTCCCCTGCCTCTGCATAAGCGGCACAACCTGCCGCATGCCTCGGGGGAGCGTGAGCTGCAGGTGGCGCAAACGGTGACCCGGCGGTTGCTGGCCTGTGCCGGCGAGACGGTGGTGAGCTTCCCGCAGCGCGCGGGTGATGCAGAGTTGCGCGAAAGCCCGCTGATAAGCAGCCTGGATGAAATTTCCGTGTCGGATCTGAAGATATGGACACAACCCGTCTGGCTGCAGAAGGTTCACCAGCAGGGCGGGCTGGAGATCCTGGCCGAGGATCCGGCCCCTCCCGTGGCCGGCAATCAGGCCCGCGGTGGCAGCAGTCTGTTCAAGCATCAGTCCAACTGCCCGTTCCGGGCTTTTGCCGAAATCCGCCTCGCGGCCCGTGCCCGCGGTCAGGCAGAAATCGGACTCAGCGCCATGGAGCGAGGCTCGCTCATTCACCGGGTACTGGAACTGGTGTGGGACACCCTGGAAAACTCCCGCTGCCTGCAAGCCATGGGGGATGAGCAACTGCAGGAACTGGTTGGCAAGCTCAGTCATGTGGCGCTGACCGAAACCGCAAGGCATTATCCGCAAACCTTTACGCCACGCTTTCGCCAGCTGGAGCAACAGCGTCTGACCGGACATGTTCTGCACTGGCTGGAGATCGAAAGGCAACGTGCGCCCTTCGAGGTGCTGGCCACCGAAGTCCAGCAGCAGGCCGAGGTGGGCGGGCTGCAGATCAGCCTGAAAATCGACCGCATCGATCGCCTGCCAGATGGCCGCCTGCTGGTCATCGACTACAAGACGGGCGAGGTCAGACCGGGCCAGTGGTTTGGCCTGCGTCCCGAAGAACCGCAACTGCCCCTGTACAGCACCGTGGTGGAAGGGGCGCTGGCCGGGGTACTGTTCGGTCAGCTGAAGGCAGGCAAGTTTGGCTTCAATGGCGTGATCGAGGAGGCGGGGATCATCGCCGATCTCAAGCCCTTCGACAAAATGCGGCTCCGGGGCATGGCGACGCCAGACAGCTGGTCCGAGGTGCTGGAGCAGTGGCAGCAGACGGTAAACCGCCTTGCCGAGGATTTTCTTGCCGGCCATGCCGCCGTGGATCCCGTCAAGCCACCGGAAACCTGTCAGTTCTGCGAACTCACCGCCCTGTGCCGCATCAAGGAACAGACCACCCTCGACGAGGAGGAAGAGGCGTGAGTCCTGCCGTGACAATTGCCGACCAGGCCGTGCGTGAGCAGGCCCTGGATCCTGCCCGCTCCTTCATCGTCCAGGCCCCGGCCGGCTCGGGCAAGACCGGTCTTCTGACCCAGCGTTTCCTGGTGTTGCTGGCGAGTGTCGAGTCTCCGGAAGAAATCATCGCCATCACCTTCACCCGCAAGGCCGCCGCGGAGATGCGTCAGCGCATCGTCGAAGCGCTGCAGGAAGCGCAGGCGGGCATCGAACCCGAGGAAGACTACCGCAAGGCCACCTGGCAACTGGCCAAGCGGGCCCTGCGGCGCGATCGGCAACAGGGCTGGCAGTTGCTTGCCAATCCGGGCCGCCTGCGGATCCAGACCATCGACTCGCTCAATGCGACCCTGGCGCGGCAGATGCCGGTGCTGACCCGGCTGGGAGCAACGCCCGCCGTGGTCGAGGATGCCCGGCCCCTGTACCTGGAGGCGGCCACATTGACCCTCGAGCAGATGGAGGAGAAGACGCTCTGGTCCGACGATGTGGCCCATCTGGTGCAGCACCTGGACAACCAGCTGCCGCTGCTGAAGAAACTCATCGCCAGCATGCTGGCGCGGCGGGATCAGTGGTTGCGCCATGTGGCAGACCGGCAGCATCCGCGACTGGAACGCCGCAATATCGAGGCGGCCTTGAGGCGGATCATCGAAGCCCACCTGACGCGGCTCGAGCAGGCCGTGCCTGTCGACTGCCGGTCGGAGCTAGTGCAGCTGGCCCGCTATGCGGCCGCGAACCTGCGCCAGCAGACCGGCCCCCAGGCGAGCGCCCTGTCTGCCTGTCTCGATCTGGCGGCGATGCCCGATGCAAGCGTTGCGTCACTGGAGGTCTGGAAAGGGCTCAAGGTGCTGCTGCTGACCGACAGTGGCTGGCGCAAGCGCCTGGACAAGCGCCTGGGTTTTCCTACCCCGGGTTCGGCGCAAAATGCCGAGGAAAAGGCCCTGTTCGAGGCCATGAAAACGCGCATGACCGCACTGCTCGCGCGTCTGGGCGAAGAGACGGCGCTGCAAGCGGCCCTGTTCGAGCTCGACGCGCTGCCGGCGCCGGGTTACAGCGATGAGCAGTGGCGCACCCTGGAAGCCCTGTTCGAAATGCTGAAACTGGCCGCGGGTCAGTTGCAGCTGCTGTTCAACGAACGTCGCCATGTGGACTTTCCCGGCATGTCCCAGGCTGCCATCATGGCACTGGGTGACAGTGAGCAGCCCACCGATCTGGCACTGGCACTGGACTACCGCATCCAGCACCTGTTGCTGGACGAGTTTCAGGATACCTCCTTCAATCAGTATGAACTGCTCAACCGCCTGACCGCCGGCTGGCAGGCCGGGGATGGCCGCACCCTGTTCGTGGTTGGCGACCCCATGCAGTCCATCTACCGCTTTCGTGAAGCCGAGGTGGGCCTGTTCCTGCAGGCGCGTGACAGGGGCGTGGGGCAGGTGGCGCTCGAAGCCCTGCAACTGGAGGTCAATTTCCGTTCCCGTGGGGGTATCGTCGACTGGGTCAATGCCGCCTTCCCGCTTGTCCTGCCGGAGCAGGAAGATGTCAGTCGGGGGGCGGTCAGTTATGCTCCGTCGCAGGCCAGCAAACCGGCCGGCGAGGGCCAGGCCGTCACGGTGCATCCGTTTTTTCAGCGTGATGATGTTGCCGAAGCCCGGCAGGTACGGGAACTGGTTCAGGCGGCCCGGCGTCGGCATCCCGACGGCACCACGGCCATCCTGGTGCGTGGCCGCGCCCATCTGGCCAGCATCGTCGTGCAGCTGCGCAATGCCGGCCTGCGTTTTCGGGCAGTGGAAATCGAGGCCCTCAGCCACCGGCCGGTGATCCAGGATCTGCTCGCTCTGACCCGGGCCTTGCACGATATCGGGGATCGCATCAGCTGGCTGGCGGTGCTGCGCAGTCCCTGTTGCGGTCTGAGTCTGGCCGATCTGCACGCCTTGGCCGCGACTGATCGTGACCGCCCGATACTCAGCCTGCTCGGCGAGGCATCACGCATCGAGGGACTCAGTGCCGATGGTCGGCAACGCCTGGCGCGGGTCCTGCCCTGGCTGCGTCGAGCCATGGACGAGCGGCAGCGCCACAGTCTGCGCCATTTTGTACAAAGCTGCTGGCTGGTCATGGGCGGACCGGCCTGCGTCGAAAGTGAAACCGACCTGCAGGATGCCGAGGTGTTTTTCCAGTTGCTCGAGTCCCTGCAGCCGGCCAGTGAAGGCCTGGACATGCAGGCACTGGCCGAACAGGTCGAATCCCTGTTTGCCCTTCCCGATGTGGAGGCCGATGACAGCCTGCAACTGATGACCATCCACAAGTCCAAGGGGCTGGAGTTCGACACCGTGATCCTGCCGGGACTGGGGCGCGAGCCGCGCCATGAGGAATCCCGCCTGCTGTACTGGATGGAGGTCCAGCAGGCCACGGGGCAGACCGACCTGCTGCTGGCGCCCATTGCCGGCCGGGGCGAAGACAAGAACCGCATTGCCGCCTACATCGACACCCAGAACCGCATCAGGGGACGCTACGAGGACGGACGCCTGCTCTATGTGGCGGCCACCCGGGCCAGGCAGTTCCTGCACCTGCTGGGCCATGTGGCGCTGAACGAAGCGGCAGACGGCGGGGCAAGTCTCAAGCCCCCGCCGGCCAGCACCCTGCTGGCGGCACTGTGGCCGGTGGTGGAGAAGGACTTTCTCTCCATGCTGCCAGCGCGGCCGCCGGCCACCGCGTCGACGCCAGCTCCGCCGCCGCCCAGTTCGCCCATGCCACGTCTGCGCCTTGCGGCCGGCTGGCAACTGCCGGCGCCACCGGCCACGGTTCTGTCCGCCACGGCCGGGGACGAAGCCGAACAGGAGGCCGATCTGGAATTCAGCTGGGCCGGTGAAACGGCCCGTCACGTCGGCACCGTGGTGCATCGGCTTTTGCAGGAAATCGGCCAGCAGGGCCTCTTCGGGGGACAGAGACCGGATGTGCAGGGCTATGCGGACACGGCCGGGCTGTTGCTCCGGCAACAGGGGGTTCCCCAGGCCCATCTGAAAGCAGCCCGGCAGCAGGTGCTGCAGGCCCTGGGCAATGTCCTAGAGGACGAAAGGGGCCGCTGGATCCTCTCGGCCGATCATGATCAGGCCCGTTGCGAGCTGGCCATTTCCGGTCTCATCGACGGACGGGTCCGCCATCTGGTCATCGACCGTACCTTTGTCGGTGCCGATGGTGTGCGCTGGGTGATCGATTACAAGACCGGCAGTCATGCCGGTGGTGGGGTCGAGGCCTTCCTGGATCGGGAGCAGGAACGTTATCTGCCCCAGCTTGAACGTTACGGGCGGCTCATGCGTCAGCGGGAGGCGCGGCCGGTGCGCCTGGCGCTGTATTTCCCCCTGCTCAGGCGCTTCCGCGAAGTGGGGGGCTTTGGCTGACAGTCTTGCCAAACGCTGACGAATCCGCTGCTCTTTGCACTACCTGAGCGAATATTCAGAACAGCTGCTCAGGGGAAAACTTCATCGTGCCCGAGTCCATTTTCATGTCCAGATACAGGTTGCCGTTGCGCAGGAAGTAAATCGCCACGGCATCCAGTTGGCGGAGGAAATCCCTGTCCAGTGAATCCGGGGGACACATGGCCTGGGTGCTGTGGGTGATATCGATCTTCAGCTGGCCGTTTTTCAGCGTATAGGTGCCGCCCGCCTGGTTGCAGTCGACCCGTGCGGCAATCTTGCCATCGTCCCTGAATGTCAGGGTATAGCTGGCGGGGTCGGCGGGCACCAGCGTACTGCCATCACCAGACAGGGTCTGTTGCCAGCGCCATTCGATGCCTGTGAGGGGAGGCGCGGGTTCGGAATCGTTGCCTGTCCCGCCCCCGCCATCGCCACAGGCGCCGAGAAGGGACAGCAGCAGGATGAGCAAAAACAGGGCTTTCATGGCACGGGGCCTGACGGGTGGCTTGAGGTAGTAGCAAGCAGTTTAACAGGATGTTGAAAAAGTTCCCCCCCCCTGGACTTTTTCAACCCGGGAACGGAAAACGTGGTTTCCTGTTCCCTCACATTTTCAATGACTTGCAAACATTGAAAATGGCGGTGCGTCCCTGCAGCGCACACAGGCCGGGTAAAAATGCTGTCTTTCAACAGCCTGTTAACGGCTCCAGGGGGGACAAAAAAGCCGCTGATTTTCGTATCTGCAGATGATAATTTGCCAGTCAAGCCGCAACAAGTGGTTGTTTTTCATGCAGTATGCGCGAATAACTTGCCAAGCTGCGCCGGTCATGCTTCAATATCGCCGCTTGGGAAATGGGCCGTTAGCTCAGCTGGTAGAGCACCGGACTCTTAATCCGATGGTCCACGGTTCGAACCCGTGACGGCCCACCATCCCCCATTTTGGATTGTTTCAGCTGCCTTTTGGCGGGTTACACCAGATTCCTGCTCCCTGTATAATCCACTCCCTATGTATATTGGCAATGTTCACGCGAAAGTGGCGGAATTGGTAGACGCGCTGGATTTAGGTTCCTGTGGGGTAACCCGTGAGAGTTCGAGTCTCTCCTTTCGCACCAAATAACGCTGTTTGGCAAGTGTTCTTGCTCTAACTAACTGATAATAAATGTATTTATGAGGCATTTTAAATGCAAGTTTCTGTAGAAAACATGTCTGGAATAGAACGCCGCCTGACCGTATCCATCGATGAAGATCGTATCAATGATGCCGTGCAGAGCAAACTGAAGGATTTGACCAAAACCGTGAAACTCGACGGTTTCCGCAAGGGCAAGGTGCCCATGAGCGTGGTCAAGCAGCAATATGGATCCCGGGTTCGCCAGGAAATCATCGGCGATCTGATCCAGTCCACCTTTTACGAGGCGGTCAGCAACGAAAAACTGCGCCCGGCCGGGCTTCCCGATATCAATACCAAGGAAATGGCACCAGGCAAGGGTCTGGAATACACGGCCACCTTTGAAGTCTATCCGGAAGTGGGAATCGCCAGTTTCGCAGCCGAGAGCATCGAAAAGCCGGTCAGTGAGATTTCCGACGCCGATGTGGACAAGATGGTCGAAATCATTCGCAAGCAGAACATGGAATGGCATGAAGTCGACCGTGCAGCCGAAGAGGGTGACAAGGTCAGCGTCGATTTTCGTGGCACCATCGAGGGCGAACCCTTTGAAGGTGGCGAGGGCAAGGATATGGTCGTCGAACTTGGCCAGAAACGCATGATCGACGGCTTCGAGGAAGGCCTCAAGGGCGCCAAGGCGGGTGATGAACTGACCCTGGATCTGACCTTTCCGGAAAACTACCAGGTCGAGGATCTCAAGGGCAAGCCGGTCCAGTTTGCCATCAAGGTGAACCGTGTCGAAGCCCCGGTTTTACCCGAACTCAACGCCGATCTGGCAAAAAAACTGGGTGTCGAAGACGGCGATCTGGACAAGATGCGTGAAGAAATCCGCAATAACATGCAGCGGGAGCTGGACAGCAAGCTCAAGAGCAAGCTCAAGGAAGGGGTCATGGACAAGCTGATGAGCCTGCATCCGATTGACATTCCAGCCGCGCTGGTCGAAGAAGAAGCCAGGCTGCTGGCCGAACAGATGAAGCAGAACCTGGCCAGCCAGGGCATGGGTCAGCAGGAGCTGAATCTGCCCATTGACATGTTCAAGGGTGAGGCCGAAAAGCGTGTAGGCCTGGGACTCATCATGTCCGAGATCGTCAAGCAGAATGACATCAAGATCGATCCGGAACGGGTGAAGAAGACCATCGAGAACATTGCCCGTCCTTATGAACAGCCTGAAGAAGTGATAAAGTGGTACTATTCAGACAAGCGCCGCCTGGGCGAAGTCGAGTCTCTGGTACTGGAAGAGCAAGTTGTCGACTGGGTCATGGAACAGGCGAAAGTCGAAGAAAAAAGCTATAATTTTGATGAACTTATGAATCCCAAGGCAACTGCCGAATAAGTGACGCATTGCACATGGCGGGATTAAAGGAAAATCTTTCGTGACCGATAAAAAACACAACGGCGAGATGAGCATGATTACAAGTCAACTGGTACCGATGGTGGTCGAACAGACCTCACGGGGAGAACGCGCATACGACATCTATTCGCGTCTGCTCAAGGAACGGGTCATCTTTCTCGTCGGGCCGGTGGAAGACCACATGGCGAATCTGGTGGTGGCACAGCTGTTGTTCCTGGAATCGGAAAATCCGGACAAGGACATTCATCTGTACATCAATTCACCCGGTGGCTCGGTCACGGCAGGGTTGTCGATTTATGACACCATGCAGTTCATCAAGCCGGACGTGAGCACCATGTGCATCGGTCAGGCTGCCAGCATGGGCGCTGTCCTGCTCGCCGGGGGGGCTGCCGGCAAGCGCTATGCGCTGCCTCATTCACGCACCATGATTCACCAGCCACTTGGTGGGTTTCAGGGGCAGGCCACGGACATCGAGATCCATGCCCGTGAGATACTGGAAATTCGGGAACGATTGAACACGATTCTTGCCAAACATACCGGGCAGCCGATGGATCGCATCCAGCAGGACACGGATCGGGACTTCTTCCTCAATGCCCAGGATTCGGTGGAATACGGACTTATTGATGAAGTGCTCGAAGCACGAACAGGAAGCGAAGACTAGAATTTGACGAGGAACCTGTCCCTAATCCCTGCAAAACAGACGGGATTTGCAATTCAACCGGGGACTTGAAATCATCGTTAAATAGACGCATTGTTAGGGACAGGTAGATCGTTAGAGAGGTAAAACAATGAGCGACGACAAAAACAACACGGGCGATAATGGAAAGCTCCTGTATTGCTCATTCTGTGGCAAAAGCCAGCATGAAGTCCGCAAGTTGATTGCCGGGCCGTCTGTTTTTGTTTGTGATGAATGTGTTGAACTCTGTAACGATATCATTCGTGAAGAAGTTCAGGAGCAGGCCGGCGCCTCGGGCTCCAGCAAATTGCCTACCCCCCATGAAATCAATGACATTCTCGATGAATATGTCATTGGCCAGGAACGGGCAAAGAAAGTCCTGTCTGTCGCGGTCTACAACCACTACAAGCGGTTGGAAAATGGCCAGAAGAAGGACGACGTGTAGCTGGCCAAGAGCAACATCCTGCTCATCGGTCCCACCGGCAGCGGCAAGACCCTGCTGGCCGAAACCCTGGCCCGACTGCTGAACGTGCCCTTTACCATCGCCGACGCCACGACCCTGACCGAAGCCGGTTATGTGGGTGAGGACGTTGAAAATATCATCCAGAAATTGCTGCAGAAATGTGACTATGATGTGGACAAAGCCCAGACCGGGATTGTGTATATCGATGAAATCGACAAGATTTCACGCAAGTCCGACAATCCGTCCATCACCCGTGATGTTTCCGGTGAAGGTGTGCAGCAGGCCCTGCTCAAGCTGATCGAAGGCACGGTGGCTTCGGTACCACCCCAGGGCGGCCGCAAGCATCCCCAGCAGGAGTTCCTGCAGGTGGACACCTCCAACATCCTGTTCATCTGTGGTGGTGCGTTTGCCGGTCTGGACCGGATCATCCGTGACCGTTCGGAAAAAGGTGGCATCGGTTTCAGTGCCGAAGTCAAAGGCAAGAATGATCAGAAGAGTGTCAGCGAGACCCTCAACGATGTGGCACCGGAAGATCTGACCCGTTACGGTCTGATCCCGGAGTTTGTCGGCCGTCTGCCGGTTATCGCCACCCTCGGCGAGCTCGATGAAGATGCCCTGATCCAGATTCTCACCGAACCGAAGAATGCGTTGACCAAGCAGTACAGCAAGATGTTTGAAATGGAAGGCTGTGATCTGGAAATCCGTGAAGAAGCCCTGCGTGCAGTGGCCCGCAAGGCCATGGAACGCAAGACCGGTGCCCGCGGCCTGCGTTCGATTCTGGAACACATCCTGCTCGAACCCATGTACGATTTGCCTTCGCTGGACAATGTCGAGAAAATCGTCATCGACGAACCGGCAATCAGCGGTGAAGGTGAGCCGATATTTATCTACGAAGGCTCGGAGCAACGAGCCGCATCAGCTGACGAGTAAAATGACTGTTCAAGGGGTATTTTCGAATACCCCTTGCTTTTTTACCGCCAATTAAAATTCCGCCCGTTAAGGGTTGAAACCTGTTGATTCAACCCCATTGATCATTTCTCTACCTGCGGGTAAGTAACCGAATACGAGTAAAAGATAATGTCAGAACTGATAGAAGATCCCATTACCGCCATTCCCGTGCTGCCATTGCGCGATGTCGTGGTCTATCCTCACATGGTCATCCCCCTTTTCGTTGGCCGGGACAAGTCCATCAAGGCGCTTGAATCGGCAATGGAAAATGACAAGCAGATCCTGCTGGTGGCACAGAAGAGTGCCTCCGATGACGATCCCCAGGCCGATGATCTGTATCGCATCGGCACCATCTCCAGCATCCTGCAATTGCTGAAACTGCCCGATGGTACCGTCAAGGTCCTGGTCGAAGGCAACCGGCGCGCCAAAATCAATACCTTCCTGGGTACCGAAGATTTCTTCACCGCCCAGGTCAAGCAGTACGAAGAAGAGCCCATTGACGAGCGTGAATCGGAAGTGCTGGTGCGCTCACTGACCAACCAGTTTGATCAGTACGTCAAACTGAACAAGAAGATTCCGCCGGAAATTCTCACCTCCCTGTCGAGCATCGATGATCCCAGCCGTTTGGTCGATACCATCGCAGCGCACATGTCGCTGAAGATCGACGAAAAACAGAAGGTGCTGGAAATCACCGATTTGCGTGAGCGGCTGGAACACCTGATGACGCTGATGGAGTCGGAAATCGACCTGTTGCAGGTGGAAAAACGCATTCGTGGTCGGGTTAAGCGGCAGATGGAAAAAAGCCAGCGCGAGTACTATCTGAATGAGCAGATGAAGGCCATTCAGAAAGAGCTGGGCGACATGGACGATGTCCCCAATGAACTCGAAGAGCTGGAAAAGAAAATCGAAGCCGCCGGCATGTCCAAGGAAGCCAAGGCCAAGGCCAAGGCTGAACTTGGCAAGCTGAAAATGATGTCGCCCATGTCGGCCGAAGCCACCGTGGTCAGAAATTATCTCGACTGGCTGGTCAGTGTGCCGTGGAAGAAACGTTCCAAGATCCGTCATGATCTGGCACGTGCCGAAGCCGTGCTGGAAGAAGATCACTATGGTCTGGAAAAGGTCAAGGAACGTATCCTCGAATACCTTGCTGTTCAGCAGCGCATGCGCAAGATGAAAGGGCCGATCCTGTGTCTGGTAGGGCCACCCGGTGTCGGCAAGACCTCGGTGGGCAAGTCCATTGCCCGTGCCACCAACCGCAAGTTCATTCGCATGGCGCTCGGTGGTATCCGTGACGAAGCGGAAATCCGTGGGCATCGTCGTACCTACATCGGCTCCATGCCGGGCAAGATCATCCAGAACCTGGCCAAGGTGGAAACACGCAATCCGCTATTTTTGCTCGATGAAATCGACAAGATGGCCATGGATTTCCGTGGTGATCCGGCCTCGGCGTTGCTCGAAGTGCTGGATCCGGAGCAGAACCACACCTTCAATGATCATTATCTGGAAGTGGATTTCGATCTCTCCGAAGTGATGTTTGTGGCGACCTCCAATACCATGAACATTCCGGGACCCCTGCTGGATCGTATGGAAGTGATTCGTCTGTCCGGGTATACCGAAGATGAAAAACTGAACATCGCCATCAAATACCTGGTGACCAAGCAGAAAAAGAACAACGGCCTCAAGGAAGGTGAACTGGAGATCAGCGAAGATGCCATTCGTGACATCATTCGCTATTACACGCGCGAAGCCGGTGTTCGAAACCTGGAACGTGAAATCGCCAAGATCTGCCGCAAGGTGGTGAAGGAAATCTTGTTGGAAAAGGATGTGGACCGAGTCTCGGTGACCTCTGAAAACCTGGAAAAATACCTGGGCATCAGACGTTTCCGCTTTGGTGAGGCTGAAGAGCATGATCAGGTTGGTCAGGTTACCGGTCTGGCCTGGACCGAGGTTGGCGGTGAATTGCTGACCATTGAAACGGCCGTCATGCCCGGCAAGGGCAAGAGCAGTGTGACCGGCCAACTGGGTGATGTGATGAAGGAATCCATCCAGGCGGCCCTTACGGTGGTCAGAAGCCGTGCTGACGTGCTGGGTATCGATCCGGAGACCTTCGAGAAATCGGACATCCACGTCCATGTTCCCGAAGGGGCGATTCCCAAGGATGGACCGAGCGCAGGTATCGGCATGTGTACGGCACTGGTGTCGGCACTGACCAATATCCCCGTACGGGCAGATGTGGCCATGACCGGTGAAATCACCCTGCGTGGTGAGGTTCTGCCGATTGGTGGCCTGAAAGAAAAACTGCTTGCGGCCCATCGTGGCGGTCTGAAGACGGTGTTGATCCCCGAGGAAAATACCCGGGATCTTGCCGACTTGCCGGACAACATCAAGGAGAGTCTGGACATCCGTCCGGTCAAATGGATCGATGAAGTTCTGGAAGTGGCATTGACCCATTTGCCGGAAGCCCAGGCAAAAAAGTCCGCCAAGATAATCAAGGCTAACAAGGAAAATGCCTCGGCCAAAGGTAATACGGTCAGAACACATTGATGAAAAAGTAATCGAAATGGCCCGATAACTTCGTATTTTGTGCAGAGTTACGGGCCTTTTCCTTGACCTGATACACGTCCAGTTGGTATAAAATCATCAATATCGAATAACATTACCGCCCATTATTTTTGGCGGTGTTTTTTTTTACAAAAAGCAGGGGGATCTTGTGAATAAAACCGAATTAATAGATGCCGTAGCCGAGAGCGCGGATATTTCCAAAGCAGCAGCGACACGCGCGGTCGACACGGTTCTGGAAAGCATTACTTCCAGCCTTGCCAACGGTGATTCCGTCGCTCTGGTAGGTTTTGGCACCTTCAGTGTCAAGGATCGTGCCGCCCGCACAGGCCGTAATCCGCGCACCGGCGAGCCCATTGATATCCCGGCAGCAAAAGTTCCTTCATTTAAGGCTGGTAAAGCGCTCAAAGATGCCGTAAACTAGCGCGCCTTCGACATAGGGTGCTTAGCTCAGCTGGGAGAGCATCGCCCTTACAAGGCGAGGGTCGGGGGTTCGATCCCCTCAGCACCCACCAGAAAGTGGACCGGTAGTTCAGCTGGTTAGAATGCCGGCCTGTCACGCCGGAGGTCGCGGGTTCGAGTCCCGTCCGGTCCGCCAACAACGAAAAAAGGCGTGCAAAATTGTTTGCACGCCTTTTTTTTATTTGCTAACTGATAAATTACACAAAGTATCCAAATCACCATGTTGCAGTCAATTCGCGATCGCGCCCAGGGTATTGCTGTCTGGCTTATTGTCGGTCTGATCATTATCACCTTCGCTCTGTTTGGTCTGAGCAGTTATCTGTCTGGCGCTTCCAAGTCGGTTGTTGCCACGGTCAATGGTGAGGAAATCATTGAATCCGATTTTATCCGTGAATATCAGAATTATCAGCAGCGTCTGCAGCAGATTCTGGGCAAGAACTATCGTCCGGAAATGTTCCAGGAAAGTGTCATGAAGAAGCGGGTACTCGATGGCATGATCGATCGGGAGCTGATTGCCCAGTCGCTGGAAGACGACAAGTTTTATGTTTCACCGCAGTTGCTTGTCGCGGCACTGAAGAAGATAGAGGCCTTCCAGGATGAGTCAGGCCAGTTCTCCTCCGAACGCTACCTGCAGGTCTTGAAATCACAGCGCATTCGGCCTGAGCTGTTCGAAATGCAGATGATGCAGGATCTGGCCAATGATTACCTGCGCTCCGGGCTGGAACGCTCGGCCTTTGTCACGGCAAAACAGGCTGAGCAGATTGAAGTTCTGCAAAAGCAGCAACGACGCATTGGCTATTTTGTTCTGGCCGCGGCCGATTATCGTAAAGCCATCAGCCTCAGTGACGATGAAATCCAGGCCTATTATGACGAGCACAAGGATGAATTCAGAACACCGGAAAAGGTTTCGGTCGACTACGTCGAACTGAAGCTTGAAGATGTGGCAAAGCAGATCGATATTGATGATGGCGATATCAAGGCCTACTACGAATCCCACAAGAGCAATTTCATGACGGCCGGCGAGAAGCGCCGTGTTCGTCATATCCTGGTGCTGGTTGATGATAAAACCGATGATGCGACAGCAAAGGCCAGGGCAGAAGAAATTCTGGCACGTCTGCAAAAGGGTGAAAACTTCGAGGCCCTGGCTCGCAAGGAGTCACAGGACCCCGGTTCGGCCGCCCAGGGCGGAGACCTGGGTCTGATCGGCAAGGGTGTCATGGACAAGGCCTTCGAGGATGCCGCGTTTGCTCTTGAGCTGAATGCCCTGAGTTCACCAGTACGTTCCCGGTTTGGATACCACATCATTCGCGTGGATGAAATCCAGCCGCAAAAGGTCAAGCCGCTGGCTGAGGTCAAGGAGCAGATCCGTCGTGAGCTGCAACTGGAGCAGGCCGAGACACGTTTCTATCAGGACGTGGATACCCTCAATAATCTCAGTTACGAAGTACCCGATACCCTCGAACCCATTGTCGATGAACTAGGGCTGAAGATTAAACAGAGCCCGTTGATGAACCGTGGCGGTGGGACCGGCATTTTTGCCGACCGCAAGTTGATGAATGCCATTTTCCATGACGAAGTACTGAATCAGGGCAAAAACAGCGAAATGATCGAGCTGTCGGATACCCACATGGTGGTCTTGCGTCTGCGCGAACATCAGCAGGCAAAACCCCAGACCCTGGAGCAGATCAAGCCGATGATCACGGCGCGCCTGAAGAACGAAAAGGCCATGGAGCAGATCAGGAAAGATGCCGAATCGGCACTGGAGAAAATCAAGGCGGGGGAAAGTCCGCAGGCGGTGGCCAGTGCCCATAAACACAGCTGGATCGATTCCATTGTCGTCACTCGTCAGCCCGGCAAGGAAGACAAGCTCAATCCGGCAATTCGCAAGGACGTGTTCAGTATGGCCAAACCCGAAGTAGGCAAACCCGTCTATGGCATGACGTTCCTTCCCGGTGGTGATATTGCGATTATTGCCTTGCAGGAAGTCATTGCTGGCAACAGCGTAGACGCAGCGGAACTGACGTCCATGCGTGAACAGTTGGCCAGCATGTATGGACAGGAAGAGTTTTCTGCCTATATCAACTATCTGAAGAGCCAGGCCAAAATTACCACAAACCTGAAGATGTCAGACGAAGACAACCAGTAAAATAACTGACAAAGGGGGCCAGTGGCTCCCTTTGTTGTTCTGAATTTTTTGAAATTGCACTCGGTGTAACCGCCATGACATCGTGGCGCTAAAATAATAATCATAATTAAGGAGTCATGCGGTGTTCAAACTGAAACTCCATTGGCAGATCCTCATTGCCCTGGTGCTGGCAGTCATTGCCGGCATGCTGGCCGGCAAGACAGCCGGTCTGTTCGGCGTGGCCTTCTATTCGGCTTTCGACTTTGTCGGTACCCTGTTTCTCAATGCGCTGAAAATGATCATCGTCCCCTTGATCATTTCTTCCCTCATTGTCGGCATCGCCGGGGTTGGTGGGACGCAGGGCCTCGGACGTCTGGGTGGCAAGACCCTGGTATATTATTTCGTCACCAGCCTGCTGGCCATTCTCACCGGCCTGTTCTTCGTCAACCTGTTTTCTCCCGGCATTATCGACGGTGTCCCTGCAAGGGAAATCCTCGGTCTGGACGTGCCACTGGAAACCGGGGTTGCCGCGAAGGTGGCGGAAAAGGGCATGGGCGACATTGCCGAAGTCTTCCTGCGCATGGTGCCTCCCAACGTGGTGGGGGCGGCGGCCAATGGCCAGATGCTGGGCCTGATCTTTTTCGGTCTGCTGTTCGGATATTTCATGACCCGGATCCCCCGTGCGCAGGCTGATGGCCAGTTTGTGTTCTGGCAGGGTATCTACAGCACCATGATGAAAATTACAGACTGGGTGATGAAATTTGCCCCCATTGGGGTGTTCGCCCTGGTGGCCAAGGTGATTGCCGGTATCGAGCCTGAACAGGTGGGGGATCTGGCCGGTTCGCTGGGGATTTTCTTCGTAACCGTGCTCATTGCCCTTGCCACCCATGTCTTCATCACCCTGCCGCTGATGCTGCGTTTCATCGCCCGGGTGAACCCGCTGCGCCTGTATCCGGCCATGGCGCCGGCGCTGCTCACCGCGTTCTCCACGGCTTCGTCTTCGGCAACCTTGCCCCTGACCCTCGATTGCGTGGAAAAGAATGCCGGCGTCTCCAACCGTACCAGCAGCTTCGTTCTGCCACTTGGTGCAACCGTGAACATGGATGGTACCGCCCTGTATGAATGTGTGGCGGCGATATTCATTGCCCAGGCCTATGGGCTGGAACTGAGTATCGTGACCCAGTTCACCATCGTGCTCATTGCTTTGCTGACTTCCATCGGTGTGGCCGGTATTCCCGCTGCTTCTCTGGTGGCCATCACCATCATTCTGACGAGTATCGGCCTGCCTCTGGAAGCGCTGGGCCTGATCCTGGCGGTGGACCGTATCCTCGACATGTTTCGTACCTCGGTCAATGTCTTCAGTGATTCCAGCGGCGCGGTGATCATCGCCCGACTGGAAGGTGAAAAAGACATTCTGACAGCATCCCGTTGAGATGTTCAGAACATGACGGTTCGGGGCAATTTCATCTATTTGCTGATTTCGCTGCTGACCTTTCTGGTGTTGCTGGCCGTGATGAAACAGTACCCACAGATTGGTGGTAATCGGTTCATCTCGATACTTATCGAAGCCACCCTGATGGTGGCCATCTGGAGCCTGGTCAGGAACAAGTTCTGGTTCTATGTGGGGGTGGCGCTGATTGGCATCGGTGCGGTGGGAATTGTACTGCAGTTTCTGTTCGACATTGAGGGGCTGCACCTCATCAACATCATTACCGTCTTCCTGTTCTATTTCATGTCCACGGTGATAGCCTTTGAGGCGCTGCTGAGCCCGACAGCGATCGATATCAACAAGATCATCGGCTCTATTTCCGTCTACCTGCTGGTGGGGATAAACTGGGCTTTCATCTACTATTTCGCCGAGCTGGCTACCCCCGGTTCATTCTCGGGATACAGCCTGGATCCCCAAGGCAAGGCGACACTGTTCGATCTGATCTATTACAGTTATGTCACCCTCTCGACCCTGGGGTATGGTGACATTACCCCGCTCACGCCCGTGGTACGGGCTCTGGCGATGATCGAGGCCCTGTTCGGTCAGTTCTATATCGCCATTCTGGTCGCCGTCCTGGTCGGCACCCACATTTCCACGCACCTCTCTGGCAAAAAATAAACCGAATTGCACAAAATCTCGCTGAACTGGCAAAAAAATCCCCGCACAGGCGGGGATTTCGGGTTCCCTGGGGAAAATGGCTCAATCGGCATCCAGGGGACGCATGCCAACCCGGCTGTAGCCCGAATCCACATAGGTGACTTCTCCGGTAATCCCGGCGGCCAGATCCGAGCAGAGGAAGGCGGCAGCATTGCCCACCTGTTCGATGGTGACGTTGCGGCGCAGCGGCGCCGTTTTTTCCACTTCGTCGAGCATCTTGCGGAAGTTGTTGATGCCAGCGGCGGCCAGGGTGCGGATGGGACCGGCGGAGATGGCATTGACACGGATGCCATCGGGACCGAGGCTCTGCGCCATGTAGCGTACATTGGCCTCAAGGCTGGCCTTGGCCAGGCCCATGACGTTGTAATTGGGCATGGCTCGTTCGGCGCCCAGGTAGCTGAGCGTCAGCAGGGCGGCGTCACGGCCTTCCATCATGTTGCGACCGGCCTTGGCCAGGGCGGCAAAACTGTAGGAGCTGATTTCATGGGCGGTCAGGAAACCTTCACGGGTGACACTGTCGAGATAGTCCCCTTCGAGCTCGTTTCTGGGCGCAAAGGCCACCGAATGAATGATGATGTCCAGGCCATCCCAGTAATTGTCCAGGTTTTCGAACACGGCCTCGATCTGTTCATCACTGCCCACATCACAGGGCAGGACAATTTCCGAATCCAGCTCGGCGGCCATCTTGTCCACCCGGCCTTCGAGTTTTTCATTCTGGAATGTAAAGGCCAGTTCGGCACCTTCACGGTGCATGGCCTGGGCAATGCCCCAGGCGATAGAGCGAGTACTGGCGAGACCAACGATGAGAGCACGTTTACCTTGCAGGAAACCCATAGTGATTACCTTTGTAATATTTTGTCTGGAATTGTCTGGCTGTTACGGGATACATCGTATAATCTGGCAGCCTTCACTGATAATTTGCCGTACCATAACGTAAATTTCCCCTTGCGAAAAGGGGAACTGTAAAACCGGGCCGACGGGAGAGAGAAAACACGTACCATGCATGGAATATTACACCGTCAGAAAGGGCGGTTAACAGGCAATGGGCTGCTTTACCTGGGTATTGTGCTGATACTGCTGTTGTCCGGTTGTCAACAGGGTGAGTGGAACAATCCCTATCCGGCATCCCAACAGGGCAAGAATATACTCTATTCCTCCTTTTCCCAGCGTCCCAGTCATCTGGATCCGGTACGTGCCTATTCATCTAATGAATATCTGTTTATCGGCCAGATCTATGAGCCACCACTGCAATACCATTATCTCAAGCGGCCCTACACGCTCAGCCCCCTGACCGCCAGCCAGATGCCGGAGGTGACCTACCTCGATGCCAGTGGACAGGTGTTGGCAAGGGATGCCGAAGCAAAAGACATTGCCTACAGCGTCTATACCATCCACATCAAGCCCGGTATCCGCTTTCAGCCTCATCCTGCTTTTGCCCGTGATGCGGCCGGTCAGCTGCTGTATCGAGATCTCGATGAGGCAAGGCTGGAACATGTCCGCACCCTGCGGGATTTCAAGGTCACGGGATCCCGCACCCTGACTGCCGCAGATTATGTCTATCAGATCAAGCGACTGGCCCATCCACGTTACACCTCGCCTATCCAGGGCCTGATGAATGAGTTCATCGTGGGTCTGAAAGACTATGCCGCCACCCTCGCCGAGGTGGACAAGGCAGTGGGCTCGGAGCAGTGGATCGATCTGCGCAAATACCCCCTGGAAGGGGTGGAAGTGGTCGATGAACTGACCTACCGGATCCGGATCAAGGGCAAATACCCGCAATTGTTGTACTGGCTAGCCATGCCGTTTTTTGCCCCGATGCCCTGGGAGGCCGAGCAGTTCTACAGTTATCCGGCCATGCAGTCGCTCAACATTACCCTGGACTGGTATCCGGTGGGGACCGGCGCCTACATGCTGACGGTCAACAATCCCAACCGGCAGATGATCATGGTGCGTAATCCCAATTTCCACGCCATGAACTATCCCGCTGAAGGGGAGGCGGGTGATCGTGAAGCTGGCCTGCTGGTGGATGCGGGCAAGAAGCTGCCCTTCATCGACCAGGTGATCTACAGCCTGGAAAAGGAATCCATTCCCTACTGGAACAAGTTCCTGCAGGGCTATTACGATGTCTCCGGGATCAGCTCCGACAGTTTCGATCAGGCCATTCAGTTTACCAGCTCCGGTGACACGGAGCTGACGCCCCTGATGAAGGAAAAGGGCATACAGCTGCAGACCGAGGTACAGACCTCCACCTTCTACCTGGGCTTCAACATGCTGGATCCGGTGGTGGGCGGGGATTCGCAGCGGGCCCGCCTGCTGCGCCGGGCCATTTCCATCGCCGTCAACTACGAGGAATACATCTCCATCTTCTCCAATGGCCGTGGTATCGCCGCCCAGGGCATCATTCCACCGGGCATCTTCGGCCACCGTGAGGGCAGGGAGGGCATCAATCCTTATGTCTACGACTGGGTCAACGGCCGGCCCCAGCGCAAGCCCATCGAAGAGGCCAAACGCCTGCTGGCCGAGGCCGGCTATCCCAATGGCCGGAATGCCAAAACCGGCAAGCCTTTGTTGCTGCATCTGGACATCACCGGTGGCGGCCCCGAAGACAAGGCCAACTTCGACTGGTTCCGCAAGCAGTTTCGCAAGATCGATCTGGAGCTGGTTATCCGCAATACCGACTACAACCGCTTTCAGGAAAAGATGCGCAAGGGCAATGCGCAGCTGTTTACCTGGGGCTGGAATGCGGACTATCCAGATCCGGAAAATTTCCTGTTCCTGCTCTATGGTCCCAATGGCAAGGTCAGGCATCATGGTGAAAACGCCGCCAATTACGAAAATCCCGAGTTTGATCGCCTGTTCGACCAGATGAAGAACATGCCCAATTCACCCGAGCGCCAGGCTATCATCGACACAATGGTGGAAATCACCCGTCGTGATGCGCCCTGGCTGTGGGGGCTTCATCCCAAGCAGTTTATCCTGCATCATAGCTGGTACATGAACGTCAAACCCAATCTCATGGCCCACAACACACTGATGTACAAGCGCCTCGATCCGGCGCTGCGGGAAGAAAAGCGCAAGGCCTGGAACAAGCCTGTCGTCTGGCCCATTGGTCTGTTGCTGTTGATCATGATCATCAGCCTGGTACCCGCGGTCATGGCCTACCGGCGACAGGAACACCAGTCCGCGGCACAGAAGGGACACTGAATGTTTGCCTATATCCTTCGCCGCATTTTCTATGCCATACCCATTCTCATCGGTGTCAACCTGCTGACCTTCACCCTGTTCTTCGTGGTCAACAGCCCCGACGACATGGCGCGCATGCATCTTGGAGAGAAACATCTGACTCCGGAGGCCATTGAAAAATGGAAACACAATCGTGGTTATGACAAGCCACTGCTGTACAACGACAAGGCCGAAGGGGCAGGGAAATTCACCGACACCATTTTCTTCACCAAGTCGGTCAGCCTGTTCGCCTTTCGCTTTGGCAGTGCCGACGACGGCCGTGACATTGGCCAGGACATCCTGCAACGCATGTGGCCCAGTCTGGCTATTGCCGTGCCGGTGTTCATCGTCGGCATCCTCTTCAACATTACCTTTGCCCTGCTGCTGGCCTTCTTCCGCGGTACTTATCTGGATGTGTGGGGGGTGATCCTCTGCGTGGTACTCATGTCCATCTCGGCCCTGTTCTACATCATCGGCGGTCAGTATCTGGTGGGCAAGATGCTGCATCTGGTACCCATCTCCGGTTATGATACCGGGCTCAACAGCTTCAAGTTTCTGATCCTGCCGGTGATCATAGGCGTCATCGGCGGCATCGGCGCCGGCACCCGCTGGTACCGAACCATCTTTCTCGAAGAGATCAACAAGGACTACGTGCGCACCGCCCGTGCCAAGGGCTTGTCTGAGCTGCGCGTGCTGTTTCGCCATGTGCTGAAAAATGCCATGATCCCCATCCTCACCGGTGCCGTGGTGATCATTCCCCAGTTGTTCATGGGCAGTCTGCTCACCGAATCCTTCTTCGGCATTCCCGGCCTGGGCAGCTACACCATCGACGCCATCCAGTCGCAGGATTTTGCCATCGTCCGTGCCATGGTATTCCTCGGCTCGGTCGCCTACATCGTCGGCCTGATCATGACCGACATTTCCTACACCCTGGTGGATCCCCGGATCAGGCTGGATTGACGACATGTTGCAAGAGACACGACACGCTTTCATGTACACGCCAGGCCTGCGGCAGAGCCGGGTGGTCCGCATGCCTTCTCCTGAACATCGGCTATACGGGGCTGGGCTGACATGAACAGATACTTCAGTGCATTCTGGTTCAGGCCCCTGCTGGCCATATCCTTCATTACCCTGCTGCTGGCTGTGGGGCCGGAACTGCTGGGAGTCAAGAGTGCCTATCTGACCACCGACAAACTGATCTTCGTGCTGTTTGCCGGCATTGTCCTGCTGGTCAGCTACATCCACCAGAAGAAGCATCTGCTGGAACCCTGGCGTCAGGTATTCCGCCAGCGCCGCGCCATGATCTCGCTGGTGGTGCTGGTGACCTATGCCAGTATCGGCATGCTCGATTCGATTCACTTTCGAACCCCTTTACCTGACAGTGGCCATGATAACCAACAGTACTCGGTGGAATCCCTGAGCGTACTGGATGTGATGCTGGATCGCCTGCGCAGCCAGGAGGAAAAGACCTATTCAGCCCCCTTTGCCGCCTACCTGTACAGCAAGGAAACCATCACCCATGCCGATGGTAGCCAGAGCCGGGAATACCCGCGTCTTGTCTACGGCGGTCGCCACCTGGCCGATCCGGCCAGGGACAGGGCAGGGGACATTCTCAGGACCAGTCTCATCGGCATCGTGCTCGGTGCCGTCATTGGCAAGCTGCTGTGTCTGCTGCTGGCCTGGCGCATTGCCCGTGCCAGCCAGCAGAAGGTCATGGCCCTGTGGTGGCAGATCTGGAAAGGCCAGACCGAACTGCCCTGGCGCAGCCTGTTTCTGACCCTCATTCTGCTCAGTATCGCCATCACCAGTGCCTGGATGCTGAGCAAGTACTACCACGTGTTTGGCACCGACAAGGTGGGCAAGGACGTGCTCTACCTGTCCATCAAGAGTATTCGCACCGGCCTGGTCATCGGTACCCTCACCACCCTCATCATGCTGCCTTTTGCCATCCTGCTGGGGATCCTGGCTGGTTATTACCGTGGCTGGGTGGATGATGTCATCCAGTACCTGTACACCACGCTCAGTTCCATTCCTGGAGTGCTGCTCATCGCCGCGGCCATTCTTTCCATCCAGGTTTATATCTCCACCCACCCCGAACTGTTCACGACCGGCACCCAGCGTGCCGATCTGCGTCTGCTGGCCCTGTGCGTGATCCTTGGCATCACCAGCTGGACCGGCCTGTGCCGGCTGTTGCGGGCCGAGACCCTCAAGCTGCGCGAGCTGGATTACATCCAGGCCGCCACCGCACTGGGGGTGAAGAACTTCGTCATCCTCGGCCGCCATGTACTGCCCAATGTCATGCACATCGTGCTGATCATGGTGGTACTGGACTTCAGCGCCCTGGTGCTGGCCGAGGCGGTGTTGTCCTATGTGGGGGTCGGTGTGGATCCTTCCACCATCAGCTGGGGCAACATGATCAATGGCGCCCGTCTGGAGCTGGCCCGCGAGCCCATGGTCTGGTGGTCGTTGGTGGCGGCTTTCGTGCTGATGTTTGCGCTGGTGTTGCCGGCCAACCTGTTTTCCGATGCGGTGCGTGATGCCTTCGATCCGCGTCTGCGGGAGTCACGCTGATGAATGAGCAGAACCACATCCTGCTCAGCGTGCGGGATCTGCAGGTACGGTTCGGCAATCCCGCCCGGCCCGTGCGTGCCGTGGATGGCGTGAGCTTCGATATCCGCCGGGGGGAAACCTTTGCCCTGTTGGGCGAGTCCGGTTGCGGCAAGTCCATCACTGCACTGTCCATCCTGCAACTGGTGCCCAGCCCGGCCGGGCACATCGTCAACGGCCAGATCCATTTCCAGGGCGAGGACCTGCTGCTCAAGTCAGAAAGCCAGATGCGCCATGTGCGCGGCAACCGTATCAGCATGATCTTCCAGGAGCCCATGACCTCGCTGAACCCGGTGATGACCATTGGTCGGCAGATTGGCGAGGTGCTGGTGCTGCACGAAGGCTTGGCGGGCCGGGCACTGCAGGATCGCATCGTCGGTCTGCTGGATGCGGTGGGCATTCCCTCGGCCTCCCGGCGGCTCAACGACTATCCCCATCAATTGTCGGGTGGCATGAAACAACGGGTGATGATCGCCATGGCACTGGCCGCCAGCCCCGACCTGCTTATTGCCGACGAACCCACCACGGCACTGGACGTGACCATCCAGGCCCAGGTGATGGATCTGCTGGCGAAGATCCAGCAGGAGCAGGGCATGTCAATCCTGCTCATCACCCATGACCTTGGCGTGGTGGCCGACAACGTGGATCACGTGGCAGTGATGTATGCCGGGCAGGTGGTGGAGCAGGCCCGCCGCGCCGAGCTGTTCAGCAACCCCCTGCATCCCTATACCCGCAAGCTGTTCGCCGCCGTGCCCGGCAGTCACAAGCGGGGCCAGAAACTGGACACCATCAAGGGCAGCGTACCGCCCCTGGACAGGAAGTTTACCGGCTGCCGCTTTGCCGAACGCTGTGACGATGCCTGGATGCGCTGTTACGAGCAGGTGCCCCGCTGGCTGTTTCTGGAAAACGACGATCCGCACGGCATTCGCTGTCACCAGTACGATGCCAGCATTGATGACAGGCCCAGCCTCACTCGCCACGCGCCTGCTGAGGCAAAAAGCTCTGTGGAACGGGCCAGCCAGTCGGCGGGTGAGCCGCTGCTGGAGCTACAGGACCTGAAGGTCCACTTTCCTATTCACAAGGGCCTGTTCAAACGCACCGTGGGTCACGTGTATGCAGTCGACGGAGTGAACCTGCAGATTCGCAAGGGCCAGACCTTGGCCCTGGTGGGTGAGTCGGGTTGTGGTAAGACGACCGTGGGCAAGGCCCTGTTGCAGCTCATCCGGCCCACGGCCGGCCATGTGCGCTTCATGGGGAAGGAACTCACCGAACTGTCGGGCGAGTCTCTGCGCAGGCTGCGGGCAAGGATGCAGCTCATCTTCCAGGATCCCTTCGCCTCCATGAATCCGCGCATGCTGGTGCGGCGCATCCTTGAAGAGGGCATGCGAGCCCAGGGTGTGGTGCGCAGCGAGCAGGAGCGGGCCGAACGGGTGACCGCGCTGCTGAATTTTGTCGGCCTGCCCGAATCGGCGGCGGAGCGCTATCCCCACGAGTTTTCCGGTGGCCAGCGCCAGCGCATCTGCATCGCCCGTTCCCTGGCGGTGGAGCCGGCCCTGCTGGTCTGTGACGAACCCACCAGTGCGCTGGATGTCTCGGTGCAGGCGCAGACTCTCAACCTGTTCAAGTCCCTGCAGGAACAGATCGGCCTGAGCTATCTGTTCATCACCCATAACATCTCGGTCGTGGAATACCTGGCTCACCAAGTGGCCGTCATGTACCTCGGCCGCATCATTGAGCAGGGACCGGTCGCCATGGTGATCGATACCCCGTCCCATCCCTATACCCAGGCCCTGCTGGCGGCTGTGCCGCGCATCGAGGGCAAGCGCGGCGAGGCGAAAATCGTGCTCGAAGGCGAAATTCCCTCGGCCATCAACCCGCCCACGGGCTGTCATTATCACCCCCGCTGTCCGCTGGCCGAGCCGCGCTGCCACACCGAATACCCGTCCGTGCGTCGTACTGCCGATGGCAAACAGGTGGCCTGTCATCTGGTTCCGGGTGTAGACTGACACAGGGGACCTTGTGCTATTTTTTACACATCGACCTGACAGTGGCACAGCTGTTTCGCCATCGCTCCCTTGTTTGTGCCGTCAGGGCGTTTCAGAGGTATTTCGTGATGAGGTGTTGACGGTACATGTGCCTGGCCCTGCCCATGCAGATCATCTAAATTAACGGCAGCCTGGCTCAATGCCGCCGCGGCGGCATCGAGCGGCAGGTGAGCCTGTTCCTGCTCCGGGATCAGGGCCTGCAGGTGGGGGACCACGTAATGGTGCACGTGGGCTATGCCATCCAGAAGATCCACGCCGAGGCGGCACAGCGGAGCTGGGAACTGCACGAGCAGATGGCGGCGCTGGAGGCCGCGGAGTGCGCGGATCCGGATCATGCATGAGTTGTCGCTATGCCAGAGCCTGCTGCGCCAGGTGGCGGCCATCGTCAGTGAACAGGGCAGTGGTTTCGTGAGTCTCATCGAACTGCAGGTGGGAGAGCTGTCGGGGGTCGAACCCGCCTTGATGCAGCACGCTTTTCCTGTCGTCAGCCAGGGCAGCATTGCCCAGGGCGCCCGTCTGCTGATACAGACCCGGCCACTGCGTGTACTGTGTGAGCGCTGTGGCTCCGAGTCGGATGCCGAGGCTGGCAACCTGAGCTGCCGGGCCTGCGGCAACTGGCAGACACGGCTCATCAGTGGCGATGAACTGCTACTGACAAGAATCGAAATCGAATCGTCAGCAATAACCCGATAATTGCATAAATATCAAACAGCGAGGATGAGGCTATGTGTGACACCTGTGGCTGCAACGTAACCCATGGCAATGCACATCTGTTGAAACCCGGTGGCCGGCTGGAAAAGACCAGCGAGGGCAAACAGTCCATCGATGTACTCAAGGGACTGCTGAGTGAAAACGATCACCAGGCCAGACACAACCGCGAGCATTTCGACAGGCATGGTGTGCTGGCCATAAATCTCATGTCCTCACCCGGATCGGGCAAGACGGCCCTGCTGGAGGCGACCATCGATGCCCTGAAAGATCATTACCGCATCGCCGTGGTGGAAGGGGATCTGGAAACGGAAAACGATGCCGAACGCATTCGCGCCAAAGGTGTGGCTGCCATACAGATCACCACCGGCAGCGCCTGCCATCTCGATGCCCACATGGTTCACGATGCCCTGCACAAGCTGAAACTGTCGGATCTGGATATCGTCTTCATCGAGAACGTGGGCAACCTGGTTTGTCCGGCCAGTTTTGACCTTGGCCAGCACCACAATGTTACCCTGCTGTCGGTCACCGAAGGTGACGACAAGCCGGCCAAGTACCCGGTAATGTTTCGTACCACCGATCTGCTGCTGCTGAGCAAGACCGACCTGCTGGCCGTACTGGACGACTTCGAGCCTGACAGGGCTGAGCAGTACCTGCGCAAGCTGGCCAATTTGGCACCGGTCATGCTGATCTCTGCCCGATCCGGTGAAGGCCTGCAGGACTGGCTCGACTGGCTGGAAATCCGGATGAGTGAACGACAGGCCGAGCAGCAAGGGATCGATCAAACCACCTCACAAGTCAGGCTGTAAACATGCCGCTGGCTGCCCGTCAGTGGTTGCAGGCCATTCAAAAGCTGGAACCTTCAGGCCGGTTCCGCATCATGAATGTCTGCGGCGGCCATGAACGGGCCATCAGCATGGCCGGGATCCGCAGCCTGCTGCCCGAATACATCGAACTCATTCCCGGTCCCGGTTGCCCGGTGTGCGTCTGCCCCGAAGAAGATATCCATACGGCCATGCAATACGCACTGGAACAGGATCTGATCCTGCTGGCCTTCGGCGATATGCTGCGCGTGCCCGTGAACGTGAAGAAAGACCAGCCTCGCAGTCTGGAGCAGGCTCGCAGCAAGGGGGCCGACATCCGTGCCATTGCCTCACCCATGGAAGCCGTCAGCCTGGCCAGGGATAATCCGGACCTGGCCGTGGTGTTCTTTGCCGCAGGTTTCGAAACCACCATGGCGCCGGTGGCGGCCATGGTGCAGGAAGGTCTGCCCGACAACCTGTTTCTGTTGCTCTCCGGTCGCCTTACCTGGCCTGCTCTGGCCATGTTGCTCGATGCTCGGGATGAACCTGATGGCCCTGCCTTCGATGCGCTCATTGCCCCTGGCCACGTGGCGGCCACCATGGGGCCGGAACAGTGGCAGTTCGTTGTCGATGAACACGGCATGCCGGTGGCTGTGGCCGGCTTCGACGCCGAGAGTCTGCTGGCCGCCTTCTATTCGGTGCTGCGGCAAAAACAGCAGAAGCGGATTTTTCTCGACAACTGCTATCCTCGGGTAGTGCTGCCCCAGGGTAATCCCGGGGCCCGGCAGTGTCTGCAGGGAAGTTTCGACATCATCGACAGCCCCTGGCGGGGTATCGGCAAGATTGCTGCATCGGGTTATGCCCTCAAGGCGGCTTACCAGAGCCAGGATGCCAGACGGCAGTTTCCCGTCTGTCACGACAACCTGAAAAAACGCGCAGACGACATGCCCGCCGGCTGTGACTGTGCCAAGGTGGTCCTTGGTCAGCGTTATCCGAATCAGTGCCGCCTGTACGGCAAGGCCTGTACGCCCCGCCAGCCGGTTGGCCCCTGCATGGTTTCCGACGAAGGTGCCTGCCGGATCTGGTGGGCCAGTGGCTTGCGCAAGGCGGTTTGAATCAGGATGATTTCAGCCAGCATGTTTTTTGATCCGGACTCAGGTCCAATGGGCGGGGTAGGTGACGATGACTGGACTATCGGTGCGATGGGCCTAGTCCCTCAGGTGAAGACGGACTCATGAACCATTTTGCAACCAAGCTGAAACACCAGCAGGCCTGCCGGTTGCGACTGGGTGGGCAGGTGCAGGGCGTGGGGTTTCGACCCTTTGTTTTCCGTATGGCAAGGCAGGCAGGCCTGCAGGGCTGGGTGCGCAACTGCCGTGGCGAAGTGCAGGTGCATGCCCAGGGGGAGGCGGTTGTTATCGAACGATTCATTCAGGCCTTGCTGCACCAGGCACCCGCCGTGGCCCGTCCCGTCCTGCTGACCCAGGTACCTGTGCCGGTGCAAGCGTGCAAGGGGTTTGACATCCTGCCCAGTGACAATCGACACCAAGCTGAAATTCATGTGCCCACCGATTACGCGGTGTGTCCCGACTGTCTGGCGGAGATGACCGATCCACAGGATCGCCGCTACCGTTATCCCTTCATCAACTGTACCCGCTGTGGGCCCCGCTACACCCTGATCCACAAGCTGCCTTATGATCGTGCCAACACCGGCATGGCCGGCTTTGCCCTGTGTGCGGCCTGCCAGAAGGAATACACGGACCCGGAGGATCGCCGCTTTCATGCCCAGCCCGTCGCCTGTGCCGACTGCGGGCCACAGCTGAGTTTCAGCCAGCATGGGCAGACCACTGCAGGCAACGAAGCCGCCTTGCAACAGGCCCTGGCCCTGTTGAGGCAGGACGGCATTCTTGCCGTCAAGGGCATCGGTGGTTATCACTTCATGTGTGACGCCCGAAGTGATGTTGCCGTGCGGCAACTGCGCCAGCGCAAGCAGCGGCCCCACAAGCCTCTGGCGGTGATGTTTCCTGCAAGCGGAGAGGATGAACTGGGCGAGCTTCGTCAGCATGTTCAGCTAACTGCAAAGGCCGAAGAGCTATTGCGTGATCCCCATCGGCCCATCCTTCTGCTCGAAAAAAGGCGGCAGAAAACCGGGACGGCTCGACCTTTATCATACGCCATCGCACCGGCAACCGACTCGCTGGGTGTCATCTTGCCCTACAGCCCCCTGCATTACCTGCTGTTGCAGGATTTCGCTGCACCCCTGGTGGCCACCTCGGCCAACCTCAGTGGTGAGCCGGTGATCAGCGACAATCAGCAGGCCGAGCAGTTGCTGACCCAGGTGGCTGATGGTTTTCTGCATCATGACCGGCCCATCCTGCACGCTGCCGATGACAGTGTTTTCAGAATCATGAACAACAGGGCCATGCCCCTGCGCCTGGGGCGGGGCACGGTACCGGTGGAACTGAGCCTGCCCCGGGGACTGGCCAGCCCCATGCTGGCGGTCGGCGGGCACATGAAGAATACCGTGGCCCTGGCCTGGGGCCGACGGCTGGTGATCTCCGCGCATGTGGGGGATCTGGATTCACCGCGCAGCCTGCAACATTTTCAGCACACCATCACCCATCTTCAGAACCTGTACGGTGTCCGTGCCGAGCTGCTCGTCTGTGACGCACACCCCGATTATGCCTCCCGTCGCTGGGTCCAACAGCAAGGCCTGCCGTGGATTAGTGTATTTCATCATCATGCCCATGCCAGTGCAGTGGTGCTGGAGCAGGAAGACGGCACAGCCGACGCCCGCCGGCCCTGGCTTGTCTTTACCTGGGATGGTGCCGGTTACGGTGAAGATGGCACCCTCTGGGGTGGAGAAGCCTTGCTGGGGCGGCCCGGCCACTGGCTTCGTGTGGCAAGCTTCAGGCCGTTTCATCTGCCGGGAGGTGAAAAGGCGGGCCGCCAGGCCTGGCGCAGCGCCGCCGCCCTGTGCTGGGAGGCAGAGGAGGACTGTCCTGTCAGGCAGGATCTTGCCTTGCTGTATCAGGCCTGGCAAAAACGCTTCAACTGCCCGACGACAACTTCGGTGGGACGTCTGTTCGATGCCGTCGCTGCCATCACGGGACAGATGGAGGAATACAGCTTTGAAGGCCAAGGCCCCCTGTGGCTGGAAACCCTGGCAACCGAAGCCCGCGATGAAATGCCCTTGCCCCTGCAAGACGATGAACACGGTGTGTTGCAGGCAGACTGGGCCGCGCTTCTGCCCCTGTTGCAGGATGACAGCGTGACCCTGGAACAGCGAGTCTCGCGTTTTCATGGCATCCTGGCCGCCACCCTGACCGCCCAGGCGGACCGGCTGCGTGAGAGACACGGTGATTTTCGTATCGGGCTGGCTGGCGGGGTGTTTCAGAACCGCCGACTCGTGGAACAGGTCTTCGATCACTGTCAACGGCAGGGATTCGAAATACACATGAATCGGCAGATCCCCTGCAATGATGGTGGCCTGTGTGCCGGGCAGATCCTCGAAGCGGCGACAAGGTCGGGAGCATGAACGAAGCCACCCATATCGGTCTGGCTCATGGCAATGGTGGTCGCTTCATGCGCGAGCTGATCCGGGATCTGTTTGCCCGTCATCTGGGCAATCCTCTGCTGGACATTCAGGCCGATGCCGCGGTGCTGCCTGAACTGGATGGAGAACCGATGGTGACCACCGATGGCTTTACCGTGCAGCCCCTGATCTTTCCCGGTGGTGACATCGGCTCCCTGGCCGTGCATGGCACGCTCAATGATCTGGCCGTGGCGGGTGCCGAGCCCCGCTACCTGACATTGAATGCCATCATCGAAGAAGGCATGGAAATCAGGAAACTGGAATGCATTATCGCCAGTCTGGCAAAAGCCGCAGCCGCCGAAAAGACAAAAGTGGTTGCCGGAGACACCAAGGTTGTGCCAAAGGGCCGGGGTGGTGATCTTTACCTTGCCACGACAGGCATTGGTATCAGACAGCCGGGATTACAACTCGGTATGGACAGAATACAAAAAGGCGATCGTATCCTGGTCAGTGGTCCGGTTGGCGATCATGGTACTGCCGTGATGCTTGCCCGCGAACAGTTTGGTTTGCATGGCAATCTTAAATCCGACGCAGCCTGTGTCCTGCCTCTGACCCGGCTATTTTATTCATTGCCCGGCCTGCGCTTCATGCGTGACCCCACCCGCGGTGGCTTGGCTACGGTACTGCATGAAATCCACCAGGCCACCGGGCAGGGGATCCTGGTCGAGGAGAAGGCCATCCCCGTGCATGACGCGGTACAAACCGTGTGCGAGATCCTCGGCTTCGATCCCCTTTACCTGGCCTGCGAGGGCCGGGTGGTCGCCATCCTCGCCCCCGAGGTAGCCGAGGAAGCCCTGCATCTCTGGCAGCAACTGCCGCAGGGCAAGCAGGCCGCCATCATAGGTACGGTAAGCAAGACGTCAGGCGTGATCCTGCAAACCCGACTGGGCGGTCAGCGGCTGTTGCAAGAACTGGAAGATGATCCCCTGCCGAGGATTTGTTAAATCCATTTTTTTTAAAATCCAGACAGTTATTTCATGCATTGTTCCAACGTTTTATTCTGACCGTCAAAATTATCAGACTATTAATCGTGACGGCATTCACGTTTTTTCTGTGCCCAATCAAGTTTTCAGGAAGATGTGGATAATAATTCTGGCTCTTCCCTTGATCGGGTGGGCACCACTCATTTGGCAATCCCTTCAGGATAGAGGTCCAGGCCGCCAAGGGGGAAGTA